>JASHTX010000036.1 GCA_030040335.1 Microcaldota archaeon
TTGCCGATGCTAGCTCTTGCCTAGAATCCTGATAGCTGATGCCACAAGCTTAAAATACTTTTACGCCGCATTTCCTTTGTTGGCGACCTGATGAAGATACTCGACCTATTCGGCAAGAAGGACTCAGCGCAAGAACTTGGCAGGACGCTGCCGTATCGCATAGCCTCAGAGTTCATACCGTACCGGCTCTACGCCAACAGAAAGGGCTCGGCCCTCATGCTTCTCAAACTGAAGAACCTTACAGCGGAGCCCGTTCTGAGCTCGATAGTTGTTGAAGTCCCGAAGGGACTCAGCCTAGACACAACTGGCCTGTCAGCTGCAAAGGAGCTGCGCCTCGGCATGCTCGCTCCTGGAGAGGAGAAGGAGGCACGCGCAGAAGTTTTCGGGGATACCGTCACTGACAAGGGCGAATACACGCTTTCGATCACCGCTTTCATCCACTACCGCGACTACGGCCACGTGCTGAACGCGATGAAGAAGAAGACACTCCTGGAAGTAGTCTGAGCTTCTTATGGCATTTAACGAGAATAAAAAGAGAAAGAGAAATACGCAATAGATATAAATATTCTCTGTCTATAGAGAAATATCATACAAAGGCGAAAACATGGTAAAATACGTTATTGCTGAACAACTAATCGGCAAGGAAGTAATGACAAGCGATGGCATAGATCTGGGAAGGTTCCTCGATGCGGAAATAAACGAAGTTACGGGCAAGTTGACCGCCTTGGTTGTTGAGCCGAACGCTGACAACGAATTCGTCAAGAAGCTTGATGTCAAGGAGGGCAAGCTGAAGGTCCCTTATGCCAGCGTGATGGCGGTGAACGACTTCATTGTCGTCGACAGGAAGGGCGTGGCGTAGGCTGATTTTCAGGTTTTGGAAAAGTTTTAATGCTTAGCTTGAGCATTATATACACGGTGTTTTGATAATAATCGGGGGCGGAGACGAAGCCGGCAGGGGGGCGGTGATAGGGCCGCTTGTCATAGGCATCGTCTGCGTCAGCAAGGGAAAGGAGAAGCAGTTCTCTGACATAGGCGTAAGGGACTCGAAGCTTCTCACAAGGAGAAAGAGAGCCTTCCTTTTTGATGAGATACAGTCGATTTCCGAGGAGGTCAAGACCTACAAGATAAGCAACGATGAGATAAACAACGCTATGCGTGCAGGAATCTCATTGAACCAGCTCGAAGCTATGCATTTCGCAAGGCTGATCGACGGCCTAAAAAGCGATGTGGAGAAGATGTACATAGACTCGCCTGATGTGCTGGCCGAGAGATTCGGAATCCGCATAGGATTGTTCGCGAAAAAGCCATCCACTGTTGTAGGAGTCAAGGGCCAGGTCAAGGATGGCTCGAGGATCAGGATAATATCAGAGCACAAGGCCGATGCAAGGTATCCTGTCGTATCAGGAGCCAGCATAATGGCCAAGGTCATAAGGGACGAGGAGATGGAGAGGATAGCCGATGAGGCTGGAGTCGATGCTGGTTCCGGATATCCGGGTGACAAGAATACTGTGGAGGCAATAAAGGAAAACCTCTCGACAAAAAAGCTAAATCCGTACATACGCGAGTACTGGAAAACCCTTGAGAGAATAAAACAGAGGAAGATAAAAGAGTTCGAGGGATTCTAGTTGGTGTATTTCCGTATATGATGATTTACTTGTCTTCTTTCTATTACAATTTGGGGCAAAACTGGAAACTTACAAATAAATAGGTATGTGTGGAAATAGATAGGCTGGGGTTTTGTTTTTTTGTGAAAAGGTGTTATAGTGGCTGTGATGGATGATAAAAATAAGCTGCAGGAAGAAGAAGAGTTGGGGGTTGTACAGAAGCATGTTGTGGGGCTGCCAAAAGAGACGCTTGATTTCTTTGGCGGGGACGAAATAAGGGCGCGGGTTTTCTACGAAAAATATGCCATGAGGGACGAGAATGGCAACAGGGTGGAGAAGCTGCCGAGCGAGATGTGGCGCAGGGTCGCCCACGAACTAGCCAGCGTGGAGCTGGATGACAACAAGAGAAGCGAGTGGTACGAGAAGTTCATGTGGCTGCTTGAGGATTTCAGGTTTGTGCCTGGCGGCAGGATAATGTTTGGCGCAGGGGCAAGGAAAAGAGCGACGCTCCTGAACTGCTACGTAATCCCTGTCAAGGGAGACTCGATAGAACAGATATTCGATTGGTGCAAGGAAGCGGCAAGAACATACAGCCTGGGCGGAGGCGTGGGCACCGACATAAGCGTGCTCAGGCCGAGGGGCGCACCTGTAAACAACAGTGCTGTCTTCTCGAGCGGTGCGGTCTCCTTCATGGAAATAATGAGCGAGACAACGCACACGATCGGCCAGAACGGCAGGCGCGGGGCACTCATGATAACGATCAGCGTCGACCATCCTGATGTGGCGGAGTTTGTAAGAGTGAAGCAGAACAGGACGCAGGTGAGGCACGCAAACATAAGCATAAAGATAACCGATGAGTTCATGCGGGCAGTTGAGGCTGACACAGACTTTACGCTCAGGTTCCACAACGACAAGGTAAACATGGAGAGGAAGGTGAAAGCAAGGCTACTCTGGAACGAGCTGGTCAAGTCGGCAAGAGACTGGGCAGAGCCGGGCCTTGTCTTCTGGGACACTATGAAGAAGTACTCGCCGAGCGAGTACAACGGAATGGAGGTGATAACCACCAACCCGTGCTCCGAGCAGCCGCTGCAGGCCTACGGCGCATGCGACCTCGGTAGCCTGAACTTGTCGGCTTTCGTGCTCGATGCATTCACCGAAAACGCCCGAATAGACTGGGCAAGCCTGGAGAAGGCGGTCAGATATGCTATGCGCTTCCTTGACAACGTCCTCGACTACAACAACGACAGGCATCCGCTCAAGTTTCAGTCAGAAGCCGTCAGCAAGAGCAGGAGGACAGGACTAGGAGTCACAGGACTGGGCGACATGCTGGTAAAGCTCAAGATGAAGTACGACAGCGAGGAGGCATTGACATTCATCAACAAGCTTTTTGAAAGCATAAAGAACAGCTCCTATGACGAGAGCACGAAGATAGCCAAGGAGAAAGGCTCGTTCCCGCTCTTTGACAAGCAGAAGCACCTTTCGATGCCGTTCATACAGACGCTGAACACAGAAATAAGGGAGAAGATAGCGAAAGATGGATTGAGGAATGTGGCTCTGCTCACGGTGCCGCCGGTTGGCAGCGGTTCAGTGCTCGCGGGTACATCTAGCGGCATAGAGCCGATATTCGCGTTCAGCTATACACGCAGGTCAGAGTCGCTTAGTAAGGAGTTCTTCAAGGTCTACCACCCGCTCGTCCTGGATTACATGAGGGTCGCGGGGCTCAAGGATGACGCTAACCTGCCGAGCTTCTTCGTTGCTGCGCACACGATAAAGCCGGAGTTCAGGGTCAGGCTTCAGGGAATCATACAAAAGCACATAGACAGCGCAATCTCTTCAACGGTCAACCTGCCTGAAAACACAACAGCGGAGCAGGTAGGAGACATATACATGATGGCCTGGAAGGCAGGATGCAAGGGCATAACGGTATACCGCGAAGGATCGAGGGAAGGCGTGCTGATAACGGAGGAGGAGGAAAAGAGGCAGCAGGCAAAGGCGAAACCGGAGGAGAAGGCATGGGACAGGCCGCAGGCGATGGTCGGCAAGACCGTGAAGCTGAGGATGCAGGGCACCTCTCTATACGTAACCGCTAACATTGATGAGAAAGGTCAGATAAGAGAGGTCTTCATAAACATGGGTCACACCGGAAGCCAGGAGAAGAGCTACACAGAGGCGATAGGAAGGCTGATAAGCAGATACCTGCAGCTAAACGGAGATCTCACCGACGTAATAGCGAGCCTTAAGGGAATAAAGGCGAATGACTCGATAACGTGGGACCGCGGACTGAAGCTTTACAGCGTTCCAGACGCGATTGCAAAATCTCTGGAAATAGCGTTGGGCGTAAGCAGCTTCAAGGCGAGCCCACTCTCAGAGCACGGTAAGCAGGAAGAGCAGCTCGAGGATGGGAGGCAGATGGCTGTGGGCTTTGGAGACTCAAAGAAACAGGACAGGGTCCAGCCAGAGGACTGCCCGGAGTGCAGCGAGAAGATGCTCGTTTATGAAAGCGGCTGCTATACGTGCAAAAACTGCGGCTACACGAAGTGCTCGTGATCAGCTGACTGAAAGAGCCAACTGCCCTTCCACTGTATGGGGAAACCCGCTATTCGAATCAGTGTAGTTTATGATTATGTAGCCTGTGTAGGCTCCGCCAACTACCCCGTTGTAGGCCGATCCTCCTGACCAGCACTCAACATTGAAGGTGTAGTTCGCTCCTATAAGCATCCTTACCTGGTTGTCTGGGGGTGCGGGGCAGACAGAATTGGGACAGTACATGTGGGCCACTGTGTTGTTCTTGTTGCATCCGTAAGAAGTGACATTTATCGGCGCAGTGGTCACCTGGAGCAGGTTTATGGTCAGCAACCCGTTGCTGGAAAGGAAGACGCTTGAGCATGCAAGGCCTCCTGGGAGTATGCACTGGGTCCCGACGCTCGGTTTGAAGAGGCCGATTGCGAACAGCGCTGCGACCACGAGAGCTATGATCAGTATCGCCCAGGAGTAGGTCATCAGGTACTCGGTGGCGCTCTGAAGCTTGAAAGACGGCATTTCTACCCTACTTACTGCACTCTAAAGAAATAAAAAAACTTCCAGCAAGATAATATGGCTTGTTTGGTGCTTTACTGGTAGATATACTAATAATCGACAGGGCGCTGATGGGCTTTTCGCTCGCAGTCCACATAATCCTGGCCGTAATAGGGATGTCGCTGCCCGTGATGATATCAGCGGCAGAACTGCTCAGCATGCGCGGCGGGAACTCGGGATACAAGGTGCTTGCAAGCAGGATGACAAAAGCGCTCGTCCTCTTCTTTGCTGTTGGCACGGCAAGCGGAACGGTGGTGGCTATGGAGCTTTTCCTGCTCTGGCCAAAGTTCATGGCGCTCGCGGGGCAGGTGGCAATACTCCCGGTCTACATGGAGGTCTTCGCCTTCTTCACAGAGGCGATCTTCATAGCGATATACGTCCACACGTTCGACAGCGACTGGGGCAAGCTGCGCCACTGGCTCGCGTCGGTCATCATAATAATCGGATCTGCGGCGACCGCAATGTTCATCACGCTCCTAAACGCTTTCATGAACACACCCGTCGGCTTCAATATTCAGACATACCTTCAGACCGGAAACCTCACAGACATAAGCCCTACAGCCGTCTTCTCTTCGCCTTCAGCAGGGGTCGAGGTTCCGCATGTGCTGGCCACCTCGTATTTCGCAGGAATCATGCTGATTCTCGCATACCTTGCCTACGGCTTCATAAAATCTGATTCGGATGTGCTCAGGCGCTACTACGGCAGCGGTATGCGAATCGCCTTCGCAATAGGCATCGTGGCCACTCTCGCAGCTCTGGTAACGGGAATCGTGTCCATAACCAGCCTCTATTCTCTGCAGCCAGAGAAGTACGCAGCGCTTGAGGCGGATCTCGTGCCGATGGCCAACGCTCCCGAGTACATAGGAGGGTTGTTCATAAATGGTTCATACAAGTATTACATAGCAATCCCGGGCTTGCAGAGCCTGCTCGCCACAGGAAGCCTGTCGGGTAGCGTGCCAGGTCTCAGTTCTTATCCTCAGAGCACATGGCCTCCGCTCTTTCCTCTGCACGTCATGTTCGACGTTGTCGTCTTCGGGGGTTTTCTTGAAGGATTGCTGATGTTTTTGATCGTAGCAATGGCCTTTTTGCGCATGAAACCATTGGAGAACAAGACTGTCCTTTGGCTGCTGGTTGCTGCCGGAGTCTTCGGCCTGTTTGTACTGGAAGACGGATGGATAATGGAGGAACTTGGGAGACAGCCGTGGATAATATACAACGTGATGACCGTTGCATCAGCAGCCAACTACTCTACTGGTGTGCTGCCGATCATGGCGCTCCTTGCTCTCTTTTACATAACAGTGATACCGTTCACGATAATCGTCCTGAACAGGGTCTTGCGCGCTGAAAAGCTTGAGGAGGTGTTGAAGGCATGAACTTCCTTTACATAATAAACTACGTGATCTTCGCAGTATTCTTCACGCTCTTCACCTTAGAGCTTGGAGTCGCGCTGACGTTCCTGAAAAACAAGGATGAAGATGTTCGCAACCGCTTGCAGAAGTTCATAGGACCACTCTGGCAGCTAAACGGCACGTTCGCAGTCTTCTATCTGGTAAACTTTGAAGCCACGTATCCGCTGCTGCTCAACGTGGTGGGCTACGCATACATAATCCCATTGATGGTGGCCGCGCTCGCTTTCATACTCAGGAATGCATTCATATCTTACAGCGGATATACGAGCGACCCTGCAAAGCACGACAGATATCTGAAGATCTACAGCCTTGCCACGCTGATAACCTACTTCCTTGTGGCCTCGGTATTCGCATCTGCTGTAAGCGGGATAGGGATAAATGTCGATAATGCCTCAATCGAGATCCTCTCGGTGCTCTTCAATCCCTTCAACATAATCGCATTTGCTGGATTAGTGCTGTTGGGACTTTTCTCGGTAGAGTCGTTCTTCGGGATTCGAAGCAGAAAGTTTGTGACAATGATGTTTGGAATTCTCTCGTTTGGCATCCTCTCTGTTGCTTTTGCGGTTTATCTGCCTTTCCTGTTTCAAGGCTCTCTTGCGCTCTACTCGCTAGCAGGACTGACAATCTTCATAGCGATTTATCTCTTTTCATTGTTAAGGGGCAGCGGCGCAACCAGGCTTTTCGCCATAGTCTGGCCTCTGCTCGTGATACTTAGCTTCGGGGTTGTAGAGTATCCTGCAGTCTTTGGAAACACGGCGAGTCTGCTCACATACATGACAAACTCAGCATCGGGCTTCTGGATCAGCGTTGTAAGTGCTGTAGGAGGCACGCTGCTTGTGATTTACATTGCCTACTTCATCAGTGCAGTATACTTAAAGAAACCGAACGGGGAAGGATACTGAGTTGAAATCATGGTTGGATTGCAAGCTGTTGTGGAACTCTCGACTATCATAATCCTGGTATTGACAGTCATACTTGCCTACTATCTCACCCTAGGGTATATGCGCAAGAGGAATTCGAGCTACCTGTTCTGGAGCCTTGGGCTCTGGTCCTTCGCAATCGGTGTCATATTGGAAATTGCCTTCGCATTCGGAGTATACAGCGAGTTCCTCATAGATCTGTATCTGCTGGTAGTGGTCTTGATTGTGGACTTCCTCGCCATGGGATCCATCCGTTTGCTTTCCAGCAAGAGAGCGACAATGTCTTACGACTATTTCGTAATCCTTTCTTCAGTGCTTGTGCTCATTTCTCTGCTTACTTCAAACGTGGGCAACATCATACAGAACTATGTCGTCTTCGGCAACCTGCCTCTTTCTGTGATATTGACATCGTCTCTTGCGACTTTTCCGGCTGCAATAGTAATAATAGTTGTTGCCGCAATGAGCTACAGAAAGACCAGGAGCGTGAAGATGCTGAGCATAATAGCAGGCGTTATAGTAGTGAGCATTGCGGGGACGCTTTACATAGCATCAATACCTGAGTTTCTCTATTTCTCCGAGTTCTTTGGCATACTTCTCCTCTGGCTGGGTTTCTTCGACTTCAGCAGCCTGAGGGGCAAGATGGTAAAGTAGGAAGATGTATGAGCAGAGTAATCATCGTGCACAGATGGGGAGGAAATTCGGGCAGCGACTGGATACCTTGGCTGGCTGACGAATTGAGGACACGTGACATAGAAGTCGCTGTTCCGGATATGCCCAAGACAAACGAACCAGAGATCGCGCTATGGATACCTTACCTTGCCAGCGTCGTAAAGGAAGTGAATGAAGACACATTCTTTGTAGGGCACAGCGTCGGCTGCCAGGCAATAATGAGATATCTCCAGGAACTATCGAGTGATAAGAAGATAGGAGGGGCGGTCTTTGTTGCAGGCTTCGTAAACCTTAAGGAGCAGGGGCAGGGCGAGGAGCAGAAAGTCAAAGAGTGGCTTGAGACGCCAATTAATTGGCCGAACGTGAAAGCCCATACGAGTTCGTTCGTGTACATCTACTCTGACAATGATCCATTTGTTCCAGAGAGCGATGCGCAGATATTCAGAGAAAAACTGAATGCGAAGCTGGTACTTGATGAGGGCAAGGGGCACTTCACTGCGGGTGGTGGGGTAACAGAGCTCACAACCGCACTTGACGAACTTCTGCTCATAATGGGGCTGCCTGTAGAAACAAGGTCTACTTAGTGACTATAGTGCAGGAATCCTTCTCCACTATCACTTCGTGCTCGGCCTGGGCCACCATCCCATTCCCTTTCTCCACCAGCGTGGGGAAAGAGGTTATCACGCCGAACGAATTGAGCTCGTTGATTGCCTTCCTTATCTTGAACTCGGAATCCAGTTCCTTGGAGAGCCAACGAATCGCAAAAGGGTATGTCTTGAAATCGCTGTCTATCTTTGATGTGATCTTCCTGGTTTCAGGAGACCTCGGGTTTACCTCCCCGTTCTTCTGGAATATCTGAACGTTGTCGCTGTCAAGCACATATCCGACTCCATCCGTTACGAAGGTCTCTACAGCCACAACCTGCCCTTCCTCAAGTTTGGTAGTGTCTCCGTTGTCGAAGTTGGGTATGAATATCGATGCGTGGAGTTCATCCTCTTCTATCGCGTGGCCTCCGAGGTTCTTTATCGGGTTAAGGCCCTTCTTCTTGCATATCTCTTCCACCTCCCTCCCTATGGAATTCAGCTCTGTGCCTGCCCTTACCTTGCTCAGTGCGGCTTCCAGCGTTTCGTGCGCGGTTTCCACCAGTTTCGAGTAGTTGCCCGATAGGTCGATTGTTATTGCGGTATCTCCAAGCACTGTGCCAGACCGTGCGCCCAGGTCCACTTTCACCAGGTCTTTCTCCCCAAATACAGAAGCGTCACTTATTGCAGCTGTGTAGTGAGCGGCCTGTTGGTTTACAGATATATTTACTGGAAACGCGAGCAGCATGCCCTTGCTTCTCATGAAGTCCTCCAGCTTCTCGCATACCTCGTATATCTTAGCATCTGGTTTTACCAGCGTCTTGGAGTATTCAAGAGCCTCCCGTGATATCTTGCCAACTTCCTTCAGTTTCTCATAATCGTATTCTGCCATACTAGAGCCTCTTCTGCGAGCCCAAGCCTCTCAGCTCGTCCTCGCTTATACCAAGTTCCTTCAGTATCTTTAATGTTGCTGGTATGATCTGGTGGTTTATGTAGTAATCGGCATCGTAGTCTTTCGCGGTCTCTTCAATCTCGGCCTTTTCCGAGATACTGCTGCCGTGCTTCGTTATCACGTAGCCTATTGCGGCACCTTCCAGTTCATTCCTGTCCTTCACGCCCATAGCCATTGCCTTCTTTGCAGCGGCGAGCTCTGGAGACTTGACGTCATAGTTGCCGATTCCTTTCCTTAGCTGCGTGTGTATGGCCAATTCCTGTATGGGCACCTTGCCCTCCCTGAGTTTCGTCACAACGTCCTTGACTATCCTTACGGCCTTCTCCTTGCTGCCTTCCTTCAGTATAGCCTCAAGCACAGCGAACTGGGTGTCTCTCGCAATCTTTGCCCAGTCCCTTCTCACCAGCTCAAAGCCGCGTATCTTTATCCTGCCTGACTCTGAAAGGAGAGCGTACTTCTTCTTTGCGCCTGCTTCCACTGCACCTCTTTTGCCTACGAACACGCCTCTGGTGTAAACATCCTCGAGCTCCAGTTCCATCGTGTTTGGAAGAGAAGCATTTACCTTCTTCATGAAGTCTATGGCTTCCTCCCTCTTCTTCTTGTCCATTACAAGGAAGCAGGAATCTGTGTCTGCGTAGAGCGCCTTGAAGCCGAGTTTCTCAGCTTGCTCGATGGTCTGGTTTATGAAGAGTCTGGCGTATGCTGTTATGCTGGAAGCTGCCTCTCTCGAGTACCATCTCGAACGCGCATATCCGAGATAACCGTAGAATGCGTTTGCAAGTATCTTCAATGCTGTGGATCTCGCCCCAAGAGCCTTGCTGTCTGGGTTCTTTTTGTATGCCTTTTTGGCCTCAGACCTCTCCTCTATCAGCATCTTCAGCACCAGGGGCATTATGCCGGTCCTGTCCTTCCTGAACCTTATGCCATTCGGCGATTCGAAATATTCACTGCAGTCGCTGCAGATCGTAGAAGGGTCTATGTTGTGGGCGATTATTATGGAAGGGTACAGTCCTCTGAAGTCGAAGACCACGATGTTGTCGTATATGCCGGCCTCGGGAGTCTTTACGTACGCGCCCTCATACGGGTTCGCCAGCCTGGCTGCTATCTGGGGTTCGTCAGGCTTGTTCGGTATCATCTGCTTGTACTCGTGCGCATAGTTCATGAGCATGAACTCCACGAGCTGGCTTGTGGTCGATATGCTGACTTCGCCGAGCGTGGTGTGGCTCACCTTCGACATTTCCGCCTCTATGGGCAGGAAGAAATCGTACAGCTCCTTTACGGCAAGCGAATCAGCAAGCGAGTACTCTGCCAGTTCCTCCAGCTCCGCTCCTTCACGGTCCCACTGCTCCCATATGCTGCCCTTGTGGACCATCTTCTTATCCTTACCGGTTATGGCCTTGTAGACCTCGGGCAGCTTGAAACTGTTTACCTTTATCACTTTCTCAGAAGCGCCGACTACAGAGACGAATTTTGCCACGTTGTAAATGTCGAAGTTTATCCTCCCGGGTATCTTGACAGCTTCGATGAGCCCATGGTGCTCCTTCTTAGGATCCTTGTCCTCATACCTGCCTATCTTGAAGTCTGTTTTCCTTACCTCTGCCCTGTCCATAAGGTATGGTATGTCGAAGTTTGATGAATTGTATCCCACAATCACATCGGGATCCAGCCTCTCCACGGCTTCGTGAAAGGCGTCGATCATCTCCTTCTCGCCCTTGAAGACCGAGACGAAGTCCTTGCTCACTTTTTTTGTAGTGAGGACTTTGCTCTCCTTCCCATCGGTGTAGCTTATCATTATCACCGGATCGGTCTTTGTGTTTGGCATACCGCGCGGATTATAGGTCTCTATATCAAAGCAGAGGCATTTGAGTTCCAGGGAGTGCTGCTTTTCTGTGCTCTTTATATCATCAACTACAAGCTCGCCGTTCTCTTCGTGCGCCTTTACCCTGTTCAGGTTGAGAGGCGAGAGGTTCTTGTCAATCAGGTATCTCTTCCAGAAAACCACGTCGGATTCGTAGCATGTCCCGAATTCCTCCATTGTCTCGCTCATCTTCGGAACATTTTTTGGATGATCGAGGAATATCCTGAAGGTATTGCGTTCCTTCCCTTCCACCAGAAGCTTCTCCTGCTCAACGGCCCTTACCCTTACCTCCTCGTTCTCCTTTGAAAGGATTGTTATGCCCTCCAGGCCCTTCTTGGTGATGCTCTCGTTTCTAGGCACAAGGTAGAAGTAGGGGTAGAAACTTGGGTCAGTGAGGTTGTAGGTTGCATCTTTTGTCTTGAATGCGAACCTGATAACGCCCCTGTTGCCCTTTGTGACGTAGCTGGCATCAAGTATGATGCCTTCTAGCTCTAGAGGTTCCATAAGCATCTAACGATGGTAATGTTGGAGGGCAATTCAGGAACAAAAGGCCTGTAGGACTATTTGCCCTGCTGGGCTCCTTCCTCAAGCCTTGCGCGCGTGAGCGGCAACGGAGCTATCACTCCGATAGACCATGCGAGAAGCGTGCCCCTTGATGCGCACTCAAAGTTGAGTACGTTTATCAGGTCTTCGGCAAACCTAACCGGCAGCGTCTTCTTCTTGTTCCACGTGTCAGTTATCTGCGATGCCATCTCCTTGTCCTCCTTTGCCATAACGCTCCCCTTTATCTTGAGCTCTCCGACCGACTTATCCTTGCCGCTTCCCTCGTACGCTGTCGTGAAAGTGTAAGTGACCTCAACCTCCTGTCCTGTAACCTTAACGTTGTCGAAGTTTATGTTGAACTTCATATTAGTTATTGGATCGGTTACTGGCCTGTGTGCTTCCACGTCGTTTATCTGTATGCCTGTTATCATTCTATCACTTGTATTCTATTATCTGCACTAGTTTTTATACGTTTCTTAGCGTGATTTTCGAGTCATTGGCGAGTCATTCTAAAACTCTTTTAGCCGTGACCCGAACGAAAAGGGTTAATAAAGCATTTATTCTAATATAAAATCCAGAGGTTATGCCTAATAGGACCATTTTGAATAAATTTGGTCTGTTCGTTTCCCAGGTTCACAAGATACTTAAGAAGAAATCTCTGGACAGCGACGATTTCAAAGTAATAAACGAAGCAAGACTAGTCGCAGCTCTGTCTTCCAACCATTCCTGGCGCGTTTACAGGTTCATGCACGAGAGAGACACGTTTGACCGCAACGCAATAAGGGACGAGGTGAACGCCGCTTACAACGAAGGCTGGAAGGAAATCAGCGAGAACGATCTCAAGGAGGTGGTTACCTCGAACCTTGAAGATCACGCACTCTCCCAGGTTCTGTCATGCGGAGCGCTTGAGAAGAACGAAGTAAAGGACTTCAAGGATCTCCTGCCGCGGCTTCTCCAAGAATTTGAGGACGGCATAGAGCCTATTGAGAGCAGAGAAATCTGAATGCGGTCCCTGGTTCTATTTATAATTCTTTAAATGAAAAGGTTAGTGGGCATGTGGCGCAACTTGGATAGCGCACCTGGCTTCGGACCAGGGGGTTGCGGGTCCAAATCCCGTCATGCCCGCGTGCTTATTGGCTTGATTGAGGTGTTGATGCTTGAACGCTTGGGGGGTGCCTGCAGCATTTGCAAGGATGCTATTCTTTGCGGTGGACGATACCATTGCCAAGCCCGTCTCTAGCCTTTTGGGCAACTACAGGACCTCGATCATTGTGGTGGGGTTCGGACTTGTGCCATCAATTCTTATACTCGTCTACCTTGCGGCATATGAGTTCACATACCAGTCACTTCTGCTTTCAGTTGCAGGGGGGATCTTCTTCGGGCTGGGTTACGTGCTCATCTATAAGTCTCTTGAAACAGAGCAGGCAACGAACACTATTGCCCTCTTCGCCATAACACCATTGGCACTACTTCTCTTTGGCACGCTGGGATTGAAAGAAAGTTTTAGTGTTGTAGATGTTGTCAGCACAGCGATGATACTGATCGGTGCTTTTCTGGTGACAACAAACAGGGAACTGAAGTTCGACAAGGCCTTCATACCGGCGCTGCTGGGAAATCTGGCTTGGAGTGCGTGGGTGATAATGGCAACCTATGCGGTCAGCATCTCAAACAACTTCATCCTACCAGTCACAATAGGCAGGGTTGTGGGATTGGTGTGCGTCATTTTGGTATACTTCCTGTTCAAAAAAGGTAAAAAGGCGAAGATTGCAAGGAAGGCAAGGGGGCAAAGGTTGCTACTCATGGGAATGGTAGCTGGCTTACTGGATGGCCTAGGCACCACAAGCCTCGGTTTGTTGGCAATACTAAATGCAGTGGCCATAGGCGGTGCAATAGGAGCGCTGGGATCTGGAGTAGTGGCTGTACTGAGCAGGATATTCTACAAAGACAGGCTAACAAAGCCGCAATTAATTGGTGTGATAATAATGATACTGGGCGCCGCGGCCCTGAGCCTGGCGTGATAGAGAAAGGTTATGCGATGAAACATGATACGAGTGAACTGAACAACCTGATACTGCTTACTGATAGTTACAAGCTTACCCACTGGAAGATGTACCCCGCAGGTACACAGAGAGTATACTCATATTTCGAGTCTCGCGGAGGTCAGTTCCCAGAAACGGTATTCTTTGGGCTGCAATACCTACTGAAGAAACATCTGGTGGGAGCGGTAATCACGCAAGAGAAGATAGATGATGCCGAGATTATCACTGAAAAGCACCTAGGCGACAGGAAACTGTTCAACAGGGAGGGATGGGAGCGCATATTGGAGAAGCACAGAGGCAAGCTTCCCATCAGCATAAAAGCGGTTCGTGAAGGGACGGTTGTGCCTCTAAGGAATGTCCTGATGACAGTAGAGAATACCGATCCGGAAAGTTACTGGCTTACGAGCGCGCTGGAGACACTTCTTGTCCACATCTGGTATCCATGCACTGTAGCCACGCTCTCCATGAACATCAAAAAACGCATAACAGGATACCTAGAGAAGACGGGAACCCCGAAACTAATAGATTTCAAACTTCACGATTTCGGGTTTAGGGGCGCGTCATCAGCAGAATCGGCTGCGATAGGCGATGCCGCACACCTGCTCAGCTTCAAAGGCACAGATACGATTTCAGGATTGTTGCTTGCCAGGGAATACTACGATGCAGACATGCCTGGCAACTCGATACCTGCATCCGAACATACTGTAATGACAGCACTTGGAGAAGCGGGCGAAGCAGAGACTGTCGGCCACATACTGGACGCATTCCCTGAAGGATACATCTCGATAGTGGCCGATTCATATGACGTTTTCAGGGCCTGCAGGCAGATTTTCGGCGAGGACTTCAGGGAAAGAATACTTCTGAGGAAGGGCACTGTGGTGATAAGGCCTGATTCCGGGAATCCCGAGGAAGTGGTAGTCAAGGTTCTTGAGATACTCAAGAGCAAGTTCGGCGCTACGAGAAATTCGAAAGGCTACTTTGTCCTGCCAGACAGGGTGCGCATAATACAGGGAGACAATGTGAACTACGATTCCATAGGCAGGATACTCAGTGCAATGGAGAAAGAGAGTTGGTCAGCGGACAACATCACTTTTGGAATGGGCGGTGCCCTACTGCAGATGATAAACAGGGATACGCAGCAGTTCGCTTTCAAGGCGTCGAACATCACCATAAAAGGCGTTGAACACGAGGTATCGAAATCTCCGATCACAGATATGAGAAAAGCCTCAAAGGCAGGAAAGCTAAAGCTCGTTCTTTCGGGAAAAACGCTCAAGACTGTAAAGCAGGCTGAAGAGGGAGATGACCAAATGGTGGAGGTGTTCAGGAACGGGACTCTGCTCCGCGAATATGACTTTGACAGCATACGAAAAAGACTTAATACATATACCGCAAAATAGCAGATTGCATGGCCATTGAAAAGATAGGAATACAACACATAGGCGCAAGGCTGCGCCACGGTAAGCCGTTCATGACTTTCACGCTCTGGCTTGCGGCCAACCTCACAATAGCAGATTACGCGCTTGGCTCCTTCTTCTATGGATTGCCATTTGGATACATACTGATTGCGATACTGATCGGCAACCTACTTGGAGGGTTGCTGCTGGGGCTGATGGCATCTATGGGTCCGGAATTTGGATATCCGCAGATGATGATATCACGGGCTTACATGGGCAAGAAGGGCAACACCCCTTTTGCACTGGCCAACTGGATAAGCACAGTGGGATGGTTCACCGTAAACGTGATTCTGGGCGCGTACGCTCTCCAACTGGCGCTCGGCATACCGTTCTGGGTTGGTGCGCTCTTGCTTGTGGTAGTGGAGGCGCTGATAGCCATTTACGGGCACGACATGATTCATAATTTCGAACTGCTTATGTCAGTAGCCCTTGGCATAATGTTCATCGCCGTGGGATTGATAGCCTACAACGGCGCAACGCTGCACTGGGTCTCATACAGTTCATCCGCCTCTTTCAACCCGTTCCTCTTTGCGCTCTGCATAGCCACGGTCTTCTCCTATCTGATGAGCTGGTCGCCTTACGCCAGTGACTATTCGAGGTACCTGCCTGAGAAGACGAGCAAGCTCAAGATAACCCTGTATGCAATGCTGGGCGGACTGATAGCGAGCGCCTTTACAGAGCTGATCGGAGCGCTTGTATACATAAATGTGGGAAATACAAACCTGAATCCAATTAACGCACTCGCTCAGGTCTCTGGAAGCTACGCGCTGCTTGCGATGGCCGCGATAGTGCTCGGCTCCATGGCTTCTAACTTTCTCAACATATACACCAATTCGCTCTCCGCACAGATCGTCTACGAGAAGACAAAGAGGTGGCATGCGGTGCTGGCCGGGTGCATCATAGGCTTCTGCCTCGCATTGCTTGGCGCTGCGAACTTCGGATCTTTTTACCAGGATTTCCTCCTGATCCTGGATTACTGGATAACCCCCTGGATAGGCATAATGGCCGCCGCATTCTTCATCAGAAAGGCGAGGAAGGGCGTCGAGTCCCAGAAAGGCATACTGTGGACCCCGATAACCGCTTATTTGATAGGCTTGGTTGCGTCCGCGCCGTTCATGAACCTTACGCCATACGGGATAAACTATGAAGGGATAATCGCTTCCTCTCTTGGCGGGGCAGATATCAGCTACTTTGTCTCATTCATCGTAGCGGTAGTAGCATACCTGATTCTGACAAGGAAGCATACCAAATTATAAGCCTTGACTTCTACTTCAATTCCGGTATCTAAATGGATGTAAACGAGATAGCCAAAGGGGGAGTTGTGGGAGGAATAGTGGCGGTAGTGCTGGAATTCATAGTCGGAGCTGCAGCGCCTAGCATAGAATACGGTTTTGGTTTCGTGGCAATACTTGTTGGCGGATTTGTAGCCGGCTGGATGATTAAGGGAAAGAAGATGGAAGATGGAGCCGCAGGGGGAGTTGTTGCAGGGCTCATCTATGTCATACTCGGGCTCTTCATAATATACCCAATAGTGGCCGACTATCACTCTTCAAGCCCGATACTCGCTCTGATCGTCGGAATAGTACTTGGCGCAATCGGAGGATTTGTAGGGCAGTACCTCAACTCTGGAAAAGGCAAGAAGTAGCGAAGCCCAGGATAGGGTGGTATGAAGGTACTCTTCATCTGCTATGCTAACATAAACAGGAGCCAGATAGCAGAGGCGCTCTTCAACAAGAGATCCAGGAAGGGCAGTGCAAAGAGCGCTGGGATAAACCCGCGGATGGCAGGAGCTTATCTCAGGGAGGAGAACAACAATCCGATCATGCCGATGAAAAAGAGAGGCCACAACATCTCAGGCGCAAAGATAAAGAGGATCAATCCTGAGCTTGTCAGGTGGGCCGACAAGATAGTCATATTGTTCCAATGGAGGAAACACGCTAAAGAAGTCCCTCCGTATGTAAAGAGGTTCCCTGATAAGGAATTCTGGGAGATAGGATCTATACCAGATAAGACACCATATGAGAAGTATTGCAGACTCGAGGCAAGGAGGATAGCAAAAATAGAAGAGCGCGTTAAGGACTTGGTGGAGAGGATAGGCTGATTTGTAAGGCTTAAATGCTTTGAGAGGCGATTTATCTAGAAGTCTGGTGCTCATTTGGCAGAACTTATAGAGTATAGGCAGCTAGCGAGGATACTCTCAATGTTCATGATCGTCCAACTTGCCGGGATTGCGATTGCATTCTACGTAATATCGCCTGCTTTTGTGACGGTCAATGCCGGAGGAACAAGCGCATCGCCTCAGGTCATCTATGTTTTTGCCTACATAATAGTCACAGCAATCATAATGGTTTTGCTGTTCAGGTCTAGGAAAGGCCCTCTTTTCTTCAGGATTCTGGAGTTCCTTGCAGTGGTTACAGCCGCTTTCTACCTGTTCCTGATACTGCTTTCTGTAGTCTTTCCCCCTACAAGCCTCGCCCCTCTGCCGATCGCCCTGGTAGCGGCGCTTGGAGTCATGGCAGCAAAGATCAAATGGCCGGGGCTTAGGAATTTTGCAGCTATAATCGCAAGCGTGGGAGTCGGGCTGGTACTCGGCATATACTTCAGCTTCCCTTTGGCCTATGCGCTGATGGCGCTGCTTGCCGTATATGACTATGTAGCGGTTTTTGTAACAAAACACATGGTAACGCTCGGCAGACAAGCGGTAGATCTCAACCTTGCATTCATGATCGGCGCGTATGACATGGAGGTTATGCCCAAAGGCGCCGTGAAAGACAAGGAAATCAAGGACGTGAACAAGGCGGTGGCACAGAGCAAGAACAAAACCCTCCAGAATCTCGTGAAGGCAGGAAACGTTCCGATGCCGTCATTCTCTGCGCTTGGAGCAGGAGACCTGGCAATGCCGCTGATGCTGGAGATAAGCGCTTTTGGCACGTATTTCAAGTTCTTCACAAGCCTGGTGATAATGGTAGGCGCGGTTGCAGGCCTGATATTCTCGATGTGGGTCTCCAAAAAGTACAAGACCGCCCTGCCGGCAATACCTCCGCTCTTCGCCTTCGCAAGCATAGCCCTTGGATTGGAGTTTTTGGTCATGTCTCCTCTGAACTGGGCCGTCTATGCAATACTCTTTGCCCTGAGCGCAGGAATACTGCTGCTAATCATATTCACTGCAATGAGACAGAACAAATCGCCACGTTCCAGGATACTCCCGCCTGACTGAAGAACCTACTTCTTTTCTATTCTTATCCTGAATCTTTCTTTTGCCAGGGTCTGGCCGCGCCCTCTGCAAATCCTGCAGCTTTTGTCAAACACAGTGCCGCGCCCGCCACAACTTCCGCAGACGCTCTGCATGAAAAAGAAAGAGGAGAGTCCCGATGAGCCACCTCTCTGCACGGTGCCCTTGCCCCTGCATTCAGGGCAGGTGGATACTTTGGAACCCGGTTCCGCGCCGCTGCCCCTGCAGTTGCTGCAGGCTACGTAGCGATGCACCTCTATATCGCGGTCCAGCCCCTTCTCCATATCAGAGAGCGAGAAGTTGAGACTGAGGTTCTCCGCATTTTGCGCCCTCTGACTCCTCATACCCTGACCCATGGATCCCCCAAAACCGAATGCGTCTTCGAAACCGCCCATTCCGCCCAGGTCCATCCCCATCTGCTTCAGGATGCTCTCGAAATCGAAGTTGCGCAGTATGTCGTCTGCATTGTACCATTGGTTGAACTGCGTGGAGCCGAGCATATCGTACTGTTGCCTCTTCTGCGGGTCGCTCAAGACCGCATAGGCCTCGTTTATTGTCTTGAACTTCTCTACGGCAGCGGGGTCTTTGTTCCTGTCCGGATGGTAGCGCAGCGCAAGCTCCCTGTATGCGTGTTTTATGTCATCTGCACTGGCGTCTTTCTTGACACCCAAGATTTCGTAATAGTCTTTTGCCACTTTTTAACCTCACAGGTTTGCGTTTGCAGGCCCCTCATCAGATCCTGGGCCTGTGGGCCCATGTTCTGGGCCTTTTTGGCCTTGGCCGTAGACACTGGATCCGATATCCTGCAGTACGGTCTTGAGTTCGCTAAGCTTCTCCTTAATTGCCGCGTAATCGTCTTTGTCTAGCGCAGCCTGCAGCTCATCCTTGACCTTGTTTACCTTGTTTGCAATGTCGCTGGGCACCTTGTCCTTGTATTCCCTCAGCGTCTTATCCGTAGTATAGACAAGCGATTCTGCGTCGTTTTTGGTCTGTACTTTCTCAAACTCCTCCTTGTCCTGAGCAGCATACTCTTCGGCATCCTTCATCTTCTTGTCTATCTCGTCTCTGGCCATCTTGTTGGGTGCGACTACCTGCATGTTCTGCTCCTTCCCTGTCTTCTTGTCTTTGGCACTTACGTGCAGGATGCCGTTTGCGTCGATGTCGAAGGTCACCTCTATCTGGGCCATGCCTCTGGGCGCTGGCAGTATGCCGGTCAGCGTGAATTTTCCAAGGCTGACGTTGTCCTTTGCCATAGGCCTTTCGCCCTGAAGTATGTGGATATCCACGGCAGTTTGGCTGTCTTCGGCAGTAGAGAAGACCTGGGATTTCTTGATTGGCACGGTTGTGTTCCTTGGTATCAACACAGTAGATACACCGCCCAGCGTCTCTATCCCGAGAGAGAGTGGGGTAACGTCAAGCAGCACTATGTCCTTCACTTCTCCTGTCAGGACTCCTGCCTGGACCGCCGCGCCGAAGGCAACTGCTTCCATGGGGTCCACTCCGCGCTCTATCTTCTTGCCCAGGAGCTGCTCTATGTACCTTTGCACTAGTGGCATCCTGGTTGGCCCGCCGACAAGTATGACCTTGTTAATTCCGTTCGGCTCCAGCTTTGCATCCTTCAGAGCCTGCATGAGCGGGATGCGTGTTCTCTCCACTATGGGCAATACCAACTCCTCGAGCTTTGCCCTGGTAAGGGAATAGACAAAGTTTACTGGCTTGCCGTTCACGCTTCCGAGAAACGGCAGGTTTATCTCACTTGAGAGAGTTGTCGAGAGCTCTATCTTCGATTTTTCTGCAGCTTCCCTTACTCTCTGCAGCGCCTGTTGATCATTGCTGATGTCCAGATTCAGCTTTTTCTGTATCTCTGTTTGCAGGAAGCTTACGAGAGTGTTGTCCATGTCGGTACCACCAAGCTGTGTGTCTCCGCTGGTGGACTTTACCTCGAAAACGCCCTTGCCGAAGTCCATGATGGTAACATCAAGGGTTCCTCCTCCGAAATCGTAGACGAGTATGGTCTCATCCTTGTTGAGTTTGTCGATTCCGTAGGCGAGGCACGCCGCTGTGGGCTCGTTTACGAGCCTCATCACCTCCAATCCGGCTATCTCGGCAGCATCCTTTACAGCCTGTCTCTGGTTGTCGTTTGCGTACGCAGGCACTGTTATGACCGCCTGCTTTACCTCCTCACCGAGGAAAGCCTCGCTGTCCTGCTTTATCTTCTGCAGCAGTATCGCCGATAGCTCCTGCGGCGTGTATTCTTTTCCGAAAATCTTGTACTTGTAAGTAGTGCCCATCTTGCGCTTGAACGCGGTTATTGTACCTTCTGGGTTTGCAACAGCCTGTCTCTTCCCTGGCTCTCCGATTATGCGCTGCCCGTCTTTGGTAAAGGCAACATAGCTCGGGAACGATTTCCCATATAGCGAGCTACCCTCAGCGCTGGGTACCAATACTGGCCTACCTCCCTGCAATACAGCCGCGGCACTATTACTCGTGCCTAAATCAATGCCTATTATCTTTGTCATACTTGTTCACCTTATTTTTTATCTTCTGAAACATTACCCTTCGATACAATTACACTGCTTGGCCTTATGAGCATGTCGTTGAAAGTGTAGCCCTTCCTCACGACCTCGAGTATGGTGCCTTCAGGCTCCTTGCTTTTCTCGGCCATTATTATCTCGTGCTTGTATGGGTCGTACTTACCGACAGCACTGATCTCCTTCAAGCCGGCACTCTTTAGTGTTGCAAGAATGTTCGTGAAGACCAGTTCCACTCCTTTCGCGCGCTCTTTGTCTCCATCTGACCCGTTGAATGATGAGAGCGCTAGTTCGAACTCGTCTATAGCCGGCAATAGCGCCTTGACCAGCTCGGCTTTTCCGACGCTTTTTGCGTTATCGATGTCCTTCGCGGTCTTCTTCTGATAATTGTCGAACTCGGCAGCAAGCCTTAGCAACCTGTCCTTCGTCTCTGCAAGGTCCTTTTCGGCGTCCTTCGGCTCTTCCTTCTTACTTTCTTCCGGTTCTTTTTTCTCGTCTGCCATGTATTTCATCTTCGATCAGTTCGTCAAGTTTTGTTGCGAACTGCATCATGCGGTTGAATTCAGAAATCATCTCGGCCTGCAACTCCTGGATTGTGCTTTCCAGGTCGCCTGCGCGCAGGTAGTACTTCCTTCCTTTCCTCTGTATTAGCCCGGAACCTATGAACTTGTTGAGGTCGTAGATCACCGTGCTTAGCGGCATGTTCAGCTCCCCGCTCAGTTCCTTGCTCGTGGTCCCGATGCCTTTGAGCGTGTTGTTAATCAGTTCCTTGAACATCTCCCTCTCCTGGTCGTCCCCCTTTCCTGAGAGGTCGAATGAGTCGAAGAACCAGTCAGTCAGAGCACTGGCGGTCTCCTCGCTGGGCCTGTTCACGGTCTTTACAACTATCTTCTCCGCCTTGGGCATAGTATAAGGTATACTTGTTCTAATATAAATATATTTGCTTTTTTACAAGAAAAAGTTGAAATGGATCGGAATTGGCTTTAAAGCCAATGCTTAAAAACACTGAGAAGGGATGTTATTCGGTAATAGATTGGACAGATTGGCAAAGGATGAGAGACGGCTACTAAAGGTCATATCCAGAGTGCCTCAAGAGTACAAAACAATAGATGCCGCTAGCTTCGGAAGGCAAGTTGCCAATCTTCTTGTCAAACGCGCCGCAATAGGGGATGGCCCAGAAATGGTTTTTGAGACGTCCAGTTTGAAAGAATATCCGTTTGGAAAACTTATAATGTTCGGGGTATCCGAGAGTGATATGCATATTAGTTATCTCCCTATGAAAGGAAGGCATATCGAGCATGAAACAGAAGAATACAGAGACCTTCTGTCTTCCAATCCTGACCTTGCCGGTATGCATCTAAACGCTATTGCTAAAACGATCTCTGTAGGTAAAGTGGTGAGCAGCGAAATGGAGAAAGAACAGACGCCTTTTCAGCTAGGGATGGCCCGTTATGTGAGTGGCGCTATTGTGATGGCTGCTGTATCCTCCGCCAATTCTGAAAAGGCATTAAACGATGTGGTGCATGCCATTTCAGATTATGATGAAGGTTTACCTCCGGATCTTCAGAAAGATATCCGAGATAAACTAAAAATCTCTGAAGAAAATGATGCAGAAGTAAAAAAGATGGTTGAAGCGCTAAAGGAGAAGGATAGTGCGATAGCCAAGAAGTTGAGCCAGTTTGGAGAAGACGCGAACGTTGCTACAAAATGGATCTGGACCTTTATGGATGCATTCGAAGACAGCCTTATCTACTTAACGCATGGACTGCATATGCATAAATGGTTTCCAAGAACATAACATCTTACAAGAGCACATTAAAGTTTTGTGGACTCTGCGGGATTCGAACCCGCAACCTCCTGCATGCCATGCAGGCGCGCTACCGTTGCGCTAAGAGCCCAACTCATAAATATTTGCTGGGTGTGTTTAAATATGAGTGCGATGACGAACAAACACCATATTAGGCGAAACGCCATCAAGGAAAGGTTGGCACTGCCGGAGCATATGAGAGCGGATCATAGCGCAATTATCACAAAGCGCGTGGAACAACTTCCGGAATACATCAACGCCAACACAATCGCGGTATACGTTTCTATGAGGGATGAGGTTCAGACAAAGGAACTCATTGAATCCGCACTGGCAAAAGGCACGAGAGTGTTAATCCCGAAATCCGACACCATCAGCAAACGCCTTACATTCCATGAGATTAATTCGCTTGGCGAACTGGCCAGAGGCGCTTTTGGAGTCTTGGAGCCACCTGTGGGCTCGAAGACAGTGCCTTTAAGCGAAGCCGACATAATAATAGTCCCGGTCGTTGCCTGGGACATTTACGGAGGAAGACTGGGGTATGGGAAGGGCTATTTCGATCAGGCGCTGAAGTCCAAAGGAGACGCACCGGTTGTAGGCCTGGCTTTTGAATCACAGCAGAGAGAAAAGTTGCCGTTGAGTCCCCACGATGTGCAGCTGGATATGGTGGTTACCGAAGTAAGGGCGATACGTTTCAATCAGAGCTAGCGGATTGGTAAACTATACCGGGCTCACGAAAAGGATATTGCCGCCCCTCAAGAGGATTGTTCCAAGCTTTGCCTTTGAGCCGCCATCATCTCCCACCTCTTCGGCATCGTCTATTACCATGTTCATGTGTGCGTCGAAGGATGAGACCTTGCCCCTTATCTCGTCCCCGTTCTTCAGCCTTATCATCACTTTCTGCCCGATCGCCTTGTTCAGCAAATCAAAAGGCCTTTCGCCCTGCATAAAATCGTATAGAATAAGGAAAATAGCTATTTATGGCTATTTCTTCTTCTTGCCTTCCTCTCTCTTTATAGAAAGCTTGACAGAGCCGGTACCAAGAGGTATCTGCTTGCCCACGAGTATGTTCTCGGTGACTCCGCGCATGTAGTCTATCTGGCCGAACGCGGCTGCGTTGATCAGGTGCTTCACTGTCTCCTCGAAAGCAGCCCTTGCGAAGACGGATTCCTTCTTGCCGACAAGGCCGTGCCTGCCTATGCTCTGTATCGTGCCGCTTGAGGTCATGGCGTCTGCAATCAGCGCAATGTGCCTTTCGTTGACAGATATTTCCTGCTCTTCGAGGGTTTTCTTGAGCTCGAGCGCGAGCGTGGTCCTTGCAGCCTCTATTCCGAATACCCTGTACATCTCAAAAATGTCATTCGTGTAGATTCTTGAAGAATCTACGCCGTCTATTTCCATCATTGGTTCTATGTTGCTGCCAGCAGATTCGACGTAGAACTCCTGTGTCTTCTGATCCTGTGCGACCATCGCCCTGCCTGCGCCCTCTATTCCGTTGACTATGGACTTGGTGAGCTTGACAGCTATCGCCCTTACTTCCTTCAGGTTCTTGGTGTGCGTGCCTATGACGATGTTGCCGTGCTTGCCGACCTTTGCGTCAAGTCCCAGGTCTTTCTTCAGTCTCGCGGCAGCATGCCCCGCAGTAAGGTCGGCGGCCTGCATGGCCTGGGCGTTCAGCATTACAAGTATCTTTCCCTTTGAGAAGTCCTCCACTATCCTGCGCGTTATGCTCCTCATCTCTATCTCGCTTATCTTCTTTGCCACCTCGTCAGCCTTGGCAAAGCTCTTCTTTGAGCTCTCATTAAGGTAAATCTTGGATATTGGCGTTGAAGGGGTCTTCTTCGCGTCGAGCAGTTCGATTATCCTGGGAAGTCCAGAAGTTGCGATTGAAGCTGCTATTCCTGCGAAGTGGAAAGTTCTGAGCACCATCTGGGTTCCTGGCTCTCCGACAGACTGCGCGGCTATAACTCCTACCGGTTCTCCGGCCTGAACCCCATACTTGCTTTCCTGCTTTGCCATCCGCTCACTTTTCCTTCTCCCTCTGCTCCTCTTTTGCGAAGTTTACCCTCGTGGGATCTATTCCGTCGCCGCCATATAGCGTCTGAATCACGTTGTTTCCTACATCTCTCACGCTGCTGTCGAAGAGTACGTAGTAATCCTGCAGCGCGTTTGCAAGCCTCCTCTGCAGGTAGCCGCTCCTCTGCGTCAGCAGTCCTTTCTGGATTACGGCTCCTCTGGCTCCGACAGCGTGCATGAGTATCTCTATCGGGTTAAGGCCGTCGACATAGCTGCTGCTTATGAAACCCCTTGCGCTGGCGCCCACGTCGTTGCGCTGCATGTGGGGTATTACCCTGCCGGTGTAGTATCCTCTCTTTATTCTCCTTCCTTCCCACGTTGCCTGCTGGCCCAGGAACATGCTCATCTGCTCGAAGTTCAGTATGTTCGCCCTTGCTCCGGAATTGGCCATGAGCATTGCGAAGTTTGTCTTGTCAACGTTCCTGGAAAGCGCGTAGCCTGCCTTGCTTCTCGCCTGGTCCAGTTCAACTATTATCATCTGCTCAAGGGATTGCCTGAGGGTGAGTCCCAGGAGCGGTTCGAGCTTCTTTGTCTTGTACTGGTTGACCAGTTCATCGACCTTTTTCTGTGTATCGGCAAGAAGCATCTCTTTCTCCTTTCTCATATCGTCATTTATAATGTATTCCTTGACGCCCATCGTAACTCCATACATTGTCGCGTATGCGTACGCCATCTTGGAAGAGCGGGCTATGAACCGCCTGAGTTCCTCAAAACCGTAATCTCGTGCGATAGCTATGAAGAGCTTGTTTCCACCTCCAAGCCCGTATGCCCTCTTTGTTATCACGCCCTCCACAAGCGAGCCGTTCTTTATCTTAAGCTTGTCATTTCCAGATTGCACCTCGAAGTTGAGGCCCTTTGGCAGCAGCAGCGAGAAGATGTCCTTGCCGCTGTACATGTGTCCCTTGGATTCCTTGGGCATCTCCCTTATGCCTGCGGTGCCGAGGAGATATTCTGTTTCCTGCTTGTCAAGGTAAGTGTCATCCTGCGTCAACGCAAAGAGCCCTATTATCCCGTCTTCGCCGTTTGCTATTATGACGTTTCCGTCCTTCGGCGAGAATATCTGCTCCTGAACCTCCATCAGGTACTTTGCCTCGGCCTGCGCCTCCAGCGTTTGAGGAATGTGCAGGTTCATTTCGTCCCCGTCGAAGTCGGCGTTGTAGGGGATTGTGGCAGGATATGTTATCCTGAATGTCTTGCCAGGCAGAACCCTGACCCTGTGGGCCATTATGCTTATCCTGTGCAGCGATGGCTGCCTGTTGAAGAGCGCGAGATCGCCGTCCTTCAACTGCCTTTCGAGAATATAGCCAGGTTTTATTTCCTTGAGCAGCTCTTCTTTGTTGGTATCTAATATTCGCTTGCGCTTGCCGTCGAGAGCCACTACGTTTATCACCATCGGGTACTGGTTGCTTGCAAGCAGTTTCTTTGCCTCTTCGAGATTCCACTCAGTGACGTAGAATGGAACTGTGAGCTTCTCTGCTATTGCCCTTGGTACGCCCACCTCGTCAACGTCTATGGCCGGGTCTACGCTTATTACCGTACGTGCCGAGTAGTTGACTCTCTTTCCGCTGAGATTGTACCTGAAGCGTCCTTCCTTGCCCTTAAGCCTCTGGGCTATTGTCTTGAGTGCCCTGCCGCTCCTGTGCCTTGCAGGAGGTATTCCGCTCGTCTCGTTGTTGAAATAAGTAGTGACGTGATACTGCAGCAGCTCCCACAGGTCGTCTATGATTATCTGCGGCGCTCCTGCATTTATGTTCTGCTCAAGCCTCTGGTTGATCCTCATTATGTCCACAAGCTTGTGCGTGAGGTCGTCCTCGCTCCTTTCTCCCGTCTCCAGCGTAATGCTTGGCCTTACATCGACGGGGGGCACAAGCAAGGTGTTCAGCACGAGAGCCTCGGGCCTGCTGGTCTTCGAGTCTATACCAAGAATATCGAGGTCCTCGTCGCTTATCTTGGCCAGCATGTCTTTTATCTCGTCAGGCTTCAGCCTGCGTTCGCCCACATAGAAGTACGTTGGCATTGAGAATTTGAGCTTCTCCTGTACGGTGCCACAGTGAGGGCACTTCTTTACACTTTTGAGCTTCTTCAGCATATCCTGCTCGGCCTGCTTGCCCTGAGCCTGCTCTGCCGCCGGAGTTTCTTCGCTAAGCTCCTTGTTCATCTCAGCCTTGAATGCTCCGAGCTGCTCGTCGTTTAGCAGAATCCTGTGGCATTTCTGGCAGGTTGCCTGCAGAAGCATGTTCACGATCTTCGCGAATTCAGAGTGCATTACCGGCCTGACAAGCTCTATGTGACCGAAGTGTCCGGGGCAGGTCTTCGCTCTGCCTCCGCAGGTCTTGCAGACAAGACCTGGGTCTATGACTCCGAGTCTCTGGTCAAGGAGGCCGCCGTCGATCGGATAGCCATCCTCGTTGTAGGTGTCAGGAACCGTAAGCTTCGCCACGCTCAGCTTCTTTATCTGCTCCTGGGAGAATATCCCGAACTTTATCTGTTTGATTACCTCTGCTTGCATGCTCATTCCTCAATTCCGACCTGCGGCCTTATGTGCAGGCTCTTTATCTCGTCAAGCAGCAGCTTGAAAGCGTAGCTTATCTCAACCTCTACCAGGTTGTTGCTGTTGCACAGCGGGCAGATGTTTATCCTCTTTGCGTAGTCCCTGTATCCGATGCTCCCGCATTCCTTGCATATCAGTACCGTTGCCTTGTCGCTCTGGTCAAGCATACGCTCCTTGAGCAGCAGGCTCGCTCCGTACGCGACGAGCACGTCTCTTTCCATCTCTCCGAACCTGAGACCTCCCAGCCTCGCCTTTCCTTCAGTAGGCTGGTGGGTCAGTATCTGCACCGTGCCCCTGCTCCTTACCTGCATCTTGTTGCTGACCATGTGGTGCAGCCTGTTGTAGTACACCACTCCTGTGAATAGCTTTGCCTTGAAAGGCCTGCCTGTGACGCCATCATAGAGCACCTCCTCGCCGTATTTGTCGAAGCCGTGCGCCTCGATTATCTTGCCGTATTCGTCGAGCCTGTCGCTTCCCGTCTGCGTGAATGCAGTTCCGTCGGTCCTTGTGCCCTTCATAGCACTGGCCTTGCCTGCAAGGGTTTCAAGCAGGTGTCCGAAAGTCATTCTGCTTGGTATTCCGTGAGGGTTGAGAAGAAGGTCAGGCACGACCCCGTTCTCAGTAAATGGCATGTCCTCGTGAGGCACTATCAGTGCGACCACTCCTTTCTGCCCGTGTCTGCTTCCGAACTTATCTCCTGCTTCGGGTATCCTGAGGCTCCTTACCCTCACCTTTACTATCCTAGTTGCCCCTGGTGACTCTGTAAAGATAACGTCGTCAACTACTCCGCCCTCGCCAGGCTTGAGTGTCGTTGAATCGTCTCTCGTCTTCTCTTCAAGTCCTCCGGCGCCTATGCTCTCCTCCAGGAACCTTGGAGGCGCGACCTTTCCTATGAGGACATCGCCTTCCTCAACCTGCATCTCCGGCTCTATCACTCCGTCGTCGCTGAGTTTAGAGTAGGCGTGCTCTCCGAGGTAGCCCTCCGTGGTTGCAGGAGGTATCTTGAAGACGTCCTTCTGCCCTCCAGGATATCGTCTTTCTTCGTCAGAGTAGGTCTTGTAGAACATGCTCCTTGCAAGGCCCCTGTCAACCGCAGCCTTGTTAAGCACGACCGCATCCTGCATGTTGTAACCGTAGAACGTTGAGAGCGCAACTACGAAATTCTGGCCTGAGGCATGCCTGCTAAGCTTAAGCGCCTCGTATGTGGAAGTGCTCACTAGCGGAGCCTGTGGGTAGAAGAGTATGTACGCCCTTGACTCGAACCTCAGGTTGAAGTTCGTAGCGTAGAGTCCCTGCGCCTGCTTGATGTAGCTCGCGAACATCAGGTGCCTTGCCACGTTGTTTGCTTCAGGGTACGGAGCGGTGTTTACAGTGAATCCGAAGATGGAAACTGGATCGACTTCCAGGTGGGTGGTGTCTCCGTTTACCTCGCTCTCTGTCATAGCGACTACGGCATTCTCCTCCTCCTCAGCATCAAGGAACTCGACTATCCCGCTTCTTATGAGGTAGGCGAAGTCGATCTCCTTTTTCTCAAGCTTTTCCGCCAGTTCCTTGGTGAATCTGGACTTCCCTTCCTCGACGATTATGTAGGGCTTCCTGGCCCTGCCCCTGTCGGTGTTTATGTGTATCTCGTTGAGCTTTTCCATGTAGACTACGTTGACCTCTCCGGAGATGAGTCCCTTCCTCCTTGCGGTCCTCACTTCCTTGACGTAAGCCTGCGGATTGGAGACGTAGCCTATGGCCTTGCCATTCAGGTGAACGTAACACTTATCGCTTATCTTTACCAAATCAATCCTCCTCTATCTTGCCAAGTTCCCTGAGCTTTGACTCCACCTGCTTCTCCTCTGCACCTACGCTTATCTTGGCCATTATCGCGAGATATTTTGTAAGGCCTACGTCGAGTCCTTCAGGGGTCTCTGATATGCATATCTTGCCCCACTGCGTCCCGTGCACCTCCCTTGCCTGGAAGTGAGGGTGCTTTTTGGCGAGCGGGGACTTTACCCTGCGGAGGTTCGTGTAGGTGCTGATCAGGTTGGTGCGGTCGAGGACCTGCGAGACTCCTGTCTGCCCAGCCACCCATGTGCCGGTACCCATCGCGTATGCAATCTTCTCAGTTATCGTCTCGGGGCTTATGATTGTGGGAATGCTGAGCTTTCTGCCTCTGGCGCTTGCCCTCTCTATCTGGTACTTCACGTCCTTTACGAAGAACCTGAACGCGTATGCGAATAGCTCTTCCATCAACTGTCCTGAGTACTTGATTCGCTTGTTTGAGTAGTGGTCCTTGTCATCCTGTGATGCGAGCCTGTTGGCGACTATGCTGGCGCGCCTCGCCATCTGGAGTATGTACTTGCCCTTCTCCTTCCTCTCCTCTGGCTTCGTCCCGATGTGGGGCAGAAGGTAGGTGTCCAGCTGGGTCTCGGCCCTCTTTATCTGGTACTCCTTGGCCTGGCCTGGTGCCGAGAGCTTGCCGAGCTCTAGGAGAGCGTCGCTTGGCCCCAGCTCCTTTGCTTCGCTCATTTCAGTGTTTAGCAGCATGTCGTTCTTGTAGGCCTGAATGTCGCTGGCAGCGTCGAGCATGTCACTGACCTGTATGCCGAGCGCCCTGAGCACTAGGATCATGCCAACGGCCTTGTGGAGAGTCGGAAACTCAACGCTGAAAACTCCATTCTGGTTCCTTGAGATGACCGTCCTGGCCCTGAAACCTGGGGCCGTAGAGAAAACCTTGCTTGTGGTCTCGACCCCTCCCTTCTCCCTGCTGGTGATTATCCTGTTTGGAGCCAGATCTTCAAGGCCTATCAGCACTCGCTCAGTGCCTTTTATTATGAAATATCCGCCTGGGTCGTCAGGGTCTTCCCCGTTCTCAACCAGCTGCCCCCTTGTCATGGTCTTGAAATGGCAGAGGTTGCTTCTCACAACTATCGGCAGTTCTCCAACGAAGACCTCTCCGTACGATGCTTCCTTTTCTATCCCCCTTATCATAGGCACGAACTCGAGGAACATTGGAGACGCATAGGTGAGGTTTCTGAGCCTTGCCTCGTTTGGCAGTATGCTTCTTCTTGAACTGTCAGCCTCTATTATCGAGGGTTTGTCCAGCCTGACCTTTCCAAGCTTGAGCGCAAAGCCTTCGACGCTCGGCTCTATGGTCGCCTGCTGGTCGATTATCTTCTGCAGGTCCTGTTCAGCGAACCTGTTGAAGCTATCGATCTGGTGCTGAACCAGAGAGTTAGAGCTTAGGTAAGAATCCAGTATCAAATTCTTTTTCATATCGGAGCACCATTCAACCTTCAACAACATACCTGTAGTAGGTGTAGCTCTTGCCGAAGTCGTGTCTCTCCATCTCGAGGACGTCGCCGACCTTGGCGCCTGCCTTCTGGGCCTGCGGGTCGCTGACAAGTATTTTTGGAAGGTTGTTGAGCGTGATTCCAAGGGAAGCGAGCAGCTCGTTGACAGAGTTGCGACTCATGACCTTATGAACTGGGACGAGTTCGTGTTCTCGCTTAGGCAATAATCCACCAAAGAAGGGCAAGGCTACCTTTGTCAAGAGTACAGAGTATTAATAAGTAGGGCAAATGTTTATATCTGTTTCCATCTGTCGGTCAGCCGCTCAAGCCTGATTCCTTGGATGGTTTTTATAGTTTTATGTAGAAGCATTAGTTGTTGACATGCCTGATGACTTCAAGGTAACTCCATACGATGTAGAGGGAGTCGTTGACTACGAAAGGCTGATGAAACATGCCGGCCTCGAGCAGGTAAGCGACAAGATGCTCGATCGTATGAAGAAGCATGCGGGTGAGCTCCACTTCATGCTGAGGAGGAAGATCTTCTTCGCGCAGAGGGACCTCAGCTGGCTGCTTGATGAGTACGAGAAAGGGAACAAGTTTTATCTCTATACTGGAATAGCCCCGAGCGGCGCGATGACCTTCGCACATCTCTTCAACTTCATCTTCAACCAGTGGCTGCAGGAGAAGTTCAAGGTTGACATGTACATACAGATACCAGACGAGGAGAAACCGCTGATCAGGGACGTGACATTCGAGGAGACGCACAGGCTCGCATACGAGGACATACTCAACATAATCGCGCTTGGCTTCGACTCCAAGAGGACGAAGATATTCCTTGATACGGAGTATGCGAAGACAATGTACAAGCCTGCGATGAAGATTGCGAAGCGCATAACATTCTCGATGATAAAGGATTCTTTCGGGTTCACAAACGAAAACAACGTAGGCAGCATATTCTATACGAGCATGCAGGCCGTGCCCGCGATACTAAAGTCAATAGAAGAGGGCAAGAATGTTCCCTGCCTGATACCGTGCGGTGTTGACCAGGATGTGCATTTCAGGCTGACAAGGGATGCAGTCTCGAAATTGGGCTACTACAAACCTGCAGGGCTCTATTCGAAGTTCATGCCGGGCTTGAGCGGAGTGAAAAAAATGTCTGCTCACAGTCCAAACGATACAATTTACCTGAACGACTCACCGGAGGTTGTGGAGAAGAAGGTTCAGAAGGCGTTTACAGGGCAACAGTCAACCGCAGAGCTTCAGAAGAAACTCGGCGGCGATCCGGAGAAGTGCGCAGTCTGCCAGTACTATAAGTTCCTCTTCGAGCCTGACGACAAGAAGCTGGAGAAGATATTCGAAGGCGAGCGTAGCGGCACAATGCTCGCAGGGGAGCACAAGGAGCACCTTGCGAAGACGATAAACAAGTTCCTTGAAGAACACAGGAAGAAGAAGGAAAGGCTGAAGGACAAGATTGAGGACTTTGTAGTAAGAGATTAGATGGCGGGAAAGGGACTTGAAGCAAGAGTAAGCAGCATAGAACAGAGAAATAGGAGAGTTGAAAGTGACAAAGCGTGGGAAATCAGCAAAACAAGAAGAGCCATAATTGTGGTTTTCACATATCTTGCCATAGGAGCCTACCTACTGGTGATTGGAGTACCAAATGCTCTCCTGAATGCAGTAGTACCGACAGTTGCATTTACACTCTCGACCCTTACCTTGCCTTTTTTCAAGAAGCTTTGGATCGAAAGTGTTTATACTAGGTAGAAACATGCTTGTCATAGGAATAGAGAGCAGCGCACACACGTTCGGAGTGGGCATAGTTTCCGATGGTAAAGTACTAGCTAATGAGAAAATGATGTACGATGTCGGCACGCACGGCATAATACCTGTCAAGGTTGCAGAAACACACATCAAGAACTCCGCTGCGGTTATCCAAAGCGCCCTGGACAAGGCAGGAATCAAGATCAGTGAGCTTGAAGGTGTGGGATACACCAAAGGGCCAGGCATAGGTCCATGCCTGCAGGTGGGCCAGATTGCGGCCAAGACAATCGCAAAGAGGCTAAAACTGAAAATCGCTCCTGTAAATCACGCGGTCGCTCACGCAGAGATAACAAAACGCGAAGGCGGATTCAAGGATCCGATAATACTGTATGTCAGCGGAGGAAACTCGCAGATACTGAAAATTACAGACAAGCCCTTCAGGCACTATCACATCCTTGGAGAGACCTTTGACATAGGTGTGGGCAACATGCTCGACGCTTTCGCAAGGGAAATCAAGCTTAAGCCGGCATGGGGGTCGACCGTGGCCAAGCTCGCAATGGAAGGCAAGTATATCGAGATGCCTTATACTGTGAAGGGCATGGACTTCGCCTTCTCAGGCCTGCTCACATATGCTAGCGAACTTGCGGGCAAGGCAAAGAACGAGGATTTATGCTACTCGATTCAGGAAACGTCTTTTGCGATGCTCTGCGAGGCCACGGAAAGAGCGCTTCTGCTCACGAACAGCAGGGAGCTGGGCGTGTGCGGAGGCGTTGCGCAGAGCAACAGGCTGAAGGAGATGCTTGCGAGCGTGTGCAAAGAGCACCGTATGAAGTTTGGGTTCGCGAGGAATGAGTACAACGCGGACAACGGAGCAATGATCGCATTTGTCGCTGAACGGATGCTGGAGAAAGGGAGCCATCAGCCGCTTGAGAAGTGCGACGTGCAGCAGAGATACAGGATAGACAGGGCCATGGTTTACTAGTGGTGCTATGAGGCTATTGAGCGAAGGAGCGGAGTCAAGGGTCTTTGTCACCAGCATCTTTGGAAAAAGCGCTGTGGCAAAACTAAGGCATGCCAAAGCTTACAGAATAGAGCAGATTGATGGCACTCTGAGGAAGACGAGGACAAAGAAGGAAGCAAGGGCCATGAACAAGGCCAGGGAGGTGTGCGGGCGGGTCCCTGCCCTGCTGGGCGTAGGCAAATTCACGCTGTACATGGAGAAGATAGAAGGTACGCTACTCAAAGATGTCAAGAATCAGCGTGTCGACTATGGTGAGATAGGAAAGACTCTGGCAAAGATGCATGATGCTGATGTCGTGCACGGAGATTTCACGCCTGCAAACATAATCATCAACAAGTCGGGAGCCTGGATCATAGATTTTGGGTTGTCCGACATAACAGATAGCATAGAGGATAAGGCGCTAGACTTGTTGCTCATGAAGAGGTCCATAGACCGGAAACTTTACGCCGGTATGGAATCTGCCTATTCTAAGGAACTGAAGAACTCAAAACTGGTTCTGGACAGGCTTGCAGATATAGAGAAAAGAGGAAGATATCAAGTAAGGTCACTTGCGTGATAGGTGCAGGCCCGCCTGCCCCTTTAACGTCCCCATGCCGGACTGACTGGCCAACCATCAGCTACCAACTCGCCAGGCACCCATTTGCTTTTAGCTGCCAGGATTATCTGCTTCTGCTTTTCACCGACCACCCAACCGTAGCCGACAATTACGCCGTGCTCCTCGTCGGCGGATTGACTGTGGACGAGTCCTGATTCGGCAAAGTTTGTGGTAACTCGGAAACGAGCGTCTGTAGAGCAGATTTCATGGACTGTGAAAGCCACAAGGCGAGGTTTGCCATTCTCCATTGGTTTTTCCATCTCATCTTTAATCACCTTTGCTGCGGCTTCGGAAACATAAAGTTTTTCATCAGAGTCAAGGCTATCTGCCCAATGGATGTTATCGACCAGATACTTGAAAGCAGGGCGCCATAATTTTCCAGTCTGCAAATCAACCTTGTAATATCCAGCCTGCAAGGGCTTGCCATATTTATCTACCGCGTTTGCTGCGCTTACAACAAATATGTTGCCCTTGTTATCTTCCAGAAACCTTGCTTCCTTGAGCAGCCTAGGAATAGTTGCTGGTTTTATCATCTCTTTTCCTGCAATCTCGCCTCCTTCTTCGAGTGAATGCGCGACATTCTCTGACTTAACAAACTGAGCCCTTTTAAGTCTAGCCAGCGTGGCATCAAGTTTTTCAAGTTCTCGGGCCGTAGGTTCTGGCACGCTGGTATTATTCAGATATACGGTCCTCCCCTGACCGATCTGATAGGGTATATCTCTGTATCTGAGCCTGAACAACTCCTTGACAGCCTCATATGTCTTTGGGTAGTTGATTCTCACTAGTATCTGGAATTGTGGAGAGCGGTTGCCGGAAAAAAGGTAAGCATAATCCACGCCCATTAGCCCTTCGAGTGTCCCCTTTACCTCTTCAAGCCTCTTTTCTGCAAGTCCGGATTTTCTAAGCGCTGTTCTCCACCCCTTTGAGGTTTTACTCTCATGAGCCCGCATCTCTCTTACGTACCAACGTGGCTCACTGCGTTCGTACTCTTGCATTGCTTTTTGTCTTGGTGTCGGTATCACATGCCCTGCGATTCCCTCTCTTTTCTCAGCTAACACTCAATAACCCCCTATCCTGTCGCCATCCTCAGATCTGGTTAAGATAAAATCTGAGTTTTGCTTTCGAACCGTCCTCATAGAACACTTATCCTGATCCCCCTTAATTAACATTGACTTTATAAACGAAAGTACCACTAGGGTTAGTTATTTAGGTAATGTAAATTGGCGCTACAGCTCGCCAACTCTCCTCTTCTGCGCTCTCTTGATTCTCTTCCTTCTCTTCTTTACCCATTTCCAGCGCATCCTTCCCTTTTTCTTCCATTTTCTGGGTATACTTCCCAATGAAACACCATGCTGTTGACAGCAAACATCATTTTATTATTGCTAACGTATATTAATGAAGTGGTTGTTTAGTTGGATTCCGCAATAATCATTTATTTCTTCATACTCATGGTGATAATAGTCGCAGCCCTGCTCTTCACAGGCGCAATTGGAGGAAAGGGAAAGACAACTACATCGAATAGCACGACAACACAGGCGGCTGTTAACACGTCAAGCTCTACATCATCATCGGTCCCGACTACAGCCAATACGACTTCTACAACGGTACAGACAACAACCACCATATACTACAGCAGTTGCCTCTCGAAAAACCCAGAAGTGCCTGTTGCAAACGGGGATTTCTCTACGGGCACTTATGCAGGATGGAATGAATCGGGGCCTGGTTTTGGAGCCGGACCTTTGAATCTGAGTGCTGAAAACAACAACACTGACAAGAACTACACTGGCTACTACGGAAGCTTGCCCTGGAACGGATACAACGGCGAATATGCCGCGTCGAGCTTCCAGACAGGCCTGGCGCTACAGGCTGGCAACCTGACCTCCATGCCATTCCAAGTAACCGAGCTATTCCTGAACTTCAAGATAGTCTCATCCCAGAGCTCCAAGCTGTACGTAGAGATACTGGAGAACAACACGCCGGAGGTGGTGACCCACTTTAACACCTACTCTGCAAACGTCACCAGTCCGCAGAGTACTTTCCTGAATGGTACGATGCCGATAGGCACTTTACTATGCCAGAACGTGAGCATCAGGGTTGTTGCGGGTTTGACCGGCGAATCTCGGGAAGGCGTAGGCTACATAGCCATAGGCGACTTCTACATGAGCAACAATCCGGTTTACACGAAGGGAATTGTGAGCAACCAGACAATAGCCCCTTGAAAGTGAGCTAATGAGCGAGAGCAAGCTAGCCGTTTACAACACACTCAGCAGGAGCGAGGAACCATTCGCTCCGATGCATGAGCGCAAGGTGAATATGTTCGTTTGCGGGAACACGGTATATGATGACGCTCACCTTGGGCATGCAAAGACATACATAGACTTTGCAATAATCGCGAGATGGCTGAGGCATCTCGGATACGAACTCAGGTACGCGCAGAACATAACAGACGTTGATGACAAGATAATCGCCAGGGCCAAGGAGCGCGGGATTGAGGCGAGGGAGCTTGCAGCCACATACGAGAAGAGATTCATGGAAGATATGGAGGCTCTGGGGATAAGGAAAGATGTTGATGTTTACCCGCGGTCGCACGATTACATAGAGACGATACGCGAGCAGATACAGTTGCTCCTTGACAAGGGCTACGCATACCTTCTGGAAGGCGACGTCTACTACGATGTTGCCAGGTTCAAAGATTATACAAAACTATCTCGGATGAAGCTCGATGAGTTGAAGAGACACAGAATAGAGCCGAAGGAAGGCAAGATCAACCAGTATGATTTTTCACTCTGGAAGGCCGCAAAGGCAGGAGAACCGAGATGGGAGATAAAGGTAATGCACAAGGGGAATGAGGTAAAGCTGATTGGCAGGCCTGGCTGGCACATAGAGGATACGGCAATGACATATGCCCTCTTCGGTCCGCAATACGACGTGCATGGCGGAGCCAATGAGCTAATCTTTCCTCATCACACGAACGAGATAGCCCAAGCAGAGGCTGCTTTCGGGAAGATTCCTTTTGTGAAGTACTGGCTGCACTCAGGGGTACTGAACATAAAGGACGTAAAGATGAGCAAAAGCCTAAGGAACTTCATAACTATAAGGGATTTCCTGAAGAACTATGATGCTGAGGTCTTCAGGCTTCTCGTCTGCTCCACGCACTACAGGAAGGATATAGATTATAGCGATGCACTCGTGAAGGAGGCGCAGAAGAGGCTGAGGTACCTGTATGCTGCCTTTGGAATCTTCTTCAATATGAGCGAGGCAGGAGAGTCGGACAATGATCGGAAGATCCTGGAGATATCGCAGACGCTTGAAAACGAGTTTGCGAAGGCGATGAACTCTGATTTCAACACGCCCCTGGCACTCTCAAAACTTGTCCAGGCGGTGAAGGCGCTGCGGGAGTTCTCCGGCTCAAATGAAAAGATTGGCAAAAAGGCAAAGGAGAATGCTGCAAAGATTGTGCTGAACCTTGCCAACGTACTCGGCCTGCTCGAAAGCGACAGGTATAAGGAGAAGATGCCACAGGAAGTTCTGGATCTTATCAAAAAGAGGGAAGCACTAAGGGCTGAAAAGAAATTTGCAGAAGCTGACAAGATAAGAGACGAAGTAAAGAAACATGGAGTTGCCATAGAGGATACGGAATTTGGATCAGTATGGTACAGGAACAGCTGAATCATTCTTGCTTAGGTTCTGCTTGAGCGGTTGCCATGCCTCCTGGTTCTGGAACTGCGCGTCCGCCTCTCTTCTTCTGCTTCTCTATCCTGGCATTCGCGAATTGAACGTCCGCGTCCTCTGCATCCTTTGAGTCGACCCAGGCCTTGATGTAGACAGCGATATTCTTGAACGGCTTCGAGTACCTGTCCGTGAACTCATATGCGTTGTTCTCGTGCTTTAGAATCCCGACAGCCACTGCGAAGTCAAGATATCTCTTCCATGTGGCAATGGGCAGTGTGTCATCGCAGTCCTTGAGCCTCAGCGCACCTTTCTTCTTTACCTCCAGAAGTGCCTTTGCAAAGCGGTAAGCGCGCGTCTCGTTCTCGAAGTATATCTTGGCCAGCTCTTTTACGTTCGGGCTCTTCAGCTTCTCCTTGAGAGGAGCGTCCTCGAACTCCCAGTACTTGATCGCCATGTGCATATTCCATAGTTTAGGAATTTTAACCTTTGCGTTTGGTAGAAGCAGTTCGCCTTATTTTGGCATAAACTTCGAGAACTGTTTCCTGACGTTTCGGTCGTTCTTCATCATGTTGTAGAACTTCTTCATCTTGTTGAAGTCGCTGATCAGCTCCCTCACTTCCTTCTCTGTTGCGCCGCTTCCTTTTGCTATCCTCCTTACCCTCTCAGAGTTATTCAGAAGGCTGGCATCGTCCCTCTCCTTAACAGTCATCGAGTCGATTATAGACTTGTACTTCTTCATCTTCGCCTCGCTCTGTTCAAATGTCTCCTTCGGCACGTTTGCCACGCCGAGCTGCCCAAGCATGTTCTTCATGGAGCCCATCTTGTTCAGCGTTTTCAGCTGGTTGTAGAACGTGTTGAAGGTAAGCTCCTCCATCGCCGCCTCCTCCGGCTTGATGTTTGCCTCTTTTATCGCCTGCTGGACGTTTGCCACCAGGGACTCGAGGTCTGGCATCCCGAGAAGTTTACCAACGAACTTCTTCGAGTCGTAGAGCTCTATCATGTTGAGCTTCTCTCCTGTACCTATGAATTCGATACCCACGTTTGCCGCATTGACGGCGCTTAGCGCGCCTCCTCCCTTCCCGGAGCCGTCCAGTTTCGTGACTATGACACCAGTCAGCTTTACGGCGTTGTTGAACTCTGCCGCCTGCTTGCCTGCCACCTGCCCCGTATCGGCATTTATCACCAGTGTCTTCTCATCTGGTTTGAACTCCTCTGTGATCGCCTTGAGCTCGTCTATGAGCGCCTTGTCGAGCGCATTCCTGCCGCTGGTGTCGCAGATAAGGACCTTCTTGTCCTTCAGCGAGGCAAGAGCCTGCCTCACTATCTTCCTCACGTCCTTTTCGTCCTTTATGCCGAAGAATCCGACTCCTGCCTGCTTGGCTAGCGTCTCCAGCTGCTCATATGCCGCTGGTCTCGAAACGTCGCAGGCTATCAGCGCGCTGCTAAGGCCCCTGTCCTGGTAGAACTTGGCCAGTTTGGCCGTGGTGGTCGTTTTGCCCGACCCGTAAAGGCCGAGGAGCAGGACTCGTTTAGGCTTCATCACCGGCTCGAAGCCCGAGCCCATGAGCTTTACCAACTGCTCGTAAAGCATGTTGGTTATGTAATCTTTGGCGCTGACTCCTGGAGGCAGCTTCTCCTTTAGAGCCGCATCCTCTAGCTTTTTGGTTAACGCCAACACCAATTCCACGTTGACGTCAGCTGATATGAGTGCGCGCTGCAGCTCCTTGTTGAACTCCCTGATCGTCTTTGCGTCTATGATGGTTGCTCCGGTAAGCCTTGCAATTGCCTTCCTGAGCCCTTCTCCCAGATCCATAATAAGCCTGACATCAGCTATAGAAATTCAAGGATATTAAGCTATTCGTGGGTTTGCAACCTGCAATGACAGGAGTTTGATTAGTTCCTGCGTTCAGCTGCTGGCCAGGGCGGATCCGGGAGCTCCCTCTCAATCGCACCCAACTGGCAGTATATGTTCGTCTGTCAAGGTGCCTGAAACGCATCCGACTGCATTATAGTTGCACGCTGGATTGGCTCCTACGCACTCCCAAGCCGGCGACTTCAATAGCCCTTGGGCGCAGAGGATGCAGCTGACTGTCTTTTGGGAAGAAACCGTAGACGTTGATGTTGTTGATGTGGAAGTGGATGTGGTGGTAGTTGTAGTACGAGAAGGGGTTGCAGTAACGGCCGCAAGCGCATTAACCACTCCATAGCCTATCACATTGTTTGGACAGGTGCCATACTTGTTTTTCAAGCAGTTGGCGCTGCTGAAGATTATGGATTTTATCTGATTGGCGGTCAGAGATGGGTTCTTCTGAAGCATGAGCGCTATTGTTGCCGCCACCATGGGTGCCGAAACAGATGTTCCTGTAGAGTAATCATAACCTGTGGAGCTCCATTGCAACGCGGTGGGATAGTTAGGGTAAGTGGTGTATATATTTACTCCAGGCGCCACCAGTCCGTGGACTTCAAGTGCAGTGCCGTTGCTGCTCCAAGACTGCGCATCGTTAAGGCTGTTGACCGCCCCGACTGCGATTGCATTTGATGTACACGCAGGCCAGGCGACAGGCCCTGCGGAGTCGCCCGATGCGACCACGGTCACGACGTTATTTGCATAGGCCCAATTGATGTCTTGGACGAGGATATCGTTGCTGCTGTCGCAGTTAGAACCTGTGTAGTTAAGGGTGCCCCCTATACTGAGACTTATCACGTTGGCGATATGGTTGTCAACCACGTACTCTATCCCTGCCGCGATGTCGCTTTCGTCGCAAACTATATCGTTGGATTCGCTATCACCGTTTAGTGTGCCGCAAACCTTGCCCATCCAGACCTGAACTCCAGGAGCCACTCCTTTAGAGAAGGAGCCATTATAGGCGTTTGCGGAGATCGAATTTGAGATTTTCAGTCCGGCACTTGCGATTACGCCTGAGATAAGCGTCCCGTGGTCGACATCGTCAAGAAAACCGTTCCCGCAATCGTTAATATCACCTGTAAAACAGTAACCGTTGGTGGGGGCCACATTGCCTGTCACTGCGGCTAGCTGCGGGCTGTTGTAATCTATGCCTGTATCCAATACAGCAACAGTGACACCGTTTCCGGTATAGTGAGTCCAGACTGTATTCGCCCCTATCTGTTCATCAGACCCTAGGTCTTCGAGCTGGAGAGGCTTGTCTGGAACCGAGTTTGGTATGTTAACACCCGAAGGGCAGATGAGTGACGTCGCAGTTCTAAGGTCATGAGTTATTGCACATCCGTCTACTTGATACTGGTCCCTGGCTGAAGTGGATGTGTTGTAAACTATAAGCCTCTGAGAACCTGGCTGAGTCGTCAGGCTTGCAACGCTTGGACTTGGCGCTGAGTAAACAGGAATCGACGTGACGCCCTGCGTTGACGCCTGCAGCATAGACGCAAATGACAGCAGCGTCAATGCCGATACAAGGAAGAGCAAATACTTTGACTGCAAACCCACCACCATGCGACACACCATAGAAGTATTTTCGTTTCTAACTATTTATATGTATGTTTTAAATGTGACGTTTACTGCATGGACTTCCACTATTCTTCTCAGGATCAGAATTTGGGCGCGTCCAATTCTGCAATAATAATAAAAGCCTTGATAGGCATATAGTCGCATTGGGCTCGTAGCTCAGCCTGGTTAGAGCGGCGGTCTTATAGCTTCTTACATTGTAGGAAAGCCGTAGGTCCTGAGTTCAAATCTCAGCGGGCCCATTCTGCTATTTCTATACGCTCTTAAGCAGAACGCAGTATGACTTTAGACCGGGCATATGCAGGTCGTACCTGCCCTAGCGCCGCACACGCCTGATGGGCATAGGCAGGAGTCCTGGCCAGTACATTTTACTATAGTGCTAGTTGTCGACTTTGTAGAGGTTGATGTAGAGGTGGTTGACTTCGTTGTCGAGGTCGTAGGTTTTGTAGAGGTAGAAGAGGTCGTCGACTTTGTGGAGGTTGTAGAGCTGGATGTTGTCGATTTTGTCGAGGTGGAGGTAGAGGTTGTTGACTTCGTTGTTGAAGTTGTAGGTTTTGTGGAGGTGGAGGTTGTAGAGGTGGTTGAAGTCGTTGACTTTGTTGATGTGGCAGAGCTCGTAGTGGAGGTTGTGGAAGTTGATGAGGTTGTAGACGTTGAAGAAGTGGTGGATGTGGTTGAAGATGTAGTTGTGGTTGTTACAGGCTGTGGCACTATAGATGTGTACCATGCCTCCATCTTGGCATATTTCTGGTACGCGTATAATCCATCTACGGTTTGGTTGACTTCAAGGTACATGGGGCTTCCTGAGCTTCCGTTGACGTAGAGCACGGTAGTACCGGGCATGACCGAAGTCACGTTAGTAAGCGTGTTGCCATAGTATGCGCCGACTACAGCGGAAACTACTCCTGCATCGTTAGTCGGGCTCACGTTAAGAAGTTCGACTGTCCACGGGCCTGATGTTATGTTCTTGCCTATATATGTAGAGGACACGGGTGCGAACCAAGGCGATATTCTTGCATATCTCTCATATACGTACAATCCTGCGAATGTCTGTATTACTGGGAGGTAAAGGAAGTTCCCGTCTATGTCATAGGTTGCACTCTCGCCTGGTGCCAGGGATGTTGTGTTGGTTAGCACGTTGTTGTAGTAGATGTTGATTAGCGCGGATGATATGCCATTGTCATTGGCCAAGCTGAGGTTCTGCAGCTGCACGGTCCAAGGGCCTGATGTGATGTTGCGTCCGGCCATCAGTGTTATTGTAGATGTTCCTGTGTTGAATTGCATCTGTGCCCATTTCTCGTAAGGATAAAGGCCGTTGAAAGTGTTGTTCATGTGGAGGTTAAGCACGTATCCGTCGACTTTGTAGTTGGCGTTCTGACCAGGATATAGAGCTGAGGAATTCGTAAGCACTCCGCCGAGATAGATGTTGATGTCAGCGGGGCTCACACCAGAGGCGTTTGCTGAGCCCAGGTCCACTAGTTGCACGGTGAACTCCTGGCACGTTACGTTATTTCCTAGGTAGAGTGTGATCGTGGCGCCGCAACTGGGTTCGAATCTTGCGATCTCTGTTATGTTACCCTGTATGTTCACTGTTGTAGTGGGATTGCTTGAGTTGGAGCTCCCGGGTCCGCTTCCAGACCAGCCTACAAAGGCATAGTCAGGGTATGGATTGGCGCTTATGGTGACGTTTGTGAACGGCTGATACCCGTTGATCCCTTCGCTCGGGCTTGCTGTCACGTAACCCGCCTCTTGAGGTGATGCGATTAAGTTGAGCGTGTATGTTACCGGAGAAGGCCCAACGACCTTACCATTGGCACCCAGCCAGACTAGTTGGTCTACGAGCACGCCATTGCTAACCTGGGCTGTTATATTGGCTATGGTCAGGTTTGGTATGTTGGTTGCCTGGCCTATCCCATAGGGTCCGAAGCTCCTGCCATTTTCTCCCAGGAACACGCCGAGTGCCTCTGGAGGGTTGACGGTCACGTTACCAGTGACGTTGGCTATTGTGACATTCGGTATAAAAGTGGCCTGACCCACGGCATACGGGCCGTATATTGTGTAGTTTGAGTGCGCGACCTGGTTTACGGGTCCTACGACGAACTGCAGAGTATCAACAGTCTCAGCCATGTCGAAGACAAGTTGTCTGGGCGATACCACAGCTACCTTGCTGCCACGCTCGGATATGAAGCCGGTCCTGGCGTTTACGCTGTTGCCCTGGCTCGAAACATATGTCACGTTGTTGGCAACGTTGCTCTGAGAGTAGTTCAGTACGAACAGAGGCAGCGCGCTCCAGCCAGCAGTGGAATTGTCGATGTTGAATATGAACCTGTCTGTGCTGCTTGTTATGCCCGGGGTGTTGTACTCGCTCAATTGATAAGCTGTCAGAGCGTAAGGAGGAGTAGGCCCGGAACCTGGCCCTGAGACAGAGTTAGTGAAGTTGAACGTTGATGGCGTCTGGCCATTCTGCTGGTTGTATGTGAGGGCTGTCGCAGAAGAGAGTCTAAGGTACGCGAGACCCGTCTGCGGGTATGCGACGACCAGAGGCAGAGACTGCAGTGTTGCAAGCTTTGTCCCTGATTGGTTTGTTACAGTCACATTAATGTCGATCAGCGCCCTGTTCAGCTTTATTGCCGTTATGTTGTAGAAGTCGGGCGTGTTTGCATACCAGGACTGTCCGCTGCTTGTGAAGACGTAGCTAGCGCTCACAGTAGAGACCGCGTTGCTTGAAGGGTAGCCGGTTACCGTGACGACCAGAGGGTTGGTCTGGCTCACTTCACTGGAGCATGGAGACTGAGGAAGGCAGGCGTGCATTACCACATTGGCAGGATTGCCGGCGAGCGTGGAATGTGCAAACTCGGAAAGCCCATAGCCTGTCAGGAGATATGTGGTTGAGTTGCTAGAGTATCCAGCATAGCTGAAAGCATCAGGTATCTGGCTTGTTAGTATGAGTTCCTGCGCAGGTTCGGTTATGTTGTTTATATTACCTACGCCTCCGCCCACCTTTCCCGGCGAATTGGAGTATGAAACTGCACTGGTGTAAGAGGTCTGCGCAGTTACGGAATCGTAGTTGTTTCCAAGGGTGTCCCCGAGGAAGGTCGCTTTCCACTGCTCTGGATTCTGTATGAATGTGAAGCTCTGGCCTGGTGTCAGCATCGTCGGAGTGGTGTTATAGATGATTATGCTCTGCAGCGCATTGTAGTGGCCGTTGCCGCTTGTGTTCACCCATAGCAGGTTGACATTCCATCCGGAATCCCCTGTTAGGTTGAAGGCGGTGCCATCGGTCAGAACGGAAGGGTTGTCAAAGACCTGTATTTTTGCCCATTTCTCGTATACATAAGATCCTGCGAAGGTTGAGTTCACGTTCACCAGCAGCATTCCACTAGACGTGTCGAATTCCACGGTGTTTCCTGGAAAGACAGATGTAGTGTTTGTAAGCACGCCGTTATAGTATAAGTTGATTGCGGCGGGACTCACCCCGTTGCTTGTTGCAGTGCCGAGATCCGCAACCTGTACTGTGAAGGGACCGGTAGTCAGGTTATGACCTACATATACGACGACTTGAGGGGCAAGAGGGTCTGCGATTTCAAGAGCTCCGCCGTGTACAGCCAGTGTCGAAGAGGAGGCTGTTCCTGTAGGGAGCGTATAACCGATTATGCTGACGTTCTTACCGAGAAGCTCCATGTTGCCCATGTTGGTATAAGGAGGAAATATTGATTGGCCAACCCCGGAGTAGCCGATATATGGCTCTTGGATTGGGCTTGTGAAAGTTGCCTGATAAGCGCCGCCAGCGTCTAGCAGGGCAAAGTTCTGTACGCTTGGCACTGTCTGTTGGTCGTAGACAGGAAAGCCGGTAAGCCAGAGTGTTTCGCTCTCTCCATCAGAGCCGTAGTTGGTAAGCAGGCCGGAAAGTTGAGAACCCGTTACCTGCATTATGTTATCATAATTCCCTGTGGTGAAGCTGCTGAATGACATTCCACCACCATTTGTAGCGGCATTGACTCCTGTTGTTATCGGGACTGTGGCGAGTGAGCTGTAGGGCGAGGCGGGAGGGTTGCTTGCGGTTGTGAAACCTTCCTGGAAGGCGTACTGTGCGCTGTTTGAGAGCGCTTTTGTCTGAGAAACCGCGCCAAGAGGAACGCCGTTGTTTAGCACCGACCCTATGAGTCCGGTGAAGCCATATGAACCGCCAGCTGCAGAAGCTGGCAAGCTGATGGCAAGCAACATCGCAGTAAAAAGCACCACGTACAGTCGATTGTTCGTTCTGACCACTTAAGCACGGTCTATTCTCCGCACGCCTCTTTATATTTATTTGCTTATGTTTTGGTTTCCACCATCTATCAGGCTGATGGCGATAAGCACAGACCTATGCCCTGCGGCCAAGAAGCTCTTCTGGCGCGCTCCACTGAGCGAAAGGTTGCTCAGTTTCTAAGCGCCTCGCGAGTTTGAGAGAGATGATTACCTTCATCTCCTCGTATCGCTCACCCTCTGCGTAGCGGCAGGAGATAAAAGACGCAGTTATCAGTTTAGACATCACAGTACCCGCCATGAAATCGTATATTCGTCCGGCCTCCAGGACAGAATCTTCAGGAGTATAGTCCATTTTAAGAAAGCCTTCTCGCTCGCCCATGGCCCAGGCCATGATCTTGACTTTCTCTACTCCTGGATTTTTTTGGACAGCATCGAGGAAACCTTGCAGTTCGTTCAAGGCATAAAGGTTTTGCAAGGAATTCCCTGAGCCCATGCTATGATGGATTCTTAGCTGCCAGGGTGCGCCGGCTGGCAGCCCTGCTAGAGGCTCTACGAACCTCATGTGCAAGATCGCGGGCCGATCGGTTCGGCTCAAGAGCGCCAAGCTGGCCTGGGTTGAATCTAGCTTCACGAGTGGCTTGCCGAAGCCAATTTTGGTATTGTCAATCCATACTTCGCGGCCCATGCTCGTAATGACTTGCGGGGGCTATAAATAGATTGACTTGAAATTCGTTACTGTATGAAAAATACGTCGTTGGTCGGGAAAATTGCATCTCAGAGGATCGTGGTTCTGCTCAGCCTGGCCGAGATGAGAACCCTGCAGAAGAACACTGAGTCGACACGGCTGGCCAGGCGTTACGTCTCGCTGGCGCGCAAGATAAGCTCGCGATACAAGGTGGGGATACCCAAGGAACTGAAGTACAGGATATGCAGGGATTGCGGAAACTTCCTGGTACCAGGAGTCAACTGCAGGGTAAGGCTTGCCAGCTCGCACGGCTATCTGGCGTATTTGTGCGAGTGCGGCGCCGAGAGGCACGTCATTTACAAGGATTAGCTGGCTACTTTTGCTCAGCTTTTTCCGCGAGAAGCCCCACGAGCTCGTCGATTCTGTCCGGATCTGAGAGCGTAAGTATCTTGTTGTCGAAGACCAGGTAGTCGTTGACCGGCACGCCCCTGTAGAGCTTTACCAGTTTCTCGGTTTCCGGATCTGGCTGGGCCACCTTTGTGTCCTTTAGTATGTTGGCCCTGGCTATTATCTTGACTCCATTGCCCACTCCTGCCACAATCTTGCCGGATTCGTGGAAGGCTTTCGTAAGGTCTAGCAGCGGCCGCTGGTCGTAAAGCTTGAGGCTGTCCACGCCTGGCCCGTCTACCAGAAGCAGGACGTCGTACGACATAGGTTCTATGTCCCTGAGTTCGATCTTGGGCTTCACCACAGCCCCGTGGTAGCCCGTGCAGTCCCTGAGCGAAAAGCTCGCTATTCTGCTTCCTATGTCCTTCTTGTCGAAGAAGAGGTTGAGCTTTGAGACCGTCTCGTCCTTGAAATCCCTTGGCGCGATCAGTATAGCTACCTGCATAGCAACGATAGTAATTGGCGTTGAAGGAATTAAAAGGTTACCCACAGCTAGTATTCCCACTCCATCCTGCGCCCTTTTGCCTGTTTTTTGGCCTTGCCCTTGCCGGTGTGTATCTTTATGTTGGCGTAGATTATCACGAGTATGATGACAACCACCGCCGCTATGTTAACTGTAGAGAAGAACGATATCTTTACGGGAACACCCTGGTCGGTTACAACGGTCTTGTTCATCCAGAGATACCGGGCTTGAACCTCTGCATACCCGTATGGAACATCTGGTATCTTGACCTCCCCGTTGGTCGGCGTCAGATTTGCCGTAGTGCCGTTTTTGTAGGTTATGCTCAACGGCGTGCTTATAGGCAGTCCGAAGTAATCCGCAACCTTTATACTTACATTATATACAGGCAGCGGCAGGTAGACAGTGGCTGGTGAATTGACATCGACGCTCAGATTATAGGGAAAGAGCAGCCCCTTGTAGTATACGCCAGTGACGCTGTGGTTCATAGTTGCGTTCAGGTATGGCGTGCTATTCGACATGGCTCCATCCACTATGAAGTAGTCCGGAATTATGGGCACTTGCTGCTGGTTCGTCGCAACAAGCCGTTCCATGAATTTCCAGTTTGCCGAGATTTGCCTAGGCCCAGTTAGTGTAATGCTGCCTGTGGCGTTCTTGTTGCCATTGCTCCATCCGGAGAACACGAATCTCTGGGTGCCATTTTGGTATATCGAGTTGGCTGCGATGCCGTATGTTGCGACGGAGCTGGAGTTGTACCATCCAGATCCGCTGGTGGAACTGTAATTTGAAGTGACGTTGAGCAGGTACTGCACCTGCCAGGCAGCGGTTTCAGTTATATCGCCATCCATCAGCACCATGGTGCTGTTTTCGCTCCCTGTGTACGAGCCGGATCCCTTGCCGTGCCAGCCCAAGAACAGCGCTCTCGCGGAACTGTTGATGTATACTATCTGAGGGGTGGAGATGGAGACGGTAGAATAGGCAACGTAGCTGTTGTCGCTCGAACCTCCGTATGGAGAGGCGATGTCGAGCTTGTAACCGAGGGTCCAGAGCTTGGTATTGTTTGAACTCTGAGGAAGCCCAGATCCTACTTCGAAATAGTTGGTCCTGGAGCCTACCTCCTCTAAGCCATACGGGTTCTTGAGATCGGTTCTGCTTCCCGCACCATAGCCAATGGTCCCGTAACCCTCGGCAAGCGGCAGGAACGAGCTATACTTGTAGACTGAGAAATTTGCAAAGATCACGCCTGCCATGTAAGTGGAATTATTGCTGGCGTTTGCCACTTCGCCGATTGCAACAGGCCATTCAGAACCTGAAGAAGAGGCGCCGAGGTCTGCGCTCCCGATAGTCTTGTTATCAAATAGGAAGTACCATGTATCTCCGACAGAATAGAATCCGTATGTATTGAACGTGCCGTTGACTCCAGCCGCACCGTCGGGGCCGATGCTGCCGTAGAAAGTATTGTTGTGGCCTACGGGGAAGTACTCATAGAACCACGTAGCATTCTTTGTAGTTAGCAGTTCCCTCCCGCTGCAGCCTCTGATTGTGCAGTCAGCAGGATAGTAACCGCTCTGGTTCTCTATCACATAGCCGACCTGCAAGAATGCGCCGTTCGGCAGGTTCTCGCCGACCCAGAATGCCATTGATCCTGAAACGATTGTCTGCGGTACAATCGTCTGTATCTGCACGCTCGCCCCGTTGTTCTGAGCCGCTTCTGAATTGCCTCTGACTCCGGTCTGGAACCAGTACTCGGCGTTTAAAGTGGTTGAAAGTGAGAGAAGGGCCAGAAACAGCAGAAAATTCCGGAACTCATATCTTCTCATAGTCTAGACCAATCTCATCCAGCTTTTTAATTGCTTTCTCTTTTGCGAGTGAATTGAGGCTTCTCCATTCCAAGACCGCAAGCTCTGGCCTGTGAGTGCTCCTCTCAAGGGTCTGTTCAAGAACATCAAAGTTGTCGCTTCCGTCATCGTTTAGCATCGCGTATCTGGGCATTATGTGAGAGAAGGCATAGCCTTTCTCAAGCGCGAGGCTGGAAAATTTGTCAGGATAGTGAGTGCCGCCTATGCCAACCGCCACCTTGCTGTATTCAACGTCATTTCTCTTGATAGCGCCTAAGGATTCGCATATCGCTTCGCCGACTTTCGATGCGAGCTCTTTGTTGTTTAGTGTATTTTCGTTGCCGCCCAGCTCCACGAAAATCGCAGGTGTCTTGATGAGCGGGCCGTGGTGCGTCGCCTCGTATACCTTCTCAATGTCAGAATCGATTTTTGTGAGATTCCTGAGCGCGGAAATCATTGCAAGCGGCGCAGCATAGGAGAGCTGTTTCGGTTTGCCTCCGACCTTGGCCTCATTCCTCCAGTTCCCCAGGGAGTGGGTGGTGAACGCCCCTATTCCTGCTTCGCTCTTGTGCTTGTTCGGGAAGATTATGAGATCGCAGCCGAAAGAATCAACAAAATCTGCTTCGACTGTAGGAGTGGGAATCTCGTAGATTCTTGCGTCATCTCCTTCATACCTAAGGTCGCCAGGTCCCTCTGTCTTTCTGAATCCGCAATTATTGACCATGTAGTCGACAATGTTTGTTCCCGCAACGTCAAGCTTGGAGTATACTATTCCGATCATTTGCTCACGAGTCGGTCAGGTCTTGGACCTTTTCTGCAATAAGCAGAGCGTGCCACCGGCGATTATGAAGAAGAGAGGGCTTATTATCAAGCCGCAAACAGTCCCGATACAGACTATGAGTGCGATAACGGCGGTATTTCTGTATATCTTTGCACGCTGCCTTGCAACAGCATCGCCTTGCTTTGTGAGCCATACCCAGATTTTGACAGAGACCAAAGAGAGAAGGATTGTGCCTATCGTGAAGATCAGGGCATGCACATACTCAGGAACTTCAATTCCGGCAAGTAAAGATGAAGTCAGTGCCAAATAATTCAGATAGATATCGAAAGAGCCGATTCCTCCTTGCGAAGACGGAAGCACCAGCGGAAAGTTGCCTGAGAGAAGGTAAAGTATACCTCCGGAAAGCACGTACGATTGCGCCGAGCCGGAATTTGGTATTACCAGGTAGGTTGCGAAGATACCGAGGTGGCTGAAGAGCGGATAGAAGATGGGAGAAGTAAGATAGGAAACCCAGGAGATTACGGACACTACGGCAATGGGAGCCAGCAAGAAGTAGAGCGTTGAAGACCCGCCTATGCCCTGGTATGCCATAAGACTCGAGAAACTTCCGAAGAGGTCTTCGTAGAAATAGTAGCCGACAGCTATCAAAGCTATTGCAACCAGGAAAGGTATGAAGATGGAAAAGCCGCCAATGCTGCCTCCCGCGAAAATCGTCAGCAGGTATACGGCGAGCGTGTAAAGCGAAATGCAGAGCAGGAAGAGGTTTATACCAGATGTCAGACCATACCTGGTTGCGAGGTCCATCAGGTAGATCGTCGCGACCATCGCCACAAACAATAAGATCGAGAAGGGAACGGATGTGAACTCAAAGACATCAATTATGGTTACGAGCAGAGCCAGAACAATCGCTATGGCTATCTGCCACTTACGGAAGCTTGCCTCGGTGCCTTTCTTGCGGAGCCTGGTGAAGAAGAGTACGATCACACCGGCTGGGATCAAAAACAGGAGTATGGTTTCCTCGCCTTTCGAGGAATACCAGATCGGCAGGCCCTCATAGGGGTTGGTCAAAAATAGAGAAAGCACGTTAAAGCAGAGCAATATCGCTATGAAGACTGCTGCAAAGATCACAGTGTACTTCTTCCTCTCAGAATTTGAGAGAGGCTTCCCAGGTTTTTCGAAAAAAGGGTCAAGCATCGATGCCATGCGTTCTTTGTGTCAGGATAAGAATTTAAGCGCTTCAGCTCGGGTCTTTCTCCTGGGCGAGCCAAGACGATAGCTTATATATTATTATCC
>JASHTX010000037.1 GCA_030040335.1 Microcaldota archaeon
TACATCTACTTCAGCGGTGTCAAGTACGACCCGAAGATAGGCATGCTCGGCCTCAACATCAACGCATCCTTCTCTAGGAGGGGGACGCGGGTGGAGAACAGGAAAAGAAGGAGGAGCTGCAGGCTTACATTGAAAAGAACTTCGGCGCGAAGGTCGCAGAGGCAGAGTGATATTCATGAAGATCAAATACGACGAGAAATACAAGGGCAAGGGGACGAGAAAGTGCAAGATCTGCGGAAACGCGAGAGCGCTGATAAGGTCCTACAACCTCTACATCTGCAGGCGCTGTTTCAGGGAGGTTGCAAAGGACATAGGTTTTGAGAAGTTGTGATCATATGCCCGACATTCTATCCCATACGCTGAACAAGATAAAGACCTACGAGAACCTGGGCAGGGCCGAGTGCCAGGTGGCTTCGACAAAGCTGGTGAGGAGCGTGCTGATGACCCTTAAGTCCAACGGCTACGTCAGCGAGGTCACCGAAGAGAGCGACGGGAAGTTCAAGGTCCTCAAGATTGCGCTTGCGAACAAGATAAACAACATAGGAAGCGTGAGGCCGCGCTACGCGGTCAAGGTCGCAGACTATCAGAAGTACGAGAACAGGTACATACCGAGCAAGGACTTCGGCATACTGATCCTTGCCACCCCGCAGGGGATAATGAGCAACAGGGAGGCGAAGGAGAAGAAGGTGGGCGGCAGGCTGCTCGCCTACGTTTACTAGTGATTTTTATGCGCGAACTTCAAGTACCGAGCGGAGTGAAGGCAAACCTTTCTCCAGATGGATCGCAGATCGAGATCAGCGGCAAGCTCGGCTCAACAAAGAAGACTGTCAACAGGATCCTGCTGACTATGAAGGTGGATGCTGGCAAGATAACGATCGAGGAGACAAAGAACAAGAAGCTGGCAAAGAAGGCTGCGCTCGCTGCGCAGGCGCTAGGTTCTGAGATCTCAGAAGCGATGAAGGGGGTGCAGAACGGGCTTGAGAAGAAGATGAAAGTGGTCTTCGCCCACTTCCCGATGTCCCTGGAGGTGAAGGGAGACACGCTGTTCGTGAAGAACGTATTCGGTGAGAAGAAGCCGAGGACCGCGAAGATAGTCGGCAGCACAAAGGTCGAAGTGAAGGGCCAGGACCTGACGGTCAAGGGTGTAGATCCTTATGACGTCGGCCAGACAGCCGCGAACATAAACAGGCTCTCCTTCGTGCGAAGGAAGGACTCGAGGGTTTTCCAAGACGGGATATACTACGTTGCTGAGGAATGATCATGACTATCAAGAAAGAGCATCCAAAATTCCTGGTTCCGAACTACGGAGCGAAGAGCAGGAAGGGGGTCAAGGAGAGATGGAGGGCGCAGCGCGGAATTGACAGCAAGAAGAGGATAAAGAGGAGCGGATACGGGGCAAGCCCCAGCATAGGGTACAAGAACTCAAGTGATGTGAGATTCGCGAGGCCTGACGGAAACTGGCCAGTGGTTGTGCACAACGAGAAGGAACTGCTTGCGCTTTCAAACGTTCAGAACAGGATCGCGGTATTTGCGCACAGTCTCTCAATCAGGAAGAGGACGATTCTGCAAAAGGTCGCAGACGCGAACAAGATAAAGGTAGCAAACAGAGCGAGAAAATGAGTATAAAGTTCACAAAGAGGATCGCGGCCGAATTGCTCGGCAGGGGAGAGGACTCGCTGAAACTGAGGCCAGAGTCACTCGAGGATATAAAGAAGGCGATAACCAGGGACGACGTCAGGAAGCTGATAAAAGACGGTGCCATAGTCGCGGTAAAACCCAAGCAGGAGCTGCACAAGAGCAAGCCCCTTCCGAAGAGAAAGAGGGGGCCAGGAAAGAGGAAGGGAAGCGCAAAGGCAAGGCGCGGGCGGGTCTGGGAGAAGAAGGTCAGGTCCCAAAGGCTGCTGCTTGCAAGACTGAGGACGATGGGCAAGGTCGACGGTACTACCTTCAAGAGATACTACCTGCTTGTAAAGGGGAACGCGTTCCATGACAAGCGATCGCTGCTGCTGCACCTCAGCGACGACGGGATAAAAGTGAGCGACGATGAGCTTAAGCAGATAAACGAATACGCAAAGAGTATGTACAGGTGAGCCCATGAGAACGAAGATGATAGAGCTGAAATTCAAGAGAAGAAGGCAGGGACTCACCAACTACGATAAGCGCCTCGCGCTTGTGAAGAGCGGGCTGGAGCGCGTGGTAGTCAGGAAGACGAACAAGAGGATAATTGGCCAGATCGTGAAGTACGATGAGAAAGGGGACCTTGTCGTCACCGGAGTTGACTCTAACGAACTAAAGAAGAATTACGGATGGCCGAGCAGGAGAAACAAGCCTACAGCTTACCTTACCGGTCTGCTGCTGGCAAAGAAGGCGAAGGACAGGTCAGAGATGATACTGGACATGGGGCTCAGTGCACCTATAAAGAACTCAATTCCTTTCGTATTCGCGAAGGGATGCGTTGACGGTGGTCTGAAGCTGAGAGGCAAGTTCGAGATTCAGGAAGCTGCGTATGACCCGTCGAGCATAGCCAAGTATGCGGGAATGCTGAAGAAGGACGAGAAGGAGATGCGCAACCGCTTCGGAGGATATGTGAGTGGCGGCGTAAGTCTGGACTCGCTTCCAAAGCTATTTAATGAGGTTAAGGCAAAGATACAGAACATGAAAGGTTGATTTGTTTGTTCCCAAGATACCAAAGGAGGCAGGAGGAAGAGAGGCCGGTCTTCAGCATAGAGGCCTGGACCCCGAAGACCAACCTTGGCAAGATGGTCAAGG
>JASHTX010000038.1 GCA_030040335.1 Microcaldota archaeon
ACCTAAGCGTTATGCTGCTTTTATATACCTTAATGCAGTATCTTACCTGAGTTCTGTGGAGAAGAGATACCTTTACTTGCTAGTGTTGCTGATAATAGTAGTTGTCGCCGCTTTTCTGATACTGAGCTCTGGCGGAGGATCGAGCGGCGGCTCGAGCAAACTCGCCGCATACGACGGACAGCCTGTCCCGCAGTCGCTGCTTGAAGAGATGCGCGTGCCTAACAGCGTCAGTGACGTGATAGGCCTGGGGCTGGCCGGCAACATACCGCACAAGGTCAACGCAACTGAGCTTACGCTCAACGGCAAACCCGAAATCCTTTACATAGGCGCCGAGTACTGCCCATACTGTGCAATGGAGAGGTGGGGCCTCGTAATCGCGCTGATGAGGTTCGGAAACCTCAGCAACATGGAGTACATGACCAGCAGCCACACAGACGTGGCCGCCGACACGCCGACTTTCACGTTCCTGAACGCCACGTACACAAGCAACTACATTTCATTGGTGACGCGCGAGACGCTGGGCAACAAGCCGGTGAACGGTTCCTATCCGCCGCTCCAGCAGCTGAACTCATCGCAGACTACAATACTGCAGACCTACAACCCCGAGGGCTCCATACCATTTGTCGACTTTGCCAATGAGAGCGTAATGATCGGCGCAAACTACAACGACCCTACCATACTTGACACCATGAACTGGAGCCAGATCGCGGGCTCTCTTACCAACACCTCCTCTGTCCAGTCTGGGGCGATAGTCGGAGAGGCAGACCTCCTCACCGCGCAGATATGCGAAGTCGACGGAAACATGCCGCAGAATGTGTGCGGGCAGAGCTATGTCTCTAGCATAGAGGCCCAGTCAAGCTGAAGCGCGTGTGAGCATGCTCGACAAACGCCTTGAGACTGCAAGGATTGTCATCGCGGTCATAGGTCTCCTGATCTCCATCTATCTTGCAACATACTCGAGCCTGAACATACCCCTTTACTGCTCGAACAGCGGGGTTGTAAACTGCGAGAGAGTGCTGACAAGCATTTACTCAACGACGTTCGGCATCCCTAACTCTTATTGGGGCATCGCTTTCTTTGTCGCCGTGATTGTTCTCATTTACCTTAAGAAACCGATTCTCCTCTTCCTGCTGAGCGGGGTAGGAGTTGGTTTTGTGGTATACTTCATTTATCTGGAGTATACCATTGGCAGCATATGCATATACTGCACCGGCGTGCACATAATAACCGCCGCGCTCTTCCTGATCTCGCTTGTAGAGATGAGAGACGTACACTAAGAAACCGACCTTTTGCTCACCATCTTTATCACAAGGAGCGCGCCCGCCCGAAGTCCCCAGATAAACTTTATCCTGGCGAGCTTGGAGCGCCCGAATTCTCGCGGGTAGTATTTTATGTCCACCTCTCCTATCCTGTACTTCCTCTTTGCCAGTTCTATCGCGAAGAATGCAATGCCGGTCCTGTAGTAATCAACCTTTTTTATCGACTCATAGACCTTCCTTTTTGTTACGAAAAGGCCCGTGAGCACGTCGTGCACGCTGACGCCGTAGAGGAGGCTGTATATCGTGCTTATCGCCTTGTTCCCAAACTCAATGTAGGAGCTCATCGACCCCTCTTGCAGGCCACGCATCCTGTTTCCAAGGACAAAATCCGCTTGCCCTGACTCCACAAGTTTGACGCCCTTTGCTATTCCAGCCGTCTCGTGGGTTGCGTCAGCGTCAGTGGTTGCGAGTATGTCGCCGTGCGCAATTTCGAAGCCCTTCTTTATCGCCCATTCGACGCTCCTGACCCGCTGGTAGACGACTCTGACTCCCATCTTCCTCAATTTCGAAAAGTACTCAGGGCTGCCGCGCGCCACAGCAATTATCTCAGTATCTCTGCCGACGCTTGCGTAAATCTCTTTCACAACCTTGAATATTGACTTTTCCTCGAGAGTGGGTAAGACGACAGTAACTTTAGGCCTCACTGGAATTACCAAGCATATATGGGTAATAGGGTTTTTAATTGATGCTTCTCCTTGGAAAAGGTTAAGATTCTTCTACGAGGAATATGAATGTGGAACGCAAACAGTTGGGCAAGACAAAAGAAACGATAACAGAGCTGGGACTCGGCAGCTGGAAGCTTGGCTCTGAAATTGAAGCCGAAGCCCTGAATCTCGATTTTGGTTTCGACTCAGGCATAAACTTTGTTGACACCGCAGAAATGTATGGCACCGAACCCATAGTCGGAAGGGCGGTAAAGGACAGGGCCGATATTTTCGTTGCAACCAAGGTCTCTCCGACGCATTTCCGCTATGACGATGTCATAAGGTCGTGCGACGCAAGCCTGCAAAGGCTCGGAGTGAAGACGATAGACCTCTATCAGCTGCACTGGCCCAACGCCACAGTGCCCATAAAGGAGACAATGCGGGCCATGGAAAAGTTAGTCAAGGACGGCAAAGTGAGGCATATAGGAGTGAGCAACTTCTCGGTTGGCGAGGTTCGTGAAGCCCAGGGCGCCCTCTCCTCGAACGAGATAGTGTCCAATCAGGTCGAGTATAACGTCCTTGTGCGGGACGTTGAAAAGGAGCTGCTCGACTTCTGCAAGAATGAGAAGATCACGATAATCGCCTACAGCCCTCTGGCTCGCGGAATGTTCTTCAATAAAAAATACTCCAAATTGCTAATGCAGCTTGAGAAGATAGGCCAGAAGTACCATAAGAACCCGGCTCAGGTTGCGCTAAACTGGCTGACCTCCCACGAGGGCGTTGTTGCGATACCCAAGGCAAGCTCCAGGGAGCATGTCAAGGAAATTGTCGATGCAAGCGGCTGGAGGCTAAGCAAGGAAGACATTGCTTCGATAAACACTTTTTTATTGGAATAAGTAGGCGGCCGCTCTCGGCAATTGCGGGACCACTGATTAAAAACTCGCAGCTGGCTGCCCGAATACTGACCTGGCTAGGCGGTGGCGACAGGACACGGCATTGACTAAAGCTGCTTCATCTCCTCGTAGTTCTTGAAAAGGAAGGAGTTGTCCTCGCTCTTTTTCATGCTCTGGTTTATCCTTTGCAGCATATCGTATTTGCCCATCTTCTTGGAGCAGACTATGATCGCATTGCCCTCGGTTAGGGCGGTGTTCAACCTGAAGACCAAGAACCTTCCTTTGAGCTTTGCAGCATATTCATAGAAGGTCATCATCCCCATGAAGCCTGTCACGTAGTTTATCGCCAGTATCCCGTTTTCAGACAGGGAATTGTAAACGTCATCTATGAACTGCTTTTCCATAAACTGCTGCGGAATCCTTGCTGACACATACGCGTCTAGGACCACCATATCGTATTTCTTATCCGTCTTCCTCACGTACTCCGCCCCGTCGCCTATCATCGCATTGATTCTAGTCTTCGGCACAAAGCCCTTGAAGATCTCAAGCGCCCTGTTGCTTACGTCAAGCGCGTCGATCTTGACCCTGCCCTGCAGTAGCGTTTCCAGCTGGAATCCAACTGTACCGCCTCCCAGCCCTATTATGAGGACCCTTGGGTTGTTGAAGAGATACGCCAGCGGCGTGAAATAGTCCCAGTATTCCTGCGTATAGAGGCTTCCGCTCTTCAGCTTGGAGTAGGTTATGCCCCCGTACTTGAGCACCTTCTCATACCCCCTATCCTCGATTCTGAATGAATTGTCATCGACTTTATCGTCTTCTGCCTTTCTTTTGAAAATGTCAAAAAGCGACATGCGGCCCAATATAAAGGGGCAGTTTATGCTTAAATTGGTATCTGGCTCAATGCGAGATACGAATTACAAGTAAACTGATAAATACATCAAAAAACAAACAAAAAGAGAATGCGATGCCTGCAAAAACATTAAAACGCAGCCGTGCCGGGAGCCGCAAGGATGAGCTTGAGCCTGGCACAAAAAGAGGCTCTGAAAGCATTCTGGATGCAGATGTTAGGTCGCATGCCAAGGCGCTTGCAGCGCAGGTGCTTAAGGAATGGCGCACCGGCGTTAAAAAGCAAGTGGATGAACTTATCGAACATCTAAATGACAATTCCGCAGGCAAGGCACGCCCAGATTTGGCGATCTTCTTCTCGAAAGAATTCGAAAATGTGGGCTTTAGCAGCGAACCAATCCCGGAAAAGAGCCGTATCAAGCTACAACTGACTTACCATATGGACCGAAGCGAGATCGCCATACAGGCCTATAGCGTCAGCGGGATCGTTTCTCTGACAGCCGAGAGGTTCAAAGGAACAATCCTCGCCCCTGCCACGCTCAGCACTGATGGTAGGCTAAGGAAGGAAATTCTGATCGATACGATATTGAAGGAAAGCGCCATAGTTGCAGTCACTTCAGTCCTCGAATCCAATTTCGGAACAAAGGTGGTCAAAGAGGATCCAGAAGTGCTCAGAGCCAAAACCGCGAGTAAACCTGGCAAGATAAAATCCTATGATTATGTAGCCAGCGTTCTCTTCAACATTCCATCATCGCTGCTGGTAAGCTTCCAGTTGGAAGAGGTGCATCCGGAAACCCTAATATCCACTGCAATAAAACTGCCCGGTATGTCGAAAGCCAAAATCGACAGGGCGTTTGAGATTTACAGAGCTGCGATTAACGACGCTAGCCTGACGCAACTTGAAGACCAGGTCCTCATAGCCGCCGGAGCGCTTGGATGGGCGATGATCGAGGACTACAACGCCAAGCACGGCACGCTCGCAGCCCTGAAAAGGATAGACCTTGAAAATGTAGCCGCACATTTCGGTAAGCCCGCTGCAAAGATACAATATACGGAGAGGAGGCTCGAGTCAGATTTTCCTGAGCTAAAGAGGCCACGCTCTACGAAAACCTGAGAAAAGAATAAAAAAGCCCAGGAAACAGTAGGTTCGGGGAAGAAAGATGACTGCAAAAGAGGTTAGGGCCGGCGATGCCGAACGGCTCGGCAATGCATACGGAGTAAGGCCAGTCAACTACGGTGCCAAAGGGTTACAAAGGGACATCTCTGCTCAAGTGGACGCGCTCGCAGATCAGATAAAGGTCAGGTGGAATCAACTGGCCGCAGAAAACGTCCAGTCCTTGCGCAGAAAGGTCGAGAACCCGAGGGTGCCTTTGACGCAGCCTGGTGATGAACTCTTCAGGATGATGGCAACCACCGCAGGAGGCACGGCAACACGGCTTGAAGGGCTTGGCAGGTTCATAGGAGATCAAGCTGCGCTGATCAGTTTTGCCAAACTCCGTCGTGACTCTGGTTACATCAAAGTGACTTTGACGTACCAAGAAGCATCCGCAGAAGTCATTATGCCCACGGCTGCCAACCAGGCAAAGGTTGTTTTCATGGCAGAAAAATATCTGCCTTCGTACAATAAGCGAGAAGTCTCGACGGCCAGCATGGGTAGGCACGCAATGAATGCAATGCTGAAAGGCACGGGACCCGAAGCAGTTGGGGATGTCCTGAGATCGAATTTCGGCAAAGGGTTCAGGTCCGAGGACAATACCGGGGTAGTACTGTATGAGATTGAGACTAAGGCCATTGATAAAATCGGGATAAAGCATACCGATATCAGTTATCTCTTTGAGATGGCACCGAAAATGCTGGGCGTAAGCGCTGCAAGCTCAGAAATGGGGCTAGACATCTTTGATCATCTCTGCCGCATCGAACCATTTAAATCAAGAGGCAAAGGAACCCTGGCTGCCGCCTCCCTCATCACGGCGATTCGCTTCCAGAACGACGAGAATGCAAAGGGCATGAAAAATATTCCCAGCACCCGGAAGATTGCAAGAATGTCTTCATATTTCAGGGCCCAACCGAGGCTGGCAAAGAGACTGGCCATGGAGGCACAGAGATATCTTGAAGAAATGGGCAGCAGCTATTCTGCGTCTTCGGCTTCGCCTTCCTCAAGTATCTGAACTATCTGCCCCTGACCCAGCCCGGTGGGGAAATCTTCGAACTTCACCGTAGCATATGGCTCTTCTGCAGCTACGATCTTGCCCCTCCATATCCTATCGCTGTTATCTATATAGCGTACCCTTTTTCCAACCAGAGATGCAAAGTCGACATTGCCGTTGGGCGTGACCAGCAGGTTCTCCTTGTCCAGGGAAGTGACTATCGCATCTATCATTCCATCAGCAGTATATCTATTGGCATACGCATTTAATATACGCTGGGCGTGTACCTTATAACAACAATTCTTGTCAAAATCACTTATTTTACCAATACTTAAATACCCCGAAATTCATACATTTTTTGGAAAGTGAATTCAATGGACCAGTATCTTGCTGAGGCAGGTGAACACCCTGTAACGCTTACTTTGCCGATACAGCTCGGGGGAACTTTTGAATACAGACTGCGTTTCGAGCAGTCAAAGTGGCGCCCTGATGAAGGAACAAGGGAAGAGGAAGTGCTTGTGCCCACAATGCGCGATCCTTACGAACGTGTTAGGAGAAGGCAATACGTGGATTTCGAAGAGCGTATCCCGTATGTTCCTGTCTTTGTTCATGGCTTCTTCGAAACGCATAGGTTCGACATAGTTCCATACCCGCAGACAATCGATAACAAGAAGAACCAAATTGCCAAGTTCATCGTTTCTGATCTCGGAAGATTCCTAGGACGTGATATTATTGAAGTAGATGCGGACTTCTTAAGCGCTTTTCATAGCGAAGTTAGAAAGCAGGTGAGAGCTCAACTACCGAGCAGAGAGAAGAACTCCGAAGGTGATGATGCAGCAAAAACCGCTCTCAGAGCCAACGGAAGCGCAGAGCGGCTTGCAAGGCTTGCCAAAAGCATAGAGCAACTAGGCTCTCTTGGTTCTCTAGCACTTGACACCGAACAGGGGACCGCCCTGGCAAAGGCAAGCTCGCATCTCAATATACTAGAGGTTATCAACGCAGGCGAACGAGTGACAATAACGCGAATTGCAGAGGGCATAGGCCTTAGGGACCTCAACGCGCTCAA
>JASHTX010000039.1 GCA_030040335.1 Microcaldota archaeon
ATATAATGGAGAACCTTGTGGTGAGAAACAGGAAGGTCGAGGTCTTCAGGGTTCTGGATAGGATATTCCTTACCAACAGCCTCTCAACAGCAAGGACCGCCGTGGATAACAGCGATGTTGACTTGAGCATGCTGATCAACTGGGTGGAAGAGAACATACCAAACAGGTATACATCGAAGCAGTCAATGGGCAAGGCATACACGGAACTTGCCTTTGCCAGCAGGTTTTTCGAGATGGCAGAGCGCGTGAGGTACTACGGCTATCTGAAATACACTGCAACAGGTCTAGCTGGCGTCTCCATATCGAGTGGCGGCAACATGAGGTTCCTGAGCCCCTACGCCTTCCCGTCCAAGATAAAATACCTCAGCACTACAAAGGAGTCGCGTGGATCCCAGATAAAGATTGCATCAAAGCTCTCGCCCTTCCTGCATACGAACAGGCACGAGATAATCAGCTCGTATCTGCCCATGTTCAAGAAGGTATTCGGAGGCATGAACAAAGAAGATATCGAGAAGATAAGCGAATATCTGGAGAATGACTTCAAACTCGAAAAGGACGAAATCGCCTACATCTCAGGCGCCTGACTGCGGACTGCAGTGCTTTTTCTCATATCGCGTCCAGATTGATCTCGAAGCCTACGGTCGGTTCTTCTACGCCAAAACTAGTCAGGACTTCTGGATGTATCTCTCCCAGGAATCCCACGTTCTTTTGGTTCACTTCGATGCCTGCGCATCTTCCTTCTATGAAGCTCTTGTGATCGGCTTTCTTCACTTCGCACTTTATTTCGAGCTTTTCTGCAAGCCCCTCAAAAGCCGCCTTCACATCGTTGAAATTGACGCCAGCGTTGCAGGTGACCGCCGCGAGATGGTATTTCTCGTTGGGTTCATTTACGTGCAGATCAAAGGCCATATCGAGCTCGAAGATGCTTATAGGCATCTTGTCGTGCATCGACTGCCCGAGGTTTTTCAGCAGTGAAGGCATGAGCCAGGTGCGCAGCATTGTCAATGTTTCGGTCTTTGGGTTTGCGATAGTGACGTAGTTATCCTTACTCTCGAGCCTCATTTTCTTGAAGTTCACATCCTCGTTTGTGAGGTACGAATTTAGCATCTCGCTGTAACCCAGACCCACCATTATCTCCCCAATCCTGTTCCTCTCCTCTTCTTTCGCCTGGGGCTTTCCGACCTGTGTCGCGGGTACTGGAATCGGCTGTATGTAATCGTAGCCGTATGCGACAGCCACGTCCTCTATCACGTCCTGCTCGTTTATCACATCCAACCTATAGGTAGGCACTCTGAACCTTATCTTCGTGCCCACGAGTGAAGCCTCATAGCCCATCTTGTTCGCGAGAAGTATCACGTTGTTGAAACCTATGGCCACTCCTATCTCCTTGTTCATCTGTTCGAGCGGTATGGTTATCTCCGCGCCTTCCATCTTCGGTATCGCGTATGCACCTCTGCCGTAGTCCACAAGTATGGTGCTGACATCGTAGCCCATGTCTATGAAGTTCGCCGCAAGCAGGTCTGCGGTCTTTTCTATTATGTACTTGGAAGTGCCGGTTATGTCCACAAGCATGTCTGTTGTCGTCCTCGTTATCCTTGTCCTCTCAGAGTTTATTATCGGTATGACCGACATGGTGCCTCTTGCATCCTTGAGCGCCACGTACCTCTTTTCCTTCTCGCCTAGTGCGCCGTACTTCCTTCCCCTCTCGTCTCCCTTCATGACCTCGCTGTATCTCATCCTCTTCTGCCTGTTGAGCGGTATGAACTCCTCATCTTCGTATGCATCATAGAAGAATGGCGGACTGACGTCCCTAAGGTCGTGAAGACCCAGGGCCATCAGCTCCCTCCGCACCCCGTAGGTCTCGCTCAGCTTTTCCGTGAAGTTAATTATCTCCAGCAGGTCTTCCTCCCTGAGTTGCATGTTCCTGACTACAAGCCCCGCTATGAACGGGCGAATCTTCCCGACGTGGCTGCCGACATTTATGACAAACTTGCTTTCCTCAGTTCCAACCTTGTAATCGAATTCTCTGCTTCTGCGCATGAAGTACTTTACAGCCCTGGCGAGGCCGACCGTGCTGAGGAGATCAGGTCTGTTCCAGAACTCGACATCTATCTCGTCTTTTGTCGCCCTTTCTATACTCAGCCCCATGTTTCCCATGTTCCGGAACAGAGTTTTGTCATCGATCTCAAACCCCAGTTTCTCTGCGAGGTATTTCTTGTTGTACTTTGAGATCGGCATCGTTTCACTTCATAGACATGCTCCTGAGCCAGCCGATGTTCGTGTTGTACATGCTGGCTATGCTCCCTATCTTCTCGTTCCTGAGAAGCATCACTCTCTCAACCCCCGGCCCCCAGGCAAGCACGCTCAGGGAGTTCCTCTTAACGCCGGTTATCTCGTTCCTTATCATTCCCGCTCCGAAGAGCTCGAGTTCGCTGTCTCCGAACTTTGTGTACGCCTCTACTCCTGGTTCCACGTATGGGAAGAACGACGGCTTGAAGCTTATCCTTATCCCGAGCCTTGAATAGAGCTTGAGCAGCACGTCGAAGAGGTTTGCCAGCGTAAGCTGCTTGCCTATCATCATCCCGTCCATCTGGTAGAAGTCGGCAAGATGCTTGAAGTCGATGTTCTCGTTCCTGAAGACCCTGCCTACTGAGAATATCTTGACAGGCAGCTCGTACTTGTCCGGCTCTTTCTGTATTGTTTCGATTATCTCGTGCATGTATCTGCCCGTGACGCTTGTCATGTGCGTCCTCGGGACGGCCAGCCTGGCTGTCGCCTCTGACCATTCGCTGTGCCACGCCTTCTCATGCTCTTCCTTTATCCTCTTTACCAGTTCCCTGTCCTTGATCTCCAGCTCCCTGGGCCTTGAAAGGAAGAACGTATCTTGCATGCCCCTTGCCGGATGGTGTTGCGGCATGAAAAGGTAATCGAAAACCCAGAACGACGAGTCTATCACTGGACCCGTGACCTCAGTGAAACCCAGGCTCAGGTAGGCCTGCCTTATCTCATTGATCAGGTTCCTGAGAGGATGCCTTACTGCCGCCTCCTTCGCCTCTACCGGCGCTTCCACGTTGTAGGCCTTGAATTTTTTTCCGGCCCACACCCTGCTGCTCAGCATGCTCCTGTCAAGCGCTTCTATCTCCTCCCCTCCGGATTGCATGTCGCTGGCGAGCTCAAGGACTCCGTGCTGTGTTATCATAACCTCCTTCAGCTCCCCCTTGCCTTCCCTGGTCACGAGTTTCCTCTTCTCCAGCTCCTTGAATATCTCGTTGTTCTTGTACTTTGCATACGCGTCCAATCCGCCTGCGTTTATTTCCTTGAGCGCCTTGTCCTCCGGAAGCCCCTCTTTTGCCGCCTTGCTGCCTTTTTCCGTCAGGCTAATTCCTTTCTTGCCTATCTCTACAAGCCCTTTCTTCTTAGCCCATATGAGTGCAATCTGGTCTTCGTTACCCTTGAGCTCGTCAAGGACCACTTCCCCAGCTGCGAGTTTCCTAATCAGCTTCTGCTCGGGTAGCTCATTTGCAGCATATTTCTTACCCTCCTCTGTCAGAGCCACTATTTCTTTTCCTTCTATTATCGCTTCCACTGAGCCCCGTGAGAAAAGGTTGCTGACAGCCCACATCGCTGCGTCTTTGCCCAGCCCCGTCTCCTTCATCAGCGTCTCAAAATCCAGCTTCTTCTCTTTTTTGAGTATCTCCAATATGGCTCTCTCGTGCCTGTGCAAGGAATTCACCTGAAGACCCGCGTGTAGATGTAGAGGACTATCGCGGCAAGAACGAGCAGTACGGTGATGTAAACAAGGGTCCTGTAGTTATCGTAGATGCTGCTGAAATACTGGACGACTTCCTGCTGCGGTGTCTCTGTGGTTACGTAGACGAATGAGAACTTCTGCAACGGCTCTCCTGAGAACCATGCAAACGTTGTGCCGTTATACTGGCCGACAGAGTTCGGCTGCGGATAGTCCGGCAGCGGATAGACTGATACGACCTGCGCTCCGCTTGGTATCATGAAAGTCAGCCTCGTGCTCGGAAGCAGCGACTGGCCGCTTGCGGTGTGCTGGAAGTTGAAGGCGCTGGCATTGAATGCGTATTCGAACTTCCTCGGGGCTATTATCTTCACTGTTGTCACGTTTGCAGCATCGTAGCTGAAGGTCAGCGACGCGTATCCGTTGCCGTTGCTCGCCGGGACTATGGGTCCTGGTAGGAACGTGAAATTGGTTATGCTGCCCTTAGGGTCTATTATGTGCTCTACCAGTAATGAGGAGCCGACCGCCTTCTGCCAGTCACCCACAGAGAGGTTGAAGGCCTGCCTATCCTGGTCATACTGGCTTATCGAAGAATTGCTGACGAATAGCTGCACGCTCTCGACAACATGGACCGTCGTGGAATTTGTGAAGAAAACCGTCGTGTCCAGGTAGGTGGAGTTGAAATAGGCGTGTACGTTCATGGACGCTAGTATGAATGATAAAATGAAGGCAGCAAAAACTCGAAAATGCCTCATCGGTCTACCCAGTTAAGATTAAAAACCAAAGTATAAAATCCTATAGTTTCCATCTAATAATGACGAAAACGCCTTACAGGAACGGTTAAAAGCTTTGCAGATAAATAGGTATTGTCGTGTCCTACATGACAGAAAAAAACAAGCTACTTGCAGTTATCAGAGTCAGAGGCAGGGTCAAGGTTAGGCAGAGCATATCCGAGACTCTGGATAGGCTGAGGCTCAGGCATGTCAACAATCTTGTGCTGCTAAAGGGAGATGATTCTTATCTCGGCATGGTGCAGAAGTGCAAGGACTTTGTGACCTTCGGGGAGATAGACAAGGACGTTCTAGGCAAGCTGCTGACCTCCAAGGGCCTAAGCGCCGGTTCTGATGCCGTTGATTCGCTTGCTTCCGGCTCAAAGACCGTCAAAGACCTGAAACTCGAGATGCCGCTAAAGATGCATCCACCCAAGCGCGGCTACGAGGGCATAAAGAAGGACTACAGGAGCGGAGGCGCGCTCGGATACCGCGGAGCTGAGATAAACAAGCTGATTGAAAGAATGCTGTGAAGTGAATATCGTGGTTTTGAGGATCAAGAAAAAGAGGAAGTTCTTCGGCAGCAGGAGCTGGGGCGCCGGAAACATAAAGAACAGGAGAGGAGCCGGTGAACGGGGCGGCGTGGGACGTGGCGGCAGGAAGCACAAGATGACCTACCTGCTTGTCTATGAAAGAGAGAGCCTGATAAAGAAGGGCTTTGCGCCATGGAGGAAGCAGAAGCTCATGGAAATTGACCTCGACGCGCTCTCGAAGAGGGCGAGCGGATCCAAGGAACAGAAACCCGTCTTGGAGCTTAAAGGCTACAAGGTTCTGGGAGACGGCAAGGTTGCAATGCCGATTGTGGTAAAGGCCAGTGGCTTCACCAAGAACGCCGAGAAGAAGATAAAAGAGGCTGGCGGTGAGGCCGTAAGGCTCTGAGTGTTTTTAGATGCATCACAGAATCGCTTTCTATTCTGATAGCTACCTTCCGGCTGTTGACGGCGTCGTCACATCCATGCTCGATTTTAAGCAGGAGCTCGAGCGGAGGGGGCACAAGGCATACATCTTCGCAACGTGCAGGCTAAGGGACAGGAAGAAATACGCCGCAAAGGACGTGTTTCTGTATCCTGGCCTGAAGTTCAGGCCATACCCGCAGTACAGCGTGGCGCTCTTTCCATACTACTCATCGTTGAAGCTGAAGAAGCTTGAAATAGACACGATCCACGTGCAGACACCGTTCACCATGGGCTTCAACGGGCTTGTCGCAGCAAAGGTGGGCAGGTATCCGCTCGTGGGCACCTTCCATACCCTGGTAAACAGCAAGTCGCTTTCCTCATACTACCCCAAGAACAAAAGGCTGAGGAACTTCTACTCCAAGTACATATGGAAATACGTGAAGTTCTTCTACAGGAAATGCGACATGACCATAGCGCCCTCGCAGACCATAGCTGACATGCTTCAGAAAAATGACATAATGAACACGGCCGTTGTGCCTAACGGGATAAACCTCAGGGTCTTCAACGAGAGGGTCAGCGGCAGGAAGCTCAGGAAAAAGCTGGGGATAGGTGAGGACGACAAGGTGATCCTGCATGTCGGCAGGCTCAGCAGCGAGAAGAAGGTGGAGATTCTGCTAAGGGCGGCGAAGCTGCTGTCCAAGAAGCGAAGGGACATACATCTGCTCATAGCCGGCGGGGGCCCTGCGGCCGAGACGTACAAGCACATGGCAAGGAAGCTCGGAATCGCTGCAAAGACGACATTCATGGGCATGGTGCCGCATGAGGAACTGCCAGAGGTTTACGCGGCAGGGGATCTGCTCTGCCTTCCTTCGACATTCGAGACACAGGGCATAGTATCGCTTGAGGCAATGGCTGTAGGCAAGCCGGTGGTCGGCGCCAACTTCCTTGCGCTGGCCGAGCTGATAGAGAACGGCAGGAACGGCGAGAAGTTCAAGCCTGGCGACTACGAAGCCTGCGCCAGGAAAATAGAAAAGGTATTAAATAGCACTGATAATTATAGGAAATATGCGGTAAGCACGGCCAAAAATTACTCGGTGGCGCGCGTTACCAGCAGGCTGATAAGAGTCTACGACTCGATGGCTTCAGAACAGGCGGTTTACTGAGCGAAGAAAACAAGAACAACGATGGTAGGGAGGAAAAGGCCAGCGCGAATCCAGAGATTGAGCAGGTCAAGAACCGGATAAACGATGAGAAGAAGAAGCGGATGAATCTAATAGACCAGCTCAGAAGGCTCAGGAGCAAGCTCAACTACAAGGAGGCAGAGTACGCTGCGCTCTCAAAACTCTCGGAGCTGAACAAGGCATCAAAGAACCTCGGCAGGCTTAAGAAGCTAAAGAGCGACCTCGAGTTCAGGATATCCACCGAGGCGACGACGCTAAACGCAGAGCGCGAGCTGATCAAGAAGCTCAACTCGATAAACGAGGAACTCGAAGACGCAATCAAGGCCTACAGATTCAAGAGGAAGGTCGAGTTGGTATCCAAGGACATCGCTGACATAACGAAGGCTTTGGAATCGTACAGGTCGCAGGTCGCCGATGTCGACAAGGGTCTGGACACCCTCTATTCAAGGCTGCGCGAGATAACAGGCTGGAAGAAGAAGGACGAGCGCGAGGCCAGGCCGAGACATATCAAGAAGGACGAGCCTTTCGAGGTAAGCCTGGAGGACATAGCCACTATAAAGAACAAGAAGGAGAGCAAGGATGGCGGTGCTTGATTGAGACTAACTTTTTTCGGTGCCGCACGCGAAGTCGGCAGAAGCTGCATACTGGTTGAGAGCAGGGAGACCAAACTGCTGATAG
>JASHTX010000040.1 GCA_030040335.1 Microcaldota archaeon
AACAACGCCCCAGGAAATCCCGGAACCACTCCGGTAACTGTAAGGCAGATAACAGCATCAACTTCAGTCTTCTGCTCGCCAGCATCCTTCACGGTCGGAGGCGCGGGAACAACATGCACGGCAACTGTGACTGGTTACAACCCTATGGGCACGGTTTCATTCACAACATCCGACAGCACAGGCTCATTCACAGGATCCCCTTGCAGCCTATCCTCGGGCGCATGCCACGTGACATACACAGACACAGCAACCGGCACGCCAACTATAACAGCGACCTATTCCGGCGATTCCAACAACGCCGCAGGAAATCCGGGAACCGCGCCGGTAACTGTAAATAAGGCAACGGCATCAACCGTGGTCTCCTGCTTACCTGCATCCTTCACAGTGGGAGGTACAGGGACGACATGCACAGCAACAGTGGCAGGTTACAACCCGACGAAGACGGTTTCATTCACAACATCTGACAGTACTGGTTCATTTACAGGATCTCCATGCAGCTTATCTTCAGGCGCATGTTCCGTGACATACACAGATACCGCCTCAGGCACGCCAACTATAACGGCGACCTATTCTGGAGACTCCAACAATGCTGCAGGAAGCCCGGGAACTACTACTGTAACAGTCAACCCGCCTCAGGTGGCTTCCTGCTCCTACAGCGGAGGAGGCAGCGGCGAGACCGGAAGTTGGACATGCACTGGAGCGAGTCCTACATGCAACGACGCTGTCTGCGGAGGTTGCAGCCCTGGAAGCACTTCGTCAGGTGCTACATGCACGAGCGGAACCTGCTCCTTCACCGGAGGTGGCACCGGCAGCACTGGTTCCTGGACCTGCAGCGGCACCACCGGATCAGAGCCAGCATGCGGAACAGCATCAACCTGCGGCGCTTGCAGCTCCAGCAGCTCACCAACCAGCACTCCTACCTGCTCAGCTCCATGCACCGGCACGTCTTCGAATCCATCCTCATGCTCTACCACCACCTGTAGTTGGAGTTGTCAGTCGTCATCAGTAACTCCGGCATGTCCTAGCGGCAGTCAGACCTGTAACGGTTCCGGTTCTTGCGGTACAGGATCATCGGTAACTTCTGGAAGCTACACAACCAGCACCAGCACGCTCAGCTGCACTTGCGGTTGCGATGGCAGTGGCAGCTGTAATCCCAATCCTTACTGCTCAAGCAGTTATGAGTGTGGCTGCAGCTCCACCAGCTGCAGCGGCGGCACCGCCAACCAACCTGACCAGCCTTACTGCGAATACACTGTTGCAAACGGCTACTGCGGCTGCAGCTCCACCAGCTGCAGCGGCGGCACCGCCAACCAACCTAACCAGCCTTACTGTGCAGACACCTACGGATGCAACTGCACTACGTCCAATCCAGACAGCTGCAGCGGCGGCACCTCAGTAGGGAAAGGAGATGTGTGCTGTGTTCAAAGTGGCACACCAACAGTCCATGACAATGTCTGTGATAATTATTGTGCTACTAATGGCTACTCTACCTGCCCAAGTTGATCACATCAGTCCCATGTGAAATGGCTTTAAACCTTTCTATTCTATTATACTCGAAGGTGTCAAGATGGCCAAGACGTCTAAGATGAGTGATTTTGACAGGATGCTCGATTATCAGGTAAGGCATACGGGCTGGATAATCTTCAGGTCGGTGTACTGGGCGATATACCTGCTGCTCCTGGGTACCATACTTCTCTACTACAGCGTCAGGAACATAGACATCTCACTGCAGGCATTCTTCGGCTACGCCTTCACGATTGTATCGATAATGATCATAATCTACGGCTTCGCCGAAGTGCTGCACCACAGGCTCATGAGAAAGTACGCCTGAGGAAGCTTCTTATTTAAGCTCCTTCCTTATACTTTAGCTAGACTTAGAGAAATTGATGCGAATGGTCAGCCTGCCCAACATATACACGTACAAGAACCTGAAGCTGCTTATCGTCATACCTCTCGTGCTGATGCTTCTCGGCCTCTACTTCTCGACCCAGATAGTCCTTGACACGACGCTCGCTGGCGGGGTAAGCATAATAATCCAGACCAACAGCCAGGTCAACGCTGCGGCTCTGGCCAGCCAGATAAGCACTGTGCTTCACGCATCTGCGCCTTCGGTGGCAGCTAGCCCCGGCGGCGTGCAGATAACTCTTGGCACCAACCAGAGTCTGGCCAACGCGGAGACCCACCTGCTCTCGTTCTACGCGCAGAAATCCAACTACTCCAACTACCTTATCAACGCAACGGACTTCAGCATCTCATATCAGAAAAACGCCAGCAACCAGACCGCGCTCGCCGGACTCAAAGAGGCCAACGCCGGAGTCAACGCTTCGCTATCAGGCATGAAGCTCGCGCTGCAGAGCGAGCTTACAGACCTTCGCCCGTTCGGGCTCAGCTACAACACCAGCACCTCTGATGTGGACAGCATGCAGCTAATAGCCCAGAACGCCTACACTAACGCAAGCAGCGTGTACGAGAACAGCACGATTGCATCCCTGCACAAGATGGTCAACTTCACCTCCTATTCCTACCAGTCCATCACTCCCACCCTCGGCCAGTTCTTCCTGCAGCAGCTCACCACGATAATAATAGTCGCCTTCATACTAGTCTTCTTCGTTGTGCTGATAATCTTCAGGTCCCCGATACCCTCGATAACAGTCGTCTTCGGGGCAGCGAACGACATAATAGTCGCGCTGGGGGCGATGGGCCTCTTCAAGATACCGCTCGGCGTGGCCAGCATAGGAGGCCTGCTCATGCTCATCGGCTACTCCATAGACACGGATGTGCTTACCGCTATAAGGATACTGCGCAGGGGCGAGGGCACTCCCGAAAGCAGGGCCTACGCATCAATGAAGACGGGCGTGACCATGACCGCGACCGCCATAGTCTCGTTCTCTGTGCTGTTCATCATATCCGTAATCGAGTACGTCCCTACCTATTACGAGATTGCTGGCGTGGTGCTTATGGGGCTGATAGGCGACGTCTTCACTACGTGGCTGGGCAACGCGTCAATCATACTTCTGTACAAGAAAAGCAAGGAAAGAATATGAGCATAGTGCCATACCTCAAAGACCTCAGAATCTCTCTGCTCCTAGTGCTGATAGTCGTTCTTGCGATACTCGATGCGCTTTACGGCGGCCCCAACATACTCCACCTCGGCGTGGAGTTCATAGGGGGCACGCAGATACCTGTGCAGCTGGGCCAGAGCGTCGATCCTGCTACGATGAGCAACCTGCTCACGATACTGCAGGAAAGGCTCTCCACTTTCGGGCTCAAGGAGATAACTGTCGAGGGCGTCGGGAACTCCGAGGTGTACGTTACCATACCTTCGGTCTCGCAGTCAGAGATACAGAGCACGGTCTCTATAATACAGAGCCAGGGCGTCTTCCAGGGAGTCGTGAACGGCGAGGAGGCTGTTAACGGCTCAAGCCTCATAAGCGGCAGCATAGGCGCAGAGGAACCCGTCGTGTCTGGAGCAAACGCCTCCTGGGCCGTCAGTTTTCTGATAACGCAGCAGGCAGCGATTCGTTTCTCGAAGGTTGTCTTCGGGCAGGCAAACAAGCCGCTATACATGTTCCTGGACAGGCCGGTCAACGCGATAATATTGCTTAATTCTTCTGTGCTGCAGGCTGCCGGCGCGGCGGCAAACCGCACTTCGGAGCTGGAGTCCCTGCAGCAGGCTACGGTTCTGGCGAACGAGACGCTGCCTCTTGAGATCTACAATCCGGACCTGAGCAACGTCCAGAGCATAACCTCCTTCTTCTCGGATTCGCAGGGCAAGTACGCGAAGGTCATACTTGCAAACAACACGCCAAGCCAGATAGTCGATAACCTCACTGCGCTCAACTACTCCCTTGATTACGTGACGCCCCAGAACATGAGCCCCACGTTCTTCAGCTCGCTCTCAGGCACTACAGAGACTACTATCATAAACACCTGGCCTGCTATCGGCCTCCTTTCGGCTCCGATCCTCAACCCCTCGATAACCAACGGCTCGATAGGCCAGAGCTATGAGATAAGCGGAGCATCTCCTGCAGGCCTCTCGGCCCAGGGCGCGCTCAACTACGCCACAAACCAGTCAAACCAGATATCCAGCATATTGAGCGGGGGCGCGCTGCCTGTCCACGTGATAGTGGGCACGCCAACTACCATACCCCCGACCCTCGGATCGCATTTCGAGGTGATAAGCGGCATTGCGCTGCTCGCTGCTATAATTGCGGTCTCGATGACTATAGCAATCAGGTACAAGAGGCTGTTCCTTATAGCGCCGATAGTCTTCACCACTCTCGCAGAGCTCTTCATAATAATGTCGATAATAGGGCTGATAGGTACGATAGACCTCGCAGCCGTGGCCGGAATGATAGCGGTCGTAGGCACAGGCGTCGACGCGCAGATAATAATAACAGACGAGGTGCTGACCTCCTCGAGCGAGCATGGACTGAAGCTGAAGCTGAGCAATGCCTTCTACATAATCTGGGCCGACGCAAGCCTGCTGGTGATAGCGATGCTGCCGCTGCTCTTCTCAACCTCCCTTGTCACAATAATAGGTTTCGCAGAATCCACGATACTAGGAGTGCTCTTCGGCGCATTCATCACAAGGCCGGCCTACGGGTCGATAATAACAAGGCACTATTCTGCTGCCGAAACAAAGCAGTAGCGCCTGAAAATCAAGGTTCACCTCTACACTCGTTCGTGTTCCCATGAAACATTGCCCGATCTGCAACAAGTCCAGCAGCGAGATAAAGTTCTACGGCGAGTTCTGTGCAGACTGCGCCGGGGATAAGGTAAGGGGCAGGCTGCCGAGGGAAGCAGAGGTCACGGTCTGCAAAAGCTGCGGCAACATAAAGGTCGCCGGCGCCTTCGTTCCAGAGACTCACGCAAGCGTTGAGCGACTGCTCAAGAGCGCGATAAAGCATTATCCCATCAGGCTTATGCACAGCGGCAACGGCATAGCGAGACTGGCCGTGAGCGACCCAGACCGCGAAGGGCTGGAGGTGCAGGCCAACGTGCACCTGAAGGCCATCAGAGTGCTCTGCGATGCATGTTCGAAGAAGAGGGCCGGCTACTACGAGGCCGTGGTGCAGCTGAGGGGGGAAAAGGAGAAGGTGGCGCGCACATCTGAGTCCCTTTCCAGATACCTCGAGAGGAACGGCGCATTTGTCACCAAGGTCGAGGAGAAGGAGCATGGATTGGACATATATGCGAGCGATAAAAGGGTTGTGCAGGCGTACATCTCTGCGAGGCACCTCAAGCCAAAGACCGCTTTCGAGCTGCACGGGGAGAAGGCAGGACGCAAGCTATATAGAAATACCTACTTCCTTCCTCTATAGTTCCCTCCACTCCCTATGTAAGGGGCAGCCGTTGTTTACTATCGGCGGGATTTCAGGAATCCAACATATATTTAAATAACTTGGCGAAGTATTAAGAGGCAGGGGTATCCTAAGATGGCCAAGAGAGCCAGGCACAGAAACAGCAACAAGATGGCGCAGTCTGCGCTCGAATACCTGCTTACGTACAGCTGGACCATACTTCTCGTGGGCATAGTGATCGCTGTCCTCTATCTTTTCGTATACGCTCCCACGACTGTCACGCCCACTTCATGCCTCTTCACCACAGGCGTATACTGCCAGGACCTTATCTTCGGCTCCAATTCCGTCTCCAGCACGGTAGGTATCTTCCTGACAAACACCTATCCGTATCCTATAGTCTCGCCTACCCTCCAGATCAACACCAGCCAGAGCATACTCACCGGCACGTGCCAGCCCAACTTCGTGGCGCAGGGAGGCGCGATAATATGCAATGTCAGTACCGGGCAGCACTCCAGCCCTGTCGGCAGCTTCGTGACAGGCAAGCTCTACCTGAATGCGATACCCTGCCCAAGCGGAAATCCTTCAAGTTGCACCACTGGTCAGCAGCAGACATTGATCGGATCTTTTAACACCCATGTATCGGCACTTCTATCCTCGGTTCCGACCAACATAGTGCTCACGGTGACAAACGGCACGCAGCCCGCAAACGGGAATCCAGACCCGCTTCAGGCAACTGTTACCCTTCTCGGAACACCGATAGCAGGTGCGACCGTCACATTCACGCAGACTAACACTTTTGCCGTGATAAATCCTGGCGCTTCAACTACCGGCGGAAGCGGTGTCGCCTCGAGCTCCATATACAGCACAACATCAGGGTACACTACCGTGAATGCAGTCTTCGGTGGTGTCTCCAGCACAGTTGTAGTCGCGTTCACCACGCCTACGCTGGTGACCTTCGAGCTTTCGCCTTCGCAGAGCGGGATTGTCTGTTCCAGTTCTCACAGGCTTCAGAACGCGGTCTCAGTTGACTCTGAAGACTACGACTGCTACGAGCTCCCATTCACAGGCTCTTACCAGGCCGCAACGCAGCACACATACGCGTTTAACTCTGTCATACCCAACACTCCTGACGGCTCAGGCATACAGTACGTCTTCGAGTCGGTAACTGGCTGCGGCCTCGGATCCGGGGAGCAAAGCGGCACGTTCACTGTGCCAGCATCAAACTGCGCCGCTGTCGCCACATACGGCACTCAGTACAACCTTACTCTTGCTGCATCGCCTTCTTCGGGAGGCACCACCAGTCCCTCGACCGAGTGGGTCAACTCAGGGGCGCAGGTGACGATAAGTGCGACAGCGAGCGGAGGCTGGCTCTGGCAGGACTGGACCTGCACCGGCACAGGTTGCTACTCGGGTACGTCCTCAACACAGACCATAACTGTTTCAGGGCCCATGACTGAGGTCGCGAACTTCTACTCCACATCTACATCAACGAGTTCTACCACCTCAACATCGGTTACTTCCACATCCACCAGCACCTCCACATCTACCTCCACCGCCACTAGCACATCCACCTCCACGTCCACATCCACCTCTACCGCCACCTCTACCTCTACTTCCACCAGCACCTCGACCTCTACGTTAACATCCACCTCCACATCCACCTCTACTTCCACCTCCACCACCTCCACGTCCACCTCTACTTCCACAACTACTTCCACCAACACATCCACTTCAACCTCCACCTCCACAACCTCCACATCCACTTCTAGTTCAACATCCACTTCAACCTCCACTTCGACCTCAACCATCGCTCTCTATACATCTACATCAACCTCCACCTCTACATCATCTGTCACCACCACGGCTCCTAGCTGCTCAGGAGACTGCGAATGCGAGTGCGATGCGTGCGTGGCAGATGGAGGAACCTGCAGCTTCGGCACTACGTGCGACTGCGAATAAAACAGCTCTACGCTCTGCCCGGTCAGGTCTTCATGTGCCAGACACTTCCGGCTTGCAACCACAGAAAAGGTTATTAATCTATCAAAGTCCTAACACTAACAAACGTAGGAAGTGGTATGGCTAGCAAGGTCGTTATATTCGGGGCAGTTATAATCGTTCTGGTCGTTGTTGCGCTCGCTTTTGTTTTTCTTTCCAGAAGCGCTCCTTCACAGACATCATCAAGCTCCATTGCAACAATTACAACTATTGCAACAAGTGCAACGACCTCTATAGCGCCGTTACAAGACAGCAACGACTTCCTGCTCAACGAGTCCTACTTTACTAGCGCACCAGGGCAGTATGTAGTAAGCACATCTTCAATTCAGCCTCAGTCAGCAATCAACTCCAGTTATCCTCCAAAATACCCCGGAGCCCTGTATACTGCCATTTTTTCGATGATCAATGCCTCAGTTCAGGCGAACGGTGGCGTTACTTCATACTACTCAGGTACATTCCCGCAAAACAGCGCCATCGTAGTGCAGTCGATAGTAGAGGTGTGCAACACGTCCGAATCAGCCCAGAACATAATGCGGGCATACTCTGATGACATAAATACAACATTCAACGCCACGCCCTACAGCATCCCGCAGATTGGGAACTCCTCTGTTGGTCTGGAGTTCAGGTCAGAAGTGGACACCGCTGCTCATATCTTTTATTCGAAACCTTACCGGTTCTTCTCCGTACAGTTCGTCTATCGGAATGCTTACGTGAGAATCGGCGCCTACGAGCCTCTAAACTCAACCTCCTCGCCTGCACTGGTCAATGCCTCGCTGAAGTTTCTTAACACTATCAAAGGCGCGCTTGGAAGCTAATGCCGATCAGTAGAGGGCCTCGATGCCCCTGTATGCAAATTCCTCAGGCCTATTCCCCTGCATGAATATCCTGTATCCGCATCCTTTGCAGCGCATGTCTTCTGTGAGTTCGAATCCGGTTATCTGGAAGCCGAACCTGTCAATGACTCTCGCGCCACAGCCAGGGCAGTAGGTGTCCTCATGGGGGTTGCCAGGCACGTTGCCAATGTAAACGTAGCGCAGTCCGTTCTTTTTCGCCAGGTCATAGTGCTTTTTCAGCGTCTCATAGGGCGTCACCGGATAATCCAGCATCTTGTAATCCGGATGAAACCTCGTGAACTGTATCGGAGTATCGGGTCCGAGATTCTCGAATATCCATCTTGTCAGCCGGTCGCATGCCTCCAGTGACTCTCCCACGCGCGGTATTATCAGGTCCGTGAGCTCCAGGTGTATGCCCGCCTTCTTTATCTCTAGCATCGCCTCCTTTATCGGTTCGTTGGATAAGACCACCTCATACTTATTGCTGAACTTCTG
>JASHTX010000041.1 GCA_030040335.1 Microcaldota archaeon
TACATCTCAATCTTCATGCCTGCGATAGAAGTAGGCACATATGGCGGTGGTACAAAGAGAGAAACACAGAAGGAAGCGCTTTCGCTACTGGGTATGTACGGGGAGAACGATGCAGAGGGCAAGATCAGGCTGGCGTTTGCGGAACTGGTCGCTGGCACCTGCCTCGCAGGCGAGCTGAACCTGATAGCCGCTGAAGCTTCCCTGACACTGGCGAAGAGCCACTCACAGCTGAAGAGATAAGGAATGCTATAAATATTCTGCGCGCCTATTCCTCTAGGGTTTTATGAGTAAGATAAAAGATGCCTCACTGGCAGGGCAGGGAAGGCTGAAGATACAATGGGCAGAGTCAAGGATGCCTGTCCTGATGAAGCTCAGGGAGATTCACTCAAAGAAAAAAAGCCTGAAAGGAATGAGAGTTGCCGGATGTCTGCATGTGACAAAGGAAACGGCCGTGCTTGTTGAGACAATAAAGGCATGCGGGGCTGAGGTGGCATGGTGCGGCTGCAATCCACTATCGACACAAGATGACATCGCAGCAGCACTTGCAGCCAACAAAATAGAGATATACGCCTGGCGAGGATTGCCTCCGAAGGACTACTACTGGTGCATAGAACAGACGCTTAAGATAAAGCCTACTCTGACTCTTGACGACGGCGCAGACCTGATATCCACAATACATGGAAAAAGAACCGAGTATCTCAAGTGGCTTTATGGAGGAACCGAGGAAACCGCGACAGGAGTGTTCAGACTAAGGGCGATGGAAAAAGCAGGCAAGGTCAGGTATCCGATAATAGTAGTCAACGACGCCCAGACAAAATCAGATTTTGACAACGTCTTCGGGACAGGCCAGAGCGCCATAGACGGGATAATAAGAGCCACGAATGTGCTCTTCGCTGGCAAGAACGTGGTAGTCGCAGGCTACGGACACGTAGGCAGGGGAATAGCCTCAAGGGCGAGAGGACTGGGTTCAAACGTCATAGTCACAGAGATAAATCCGATAAACGCACTCAGGGCAAGGATGGAAGGCTTCAGAGTCATGACCATGGATGAAGCATCGAAGCTCGGAGACATATTCATAACAGCCACAGGGGTAAAGGACATAATATCAGGCAAGCACTTCGGGCAGATGAAAGAGGGCGCCATAGTGGCAAACGCTGGCCACTTCAACGTGGAGGTGGACGTTGCTGGTTTGGAAAAGATCGCCAAACACCGCAGGCAGATAAGGGACAACAACATGGAGTACGTTTTGCCAGACGGCAGAAAGATATACGTGCTGGCCGAGGGCAGACTGGTGAATCTCGCTGCCGCAGAAGGGCACCCAAGCGAGGTCATGGACATGAGCTTCGCAAACCAATTGCTTTCGCTGATAAAGCTCACGAATGAGGGCAGGTCAATGAAGCCTGGAGTGTATGAGGTTCCGCCGGAACAAGATCAGGAAGTGGCAAGACTTAAGCTCGAAACGATGGGAATCAAGATCGATACGCCGAGCAAAGAGCAAATAAGGTACATGAACAGCTGGGAGGAGGGCACCTAGATGGCAAGCGAATCTAAGAAGGGCCTGCTGGGTAAGCAGGTCAGGGACATCAGGATAAGCAAGAACATGAGGGTAGGCCAGCTGATAGACAGCATGAGAAGCGTCGGTGGCTTCTCTGCACAGCACATGGTCACAGGGATAGATATCGTCAAGGACATGCTCAAAGACAAGGATTCGTTTAACTTCCTCTCTTTTCCTGCAGATATAGTCTCGACCGGCTTGCGGGGAGCGCTCGCTCAATCGGTAAAGTATTTCGACGCGATAATAACAACGGGCGGAACGCTAGACCACGATCTGGCCAGGGCCTATGGCGGAAGGTACAACCTTGGAAGTTTCTATGCTGATGATGCGAAACTGCACAGGATGGGCGTATACAGGCTCGGCAATGTCTTCATAGAGCAGAAAGAGTATGGAATCGCTGTTGAGAACTACTTCAATGAAATAATGGATGACATATACAAATCTGGAGACTACAAAGAGGAATACAGCGCAAGTGAGATCGCTTTCGAGTTCGGGAAGCGAATGAAAGATGGCAATTCGATAATAAGGCAGGCGTATCTTCACAAGGTGCCCATCTTCAACCCCGGAATATTGGATGGTGCTTTCGGCACACAGCTTTCCATCTTTTCCCAGAACCACAAATTCAAGCTCAACCTCATCAAGGACGAACTTAAGCTCAGCGATATTGCATTCGACAACAAGAAGACCGGTGCTTTGATGATAGGCGGAGGCATAAGCAAGCACCACGTAATCTGGTGGAATCAATTCAAGGGTGGCCTCGACTATGCGGTCTACATAACTACTGCAACGCAGTTTGACGGTAGCCTCTCCGGAGCAAGGCTCACAGAAGCAGTTTCATGGGGTAAAGTAAAGGAGAAGGCCAAGTACGTTACGATTGACGGCGACGCGACGATAATACTGCCTGTGATGTTCGCTTCGCTGAACATGGTTTGATATTCAAAACTGAATATTAATGACACAAAATAATTTATAGTGTTAGCTTGAAATGAATCACTAAGTTATTCCACTGCTTATTGAAAAAGGGGTAAAATGACAAGATATCTTATAACAGCCGAGAGTGTTACCGAGGGTCATCCGGACAAGGTCGCAGACATGGTATCCGATTCTGTGCTGGACGCCATAATTGCAAAAGATCCTTCTGCGCACGTTGATGCGGAAACGCTGATCATGCAGGGCATGGTGGTGGTGACAGGCCAGATAACCACCAGCTCGTATGTGAGCATACCGCAAATAGTGAGGCGCACGCTCAAGGAGATAGGGCTTGATGACGCTAAGGACGGCCTTGACTGGGCCACCTGCGGAGTGGTCACATCCATAGAAGAACAGTCTCCTGACATTGCACTCGGAGTTGACGAGAAGAAGGGCCTCGATATAGGTGCTGGAGACCAGGGATTTGTCTTCGGATACGCATGCAACGAGACTCCTGAATTGATGCCGTTGCCCACAGTTCTTTCCCACAAGCTGGTCATGAGGCTTACAGAATGCAGAAGGAAGGGCATAATACCATACCTAAGGCCTGACGGGAAGTCGCAGGTCACAGTAGAATACGTGGATGGAGTTCCGAAGAGGGTTGACACAGTCATAATAGCAGCACAGCACAGCAACGACTCGACGATCGAGCAGGTAAGGAAAGACGTGCTAGAACATGTAATCAAGCAGGTCATCCCTAAAAACATGCTGGATAAGGATACGAAGTATATCATAAACGGAACCGGCAAGTTCACGATTGGAGGAACGCTTGCGGATTCGGGCCTGACAGGCAGAAAGACGGTCGTAGATGGATACGGGAGCATAGGGAAGTCGGGCGGAGGCTGCTTCAGCGGCAAGGACCCGACAAAGGTGGACAGGTCAGGGGCTTATCTGGCAAGGTATATAGCCAAGAACATTGTCGCTGCGGGATTGGCAGACAAGTGCGAGGTCCAGATAGCCTACGCGATAGGCGTGACAAAACCGGTCTCGTTCTACATAAACACCCTGGGCACTGGAAAGATAAGCGATGACAAGTTGACGGCAATTGTTGAAAAGAACTTCGACATGAGGCCAGGAGCGATAATCAGAGACCTGAAGCTGAGAAGACCAATATTCAAGAAAACGGCGGCATATGGCCACTTTGGAAGAGAAGGAGACGAGTTCACATGGGAACAGACTGACAAGGCAGCGACACTTAAGAAGGAGGCCGGAATCAAGAAGTGAATAGTCAACTGCGCCTCTCTGCAAAAGCGCGCATGGTGGCCCCTATAGGGCTTCCAGATGCAATCTCGGCATCGACATACTCTTTGGCAGCATCGGGCAATGCGCCGACGAGTTTCCTAGGGAATCTGCTGTCTGGATATCTTGCTCTGAATACGGTGGTATAGTCGAGGTAGGATCTATTAAGTCCGGAAAACTCTCCTCTTTTGGAGGTGCTCAGTTTCCATATTGTGAATAATTCGCCATCATTCGCTAGCATAGATATGAATTCTTTGGCAGCCTTCCGCGTGTGCGATTCTGCGTCGTATTTGCCCTCTGGCATGGTCCTGCTTGCGGCAAGTCCGAGCTTCATCCTCAGTAATGAATTGGGGCTGGTCATATCAAGTCTTCTTTCCCATTGCTATATAAGCATTTTTGCCAGTTCGTTTAGGATTAGGAGAGGGTTATCTCTATCTGC
>JASHTX010000042.1 GCA_030040335.1 Microcaldota archaeon
GCAGTTCGAGGTAGGCCAGAGCTGGTATGTCTAGTTGTGCGGAATTTGTTCCTGCAGAGCCTGAATCGTTGAGCGACCTGCCTGCCTTGATCTCTAGGACCTTCTTCGGTTTGATATCGGGCATGGAGTAGCCGCTGGCCCTTAGCCTCTCTAGCGCCGCATAATCGAACGGCGCATGGGCCGGCACGCTCATCACAACCCCTGTTCCTATGTCCTCTTTCACGAAGAAACCAGGCAGAACGGGCAGTATTTCGCCGGTAATAGGATTGGCGCACTTCTTGGCCAGGAGTTCCTTCCCATCAACTTCCTTGGTTATCTCCATCTTTCTCTGGAACGCGAGCATAGCCGCGGCTTCCTTGGCTATGTAGAAGCTTTCTCCATCAATCTTGCACAGCACATACTTCGCATCCTGGTTGACGAATACGTTCGTCACCCCGAAGATCGTCTCGGGTCTGTATGTGCTGCAAAGGAAGCTTGCATCTTCGCCGTTTATCCTGAACTTCACTGCCGTCTCCCTTTCTATCTCTGGTTCAACGTCATGCTTGGTATCGTGCATTCCAACCGCGTTGTTGTCGAGCGGGCACCAGCCCACGGGATGCTTGCCCTGCACCAGATACCCCTTGCTGTTGAGTATGCCGAACTGCCATTCAACGAACTTCCCGAAAAAGCCCTCTATCGAGACAAACTTCCTGCGCCAGTCCACGCTGTAGCCCGCACGGTGCATTCCTTCCTCGAGCTCTTTTGTGAAGTAGCTGATTATGTAGGTAGGGTCGACCATCATCTTTATGTCGTCGTCCGGCACGTGGAATATCCTCATCGTCTCTATCAGGTCGCTGTCCTTGTCGGCTATCCTTTTCGCGATTGATATTATCGGGGTCGCGCTGCCGTGGAATGCCATCGGGAAGAGGACGTTGTAACCCTGCATCCTCTTGTACCTGGCGAGCACATCTGCGATTCCGTAAGTGCGCAGGTGTCCTATGTGCTGCGGCATCTCTGCGTACGGGAATGCCGCCGTGATCATGTAAGGCTTCTTGTCGCTGACATCGGCCTCGAAAAGCTTGGCGTCTTCCCAGGCTTTCTGCCACTTCGCCTCAAGCTGCGCGTAGTCTATCATCCAAACACAATAAGACTCGTACTAATCACAATAAAAGTTAATAGAGCTATTGTTCTGCAGAGAGAAGAGGCGCTGAAGGAATACCAAAGCCTTTTATATTAGACTGGTGTAAATATAGACTATAGGTTGAATGCAGGACGATGAGAATTATCTGAGCAAGGGTTACAGGAACGAGGTGCTGAAAGTAATTTTGCTTAGCCACCTCTGCAGGAAAGAGGGATACCCCTATGAGCTTCTGAAGGCCATACAGGAAAAAAAGATATGGTTCCTGCGCGGTGTGGTTAAGAGCGACCTCTACAATGCGCTCAACTCACTCGAAAAGCACGGATACATAAGGAGCAAGGTAGTCCTTAAGGGCGCGGTTGCCAGAAAGAACTACACTCTGACTCCAGAAGGTAAAAAAATAGTCAGGGAAATGAAGATTGCAATGCTAAAGTCGTTCGGCGGAATTATCAAGATGATCAAGGAATAGAAATGAGCGAATACGCGATTCAGATAGAAAACCTGGTCAAGAAGTTCGGCGACCTTACCGCGGTCAACAATGTCAGTCTTAACATAAAGAGCGGCGAGATCTTCGGCCTGCTCGGACCCAACGGTGCGGGCAAGAGCACAACGATAAACATGATTCTCGGCCTTCTCACTCCGACTTCTGGCAGAGTCCTGGTTGACGGAGTGAATATGCAGCAGCATCCCGAGAAAGCAAGGCAGGAGATAGGGATAGTGACGCAGGAGACGGTAGTGGAACCGGAGCTTACAGCAGCACAGAACCTCATGATATTCGGGAAGCTCTATCACATACCCGCCTCGGAGCTGAAGAAGAGCGTGGACTTCGCGCTTGACCTTGCAGATCTAAATTCTTTCAAGGACGCATACGCGGGCACATTTTCGGGCGGCATGAAGCGCAGGCTTGAGACTGCGAAGGCACTGATGCACACGCCCAAGGTGCTTCTGCTTGACGAGCCTACAACGGGACTGGACATCCAGAACAGGACAAAGATATGGGGCCTGCTCAGGAAGATAAACAAGGAGCAGAACGTGACGATACTTATGACAACTCAGTACCTGGAAGAGGCAGACCAGCTGGCCAACAGAATAGGGATAATAGACCACGGCAGGCTGATAGCCCTGGGTACGCCGGCGGAACTGAGGCAGAAGATAGGCATGAGCACGCTTATAGAGGCGAGCGCAGACAAGGACGACCTGCCCAAGGTGGCGCAGGCGTTCAAGAAGGCGGGTCTTGAGCCGCAGGTGCCCAGCAACAAGGTCGTCGCACCCAACACAGGCAAGGCCGTTGACAAGCTCGAAAAGCTGATGCGCCTCCTCTCAGAAAGCAAGGTCGTGGTCCACAACATCAGCATGCACGAACCAACAATAGACGATGTCTTCCTGAAGCTAACCGGCTCGGAGGTGAGGGATCAGACCGGCGAAGATACTTCCAGGACAAGGGTGCTGATGGGAAGAAGGTGACCGGATGAGCCTGCTAGGAGACACTTACACGCTTTTTACAAGGGAGATGCTGATCTTCAAGAAGAACATCAGGGTTAGCGTGGTGCGAAGCCTCATCTTCCCCATCGTCTTCATTCTGCTTCTGGGAAGCTTCGGCAGCTCTCCGAAGAACGTGCCCGTAGCCCTCGTGAACTACGACGGGAGCATAGCGTCGCTCAATTTCATAAACGCGCTGCAGCTGGGCAACAACATCAACGTTGCAAGCTACACCACCCAACAACAGGCAATGAGCCTCCTTGCGCAGGGCTCTGTAGCCGCGGTGATCGTGATTCCACCTGGCTTCAACTCAGATCCCGGATCCACTCCCACGGTCTACGTCTATCTAGATAATTCACAACCACAATCCGCTTCTGTGGTCAGCAGCGTGGTCTCCAAGGTCGCGTCAGAGGGCATAAACAACGGTCCCACGAGTCCGGTCTCAGATCCAAGTCCCGGTTCAATCAGCGTCGTCAGCGACTACGCATACGGCGCAGGCAGCAACTACGAAAGTTTCGTTGTAGGAGGCATAATAATAATGGTTGCCGCTTTCGGTTCGATGTTCGGCAGCGGCTTCACGGTATTGAGCGACAGGGAGTTGGGCAACCTCAAGGCGTTCCTCACGGCTCCGATAAACAAGTACTCGGTTCTGCTCAGCAAGATCGCCTACGGTACTGTGCAGTCCGCCTTCAGCGCGTACACCGCCCTGGTGATAGGCCTCCTGATCGGCGCAACAATCGCTGCAGGGCTTGTCGGTTTCCTTGAACTTCTCTGGGTGATCTTTCTGGTGGGTCTCGGTTTCGGCTCGCTCTCAGTTGCTCTCGCATCCAGGACCAAGCAGTTGCAGACTTACGCACTGGTGGCGCAGACGGTCACCATGCCAATGTCCTTCCTTGCCGGAGCCTTCGTGCCAGTCACGCTGCTGCCAGGATTCCTGCAGCCCCTCGCTACCTTCAACCCACTGACCTATGCTGTCAACGCTACCAGGGACATAATGATAAAGGGCTCGCTCCCTCTGAGCATACTCATCTCGACTACGATCATACTAATCGCATTCACGTGCGTTATGGTGGCAATCGCCGCGCTCTTCTTCAAGAACACGAGCGAGCAGCTATGATATAATAATGTGTCATGATTATTGGTGAACTAATGAACGCAAAAACATGTCTGATTGCATCTGTGCTGATGCTCTCGCTGCTGATGGTGGCGGTGCATGCTACTTCGGAGTTGGATAACGCACTCTCCCTCGCTAACGTCTCGGTATCCCCGAATCCTGTAGTGGCAGGGGCAAACGTTACAATAAGGTTCCAGATATACAACTCCTACGGATCGTGGGTCAACAATATCAATCTGCAGGCGAGCGGCAGCTACCCGATCATTAACGTTTCTCCAGGCAGCAGCAGGACCGTGGGGCAGATAAATCCCGGCCTGAATCCCCAGTATTACAATTACACGTTCGCAATACCGGCGACCACGCCAGCAGGCGTGTACAAGGTCTACTTCAACACATCCTACTATGCGCTCGGTTCAGAGGAGGTAATCTCTGTGGCCTCGATGCCCGTCAGTTTCTATGTAGAGAACAAACCACAGATAAAAGTTGTAACTTCGAGCCCTCAGCCGGCATCCCTCTACTCCGGATACAACCAGACGCTGCAGCTCCAGATAGAGAACACCGGTTACGGCAATGCAAAAAACGTCACGGTTACAGTCTCCGGTGAGCAGGGCGTCAACATCCTTAGCTCGGTCACAACCTTCTTCATCTCGAACCTGACCCAGGGCTCCAGCGTCGACGAGCCCCTTCTGGTCGCAGCAAAAGGAGTAGGCAAGGCGGACATACTCGCCAACATGACGTACTATTCCTCTGATCTGAACCAGCGCTTTTCAACTGAACAAACCCTGAATCTCTCGATCGCTCAGGCAGCGAGATTCAATGTGACTTCCGGTAGCACAGACCTCTCGCCAGGTGCAACTGACGTGCCCGTTGTCTTTCAGGTCACAAATACTGGGAGCAGTGATGCAAATGAGGTGCAGCTGAGCCTGCAGACCTCATATCCCGCAACGCCTGTAGCAAGCACCGCATACATCAACAACCTTCAGCCTGGCCAGTCCACGAACGTGACATTCCTGGTGGACATAGATACAGACGGCGTGGCCGGGAACTACCCGGTCATGCTCTATGAGCAGTGGGAACAGCCGAACGGCGCCCTGAACCAGCAGTTCTCTGGGTCCAACAACTACTTCGTAACCGTCTATAGCTCGACCTACGGCACGTCTGTGCTGGAAGCCGCTGTGGCAGTGGTCGTGATAGTCGCGTTGATAATCTTCCTTAGGAGGAGATCCTCAAAGAAAACCAAGAAGTAGGTGTTTTGCTGAAGGCAGACGCTGCAATAGGAATAATAGGCGGTTCAGGCTTCTACTCGCTGCTGAGCGGCCCGAAGCTCGTTGAAGAGAGCACGCAGTATGGAAAGCCGAGTTCTGCAATCGCCGTGGGCACAATGGCAGACAAGACCGTGGCCTTTCTCCAGAGGCACGGCAGCAAGCACACGATTCCACCACACATGGTGCCCTACAGGGCCAACATCGACGCGCTGGCAAAACTCGGAGTAAAGAGGATAGTGGCAACAGGCGCCTGCGGATCGGTCTCGAGCAAGTACAAGCCCGGAGACTTCGTCTTCTTTGATCAGTTCTTCAACATGACGCAGGGCAGGAAGGACACCTTCTTCGATCAGGATACGGTGATGCACGTCAGTCCCGCGGATCCTTACTGCCCGGAACTCAGGAGCATAGCGATAAAGACAGCGAAGAGCATGAGGCTGAGCTTCCATGATAAGGGCACTATTGTCGTAGTGAACGGGCCAAGGTTCTCCACAAGAGCCGAGTCGATGTTCTTCACCAGGCAGGGTTTCCACACAATCAACATGACCCAGTATCCCGAGGTCATGCTTGCGAGGGAAAGGCAGCTCTGCTATCTGGGAATAGGTCTGGTGACAGATTATGATGTCGGGCTGGTAGGGAAGAAAGGAGTGGAGCCTGTCTCAAACGCTGAAGTCATGAACATGTTCTCGCAGAACATCGAGAAGGTCAAGGGCCTGATAGAAAGGATGCTGCCCCTGATACCAGACAGGAGACGCTGCCCCTGCGGGAGGGCGCTTGATGGCGCGCTCGCAACGCAGAAATAGTTATGCTTCTTAACAGACTCGGATAGATCGTATGCTGCCCGACTTATGGAGCACCGTTTCCGATAGTTTCCAGCTGCTGTACAAAAAGAGGAGCACGCTGTTTTTCGTGATTCTCGGCGCGTTGGCGAGTTCGTTGGCTTACTTTTCGGATCAACCATTCCTTGCTGCAATCAAAGAACTGCCGCAAAACCCTTCCCCTGGAATCCTACTGCCTGTAGTCATTCCCTTCCTGCCCGCGCTGCTTTCTGGAACCCTGCTGGTCGCCCTGTTTGATGTCTTTATAGTCGCCGCTGTAATGAGCTCCGCCGCTGCAAAACAGGATGATGCGAATGATTCTGCGGGCAAGGCGGCCAGGAGATATCTGCCGCTGCTTGGCGTCTCAATCTCCAATTTCCTTATAATCGCGGTGCTGGCGCTTCTGCTCTTCAGTGTGGCTTTCCTGGTCATACTTTCAAGTGCGCTTGTCGGATTGGTATTGCTGCTGGTCTTCTTCATACCGATCCTCTACGTTTACTTCAGGCTGCGGCTCTCTAAAGCCGAGTGTGTGCTCGGCGGGCGCGGAGTCATAGCCTCGCTGAAGACCAGCTGGAGTGAGACAAAAGGCAATCTGTGGTATATTTTTGGCGTAGCCGTCCTGGTCGGGATAATAGCAAGCATCGTAGGCGGATTGGCGGAGTTTGTCTTCACGCTTGCCAGCGTTGCAATAATCGGCATCTTCATCTCCTACGCGGTTAGCTACGCCGATACGATCTGGCAGATCCTGGTCTATCAGGCCTTACACCCATCGCCCTTATTAAATGTGAAAGGTAAAAAAGTTAGAAAGAAGAAAAGATGAAGAGATGGCGATTGCAACACCTCAGCAACAGGCCGGCATACTCGGCTTCTACGACGCGCCAGAGCACGGGCCGAAGATAGACGTAAAGTACGTGCTCATAGCAGTTGCGCTCTTCACGCTCTTCATAATAATCCTCGACCACTTCGCCGCGCTCTGATCAAAGGTTTACTATCTCCGCCTTCCTTTCCTTACTATCAAAGACCGCCACGGTGGGCTTTACGTCAAAACCGTGCGCGGTTCCCGGATTGATTGCAAGAGTCCTGCCGACCTGCCTGTTTACTGCCTCGTGCGTATGCCCGTATAGCACAACGTCGTATTTTCCCGAGGAGATGAGCGCATCCCTGAGCTGCTCTACGGTGCCGTGCGTGCATGCGAACTTCATGCCGTCCTGTTCGAACTCGTAGAAGTCGCCCTTGAGCTCGCCCCCGATCTCCTTGAACGCGTTCATGAGCCCGTACTTCTCGCCATCGTTGTTCCCGAATACACCCACGAGCTTCACCCCGACGAAGGCCCTAATTATGTAGGGGCTTACGTAATCCCCCAGATGTATCACGTACGCCACGCCCTCAGCCTTGAACCTCTCAACAGCTTTCCTTGTGTTCACTATGTTGTCGTGCGTGTCAGAAATTATTCCTATCTTCATCTGCTCACTAGATAAGCGTGAAGGTGTCCTTCCTCCTCTCGCTGACGTCCCCCTGTTCAGAGAGCAGGTAGAGCATCGCCCTTATTCCGTCCTCGTTCAGAGAGGTCTGCTTGACCAGTTCGCTCACGCTCTTCGGCCCCTCCTTGAGCTCCTTTATTATCTTGCCGCTGTTCTTGTCGAAGAATGCGCGCAGCACTATGTAGAATTTCTTGTTGAACGCCCTTATTCCGAGCACCTTGCCAGATCTTATGCTGTCCTCCAGAGCAAGCGAGAGCGCGGATGCCTCTGCTTCGGTAGGAAGCACCACAAAACCATCGGCTTCAAGCCTTTTCACGTTCTCATTCTCTACAGTCTGCGGAACCTTCACGCTCGGAGGCTGCGGCTGTATGACCATCTTCAATTCCTCTTTCTTTACAGGCATTACTCCCTTCTTCCTCATCAGGAACCTGTCGTAAACATCCTTTGCTATGCTGTACGGCGAGTCTTTCCTGTCCCTGTATACCAGCACCACCTTCTTGTTGATCAGTGCCTGCAAGACCTTCTTCTCGCTCTCGTTGAGTATCTTCGAGACGTTCGCAGGAGTCCTGTTCGAGTACCTCAGCGTGTCGAGCTTCTTGAGCACCTGTATCTCATCCAGGGTTATGTTGACGTTCCTCCTTTCTGTCTGGTTGGCAGGCGCTGGACCCGCGCTTATGCTGCTCGTAGTGCCCATCAGCAGCCTTGTGACGTCTTCCTTCTTTGTGAATAGGAAGGCCTTGTCGCTGAACTTGAAGAAGTCGACATCCTCGTCGCCCTTCAGCCCCAGCTGCTTTATCACTTCAAAGGGCAGGTAAACGACGTACTTGTCCTTGAACTTGTAGATTTTCAGAGAATCAACTGATAAGCTATTTTAAGCCCCCGTTCTTATTACTACTATGCAAAACTTAAAAGAGTTTGCAAAATATCTCGCGAGCAAGAAGGACGTTAGGCTCGCGTACAGGCAAAGGGAGCCCTATTCTGACAAGTTCCTGAACGGTGAGGTTGTTGTGATCGGCGGTGGTGCATCATACCATGGCGCCCCTGTGATGGCAGCGACTGCTGCTAACAATACGCTGGCGGCACTGCGCGTTGGCGCAGGCTACGCGATAACCTGCGTGCCAAAAAGCATAGAGCTGGCTGTCAGGAAGGCCTCGCCCAACCTGGTTGTCAGGCCTCTCACAGGCGCGTACCTCGACTCAGGTGACCTTGAGATACTGAAGACCGCTGCGAAGAGAGCGGGATGCATTGTAATCGGTCCAGGGCTGGGAAGGTCCTCGGAGACATTGAGAACGGTTGCCGCATTCATAACCTATGCGAGCTCTTTGCACAAGAATCTGGTCGTAGACGCAGATGCCCTCTATGCTGTTAGGCATGCGAAGAAACTGAACAAGAACGTTCTGCTTACCCCTAATGCCTACGAACTGCGGCTTTTCTACCAACACAAAACGCTCGAGACCGACACCAGCTCCCGGATAAAAGCCGCGAGGGCTGTATCGGAAAAGCTGAACGCTACGGTACTGATCAAAGGGCACAGAAGCGTGGTAAGCGATGGCGAGAGGTTCAAGGTGATAGAAGCAAGGTCTGCAGCGCTTGCCACAATGGGAACAGGAGATGTGCTCTCCGGTATAATCGGAGGATTCGGGGTGATGGGCGATGACATCTTCAACGCCGCTGTAGCAGGTGAATATCTGCTTTGCACAATCGGCGACAGGCTGCACAGGAGCATGGGCGACCACATAATCGCAACCGACGTTGTCAGCGCCATACCGAATGCAATAAAAGAGTTCGATAGGAAGATTGGTTGAATCTATGGCGGGATCACCCAGCAGGAAGGCAAAGGAGGAATTCATCGCGCTGCTGAGCGACGCGGTAGCAAAAGCGTATCCTGGCTCGAAGGTCGACAGGGCGCAGCTGGACATGTCGCTCTCTTTCCCGGAACCGCCCAACGGCGACATAAGCTCATCGATAGCATTCAAGCTTGCCAAGATTGCGAAGAAGAGTCCCGCAGAAATAGCAAAGAACGTGGCGCAAAAGATGGAAGCTTTCAGCTACATCTCAAAGGTCGAGGCAAGCAACGGATACGTGAATGCGTTTTTCGAGGAGAAGCACTATGCTTCACTCGTCCTGCAGAGCGTATCTCATGAAGGCCATGCCTACGGCTCCAGCAATATCGGTGAAGGCAGGAAGGTCGTGGCCGAGTTTCCTAGCGTAAATCCGGTAAAACCCTGGCACGTTGGCCACGTGCGCAGCGCGCTGCTCGGCGACTCCATATCCAACATAATGGAGTTCTGCGGCTACAGGGTCGAGCGCACAGACTACATAGACGACCTCGGCCTCCAGGTTGCAGAGGCGCTCTGGTCTTACATGGAAACCAAATCAGAGCCAGACAAGAAGTTCGACCTCTGGCTCGGCGAACAGTACGTCAAGGCTAGTGCGATGGCGAAGGAACGCGAAAAGGAGATAAGCGGCATACTGAAAAAGATGGAAGAAGGCAACAACGATGTTTCACGAAAGGCCCGGGAGATAGCCGAGCGGGCAGTGAGGGCGCAGTACGAGACCGCTTTCGAATATGGCATATACCACGACGTGCTGATGTGGGAGAGCGACATTGTGCACGCAAAGCTCCTCGAGTCTGCGCTTGACCTTGTCAAGACGGGAGGGATAGCCGAGGTGATGGAGGAGGGCGAGTACAAAGGCTGCCTGGTTGTAAGGCTCGAGAAAGCGAAGGATCTTGCTGGAGAGTTCAAGAATCCCAAAGAGAGCGTAAGGGTGTTGGTGAGGAGCAACGGCGTTGCAACATATGCGGCCAAGGACCTCGCATTCCATCTCTGGAAGTTCGGGCTCATGGACAGGAAGTTCAAATACAAGGTATTCCTGCCCAAGCAGCCAAACCAGAAACCGCTCTATACGACGTCGCCCGACGGCAGCGAGATGGGATTCGGAGGCGGCAAGATGATAATGAACACCATAGATGCCAGCCAGTCCCCTGAACAACAGATAGTCAGGGCGATGATCTACCTGCTCGGTTACAAGGAGCAGGCGGCCGGTTACATGCACATAGCATACGGCAAGGTCGGAATCGAGGGAGAGAGCCTGAAGGGGAGGAGCGGCAACTGGCTCGGGGAGGAAAGAAACTACACGGCTGACGATCTGCTCAGGGAGACGACCCAGAAGTCGTTGGAGATGGTCTCTGGCAGCAAGAAGATCTCGCCCGATGCCGATCCCAAGGCGATCGCAAGGGCGATAGCGCTTAGCGCAATAAAGTTCGAGTACCTGCGGATAGCACCGGAGCGCGGCATAATGTTCTCATGGGAAAGCGCGCTGAATTTCGAGGCCAACAGCGGACCGTACGTAATGTACACGTACGCGAGGGCAAAGAAGATACTGAAGAAGGCTGGGTACGTGCATTCGAAGCAATCTGAAGGCGCAACAAATGAGATAGGCCGCGGATACGACTTCGAGCTGATCAAGAAGATGGGCATGGCGCAGGAGATTGCGGAGAAGGCGTGCTACGAGACAAGGCCAAATGTCATAACAGATTATCTTCTTGACCTTTCATCGCTCTTCAGCAGGTTCTACGAGTCTATGCCCGTGATAAAGGGAGAGGCAGCAAGGGAGGTCAGGCTGCAGATAGTCTACTCGCTAAGCGTGGTGATGGAAAATATGCTGGGACTGCTCGGCATAAGGACTGTCGAGGAGATGTAGCATTCACTCTCTTCCGCTTTCTCCCGCGTATGTCTCTCCGGGAGGCGGCGGCAGGGCGCCCGCAGATCTTTCCTCGGCCTGGCGCAGCGCCTCTCTGGTAGTCGGGGTTGCAGTCCTTCCAGGAATAACTAGTACGTCTTTGAGCTCTACAGATATGACCTCTATTCCCCACCCTCCTATCCTGTCGCCGATAAGCTTCTTTATGTCTTCGCTCAGAACGTCCTTTCCGGCAAGTATCTCGGCGAGGACGCTGTTGCTGATTATGTCCTTGACAGCGTTCTGCGACTCGAACAGAACAGCGTCGTAGTATGAGTGCACATTGAGTATCGCCTTCTGCGGTTCTGTGACCTGCCAGGATATTATAGCGTCAGCATCAACCTGCAGGCCATCCTTGGTGCCTATCTTCTCTATCCTCAATACCGTACTTATGACCCGCATGTCTACTGTTATAGGAGTAGAGTCTATGAACGGGACTATAAGGTAGAGGCCAGGGCCTATCATGCCGACGTATCGCCCAAACCTCAGCACCGCCATTCTGTCCCAGTCGTTGAGGACGCGCATCGACAGCGCCATTGTGACGAATGAAACTATTATGAATGCTATGGCTCCGCCGTCTATTCCGTATATTTCGTAGCCCAACAGCGACGCTACAGCTGTAAATGTTATGTCTGCTAATGCTGCCGCTGTCCACGAGTAACGGACTGGTCCTTCTTCTAGCATTCCAATTACCGGTGTTAATTACCTTCTACCGCTCCATTATTAAGCGTTATACAATAGTGGCACTCCAGCTGTACGCAAAACCCGGACCTTCAGCCATATAGAATAACATGTAGGTATGGGGGCACGTAAAAGTCACCTCATATACGAGTCGGCGTCCAGCGTAAGTTTATTAAGGACTAACAAATATGTTATCTCATAATAGGGCTTTCGATGGCGGCTAGATTCGAGGCTGTGAGTACTGCTGTGTCCGTCAGGACCCAGAAGGAACAACCCCGCATGGTCTACCTGCTGATATACGTCTGGGCAATCCTCATACTCGGCGCGATAATAGTCATCTTCCATCTCCTGATCTTCGGATCCTCAACGGCCCAGCAGCCAAGCTGCAGCTTCGCTTCAGGAGTCTACTGCCAGGATATCGTGCTCGGGACCAACTCCATAGCTACAAGTGCGGCCATGCTGTTCAAGAACAACAACAACTATCCCATCGTTTCACCTCAGGTCGTGGTTAACGTGAGCAACTCTACGTCTGTAGGCTCGTGCTCGCCTGCTGTAGTCCAGCCAGGAGGCACGATCGTCTGCAACGCCACTGTGCTGCAGAAGTCCCTCCCGGTCGGCACGTTTGCCAGCGGGAAGATGGTACTGAGCGCAATACCCTGCCAGTCTGGAGACACGGCCACCTGCCAGAGCCAACAACCCCAGACTTACAGCGGTGAATTCAGCACGCCTGTGATTCTCAAGCAGCAAAACTCCATCGCCTCGATATACGTGGCCATAGACAACACGTCGCAGGTCGCAACAGGTGTTCCAGATGCGGTTACAGCTACGGTCTCTTTGTACGGTACTCCAGTATCCGGCGCTCTCGTAACATTTGCATCATCTAACACATTTGCCACGCTCTCGCAGAAGGTCGTGCTCACGGGCACCAACGGCAGCGCGGTAACCTCAGTCTCCAGCCTGCTTACAGGACAGACAATAATCTCTGCGACATTCGAAAACGTCTCCGCGACAGCCAGCGTTAACTTCACACCTCCTACCGTAGTTACACTGGAGCTCAGCCCTTCTATCAGCCAGACGATGTGCGCCGGGACAAATTCTGGGCAGACCGTCTTTACAGTTGGCCAGAAGACATATACCTGCTCCCAGTTTCCGCTCGAGCTGCTGTATGCATCCGGTGCGAGCTACACTTACAGCTTCTCGTCTGATGTTCCGCGCCTGCCTGACGGATCCGGAGTGCAGTACGCGTACCAGTCGATAGAGGGCTGTGGGTTCGGCGGCCAGAATGGCGTCTTCACTGTACCCAGCTCAAACTGCACTGCAACTCTTGGCTACATTACGCAGTACTACCTGACAGAGACCCCCAACCCCACCGGCTCTGGCAGGCCGCTTCCTGGAAGCGTCTGGGAGGATGCAGATAGCTCTCTCACGATAAGCGCTGTCGCAAATCCCGGATGGGAGTTTACAGGATGGGTCGGCTCAGGCGCTGCAAGCTATACCGGTGGATCTACCACAGCATCGGTAACAATGGGCGGCCCCATAACTGAGGAAGCAAACTTCCAATCCACTGTTACTGCGCCTACCACTACCATAAACCAGACGCGATGCGATAACCTGGTTGCGAGTGCGGGCTGTCTGAGCGGCACTTCTTGCACTCTGGATGGCGGAGTCTCGTGCCAGGCAGGCTTCGGATGCGCAATCTTTACCTGCTGCTGCTTCCTGAGTACTACATCAACAACGTCGACATCGACCACCACGTCCACAAGCTCTACATCGACAACCTCCACATCCACCACCAGTACGGTCGATACATGCTCGGAGCTTTCGAACTACCTCGATTGCGCCGCATCTCTCTCTGCGTGCCAGCAGCAAAAAGGATACTGCAACAGCCAGCCTTATGACTGCGCAGGGACAGCGACTCCGTGCTGCTGCGCAGCCCTCGGCTCTCCAGCGCTATCCACTACGCTTTCCAGCCCCAGCATAGGCGTGGGCCAATCGGTGACAGACTCTGCCTCACTCGCAAATGGCAACAGTCCTACGGGCACCATAACCTTCTACACCTATACAGACAGCGCCTGCACCCAGAACCAGCAGGAGGTAAGCTCAACTCTTACCAGCGCCAGCTCCTATGCATCCAGTTCTGTTTCGTATCCCAGCGCAGGCACCTACTACTGGGACGCTGTGTATTCGGGCGACAGCTACAACAACCCGGCCACGAGCCCGTGCGAAGCGCTCACGGTAACCGAGGCGTCAGGCGCCATAGTGTCGCTGACACTCGCAAATACCGGGACAATCACAGTGGGCTCTTCTGAGACAGCATC
>JASHTX010000043.1 GCA_030040335.1 Microcaldota archaeon
GTCAGCTTCTTCTTCAGCGCCTCCATCTTCGCCAGGGAGCTCTCGGCTGTTGAGTCAAGGTACTCGCTGGTGATGTCTATCTTGCGCACATTCTGCACGTGCTCGAGAGTCTCGAGCGCATCAGCGTGCGCCTTTTCATACGCCACGAAGAGGACGCTTCCCTCCTTAACCTTATTCTCTATTACCTCGTACTTCTCGCTCAGCTGGTGTATTGCCTGCTTCGCTACCTTCCTCGCTTTCTTGTCCAGCAGGTACGCGCTGAACTCTAGTATCTCGCTCTTGAGCTTTGAGAAATCAACACCAGATCCGACAAAGAGGTTTGCTATCTTTGCTGCAGCATCTATCCTGGAAAGCTCGTTTTCCAGCGCAGACTTTCGCTCCTCCAGAGCCAGCGCATCCCCGACTACCTGGTACGCGCCCGCCCTCTCCATCAGCCTGTTAAATGATAGGTGTTCTTCCTTCTGGGGTTTTTGCGTCTGCTTCTGTTTCTTGAGATATTTGCTCAATATCACCTGAGCCGAATGATACCTTATCACAAGCTCCGATATCTTTGCCAGAGAGTCGCTCGGACTGTCATCTGGAAGCTCGAGCTTGCTTTTCCTCAGGTCTATGACCCCGAGCATGTGCAGCTGCTGTATTATCTTAGATTTTTGGCTCTGAAGCCCGACTATCCTTATTTTTTCCATCTTTTCAGTATGGAACAACACTAAGCACCTAGGATTATATCCGCCGCCTTCTTGGCTACGTCCTGCAGTGTACGGTCCGAAACCTTTACCTTCTTGACCTTCTCCGCCTCTGCGTTGAGCATGGACTCGCTCTTGGCCCTTTTCTCCTCCAGCTCGGCAGCTTTCTTCTCCATTCTCGAGGCCCTCTCTGTCTTCCCCTTCTCCTGGGCCTCGTCCAGCATGCTCTTCGCCTTCGCGTTGGCCTCGTCAACTATCTGCTTGCTGCTCTCCGTCGCCTTCTCGATAAGCGTCTTTGCCTGGCTCTCCGCTTCTTCTACCTTCTTTATAGACTCCATTCCTTTGCTCACTCTACCCCCGCAAAAATTGAATCCTCAGTTTTCTATTTGTACCTACTTTTTTATAGCCTTTGCGCTAAGCCCGTAGTTTACTATTTCCGAAAGGATCTGGTATGCCCTGAGCGCATCCTCCCTGTTCACCACTATTATTGTCTCCGTATAGCATGACAGAAACTCTATGAGGTTTATGTTTTGTTCTGCAAGCACGGCCGTTATGAACGCCACAACTCCGGAAGTCCTCTCTATCCGCTCCTCGGAATAGACTATTATTGCCGAGCACTTCTCGTTTACCTTGACTATGTGGCTCTGCTGCTGCCTCCCGAGGTTCCTTGCAAAGTTCTTCCTCGTCAGATACACGTACAGGGATTCTACCTTCACCTCAGCATCGTTCTCAAGATCGAGTTTTTTGTCTGCAATGACGACATGGATGCCGTCGAGCAGCGTTATCTTGTTGCCGCTCAGCACCGGGAGTGCCCTCATTTCGATGTCCGTGTTCCTTTTCTTGAGCTCCAGCCCGTATCTCCTTATCGCGGCCTTGACCGCCTGGTGATTCCTGAGCCCCAGCTCCCTCTGCACCTGCCTCGCCAGCGAGCTGGAGTTGACTATTCCGTTCTGCAGTGCCTCTATCGTGTAGGGCTTGCTCTTCAGGTGCGTACGCACCATGTCTGCTATTTTGACGCCTCCAGAAGTTTGTCTCATTTAATACACTTTTGTCAATATTTGTAACATTTAGGTCAGAAAATTAATATATAACCGTTTGCATAATTACTTTTAGTCAGCTTCAGATGAAATGTGGTTCGTATGAACAAAGAGACGGTTGTGCTAGCATACAGCGGTGGCCTTGACACCTCTGTTATACTCAAGTGGTTGGTAGAGCAAGGGTTCAATGTAGTCTGTTTCGTGGGGAACATTGGACAGAGGGAGGACTTCGAGGCTGTAAAGAAGAAGGCGATCAAGACCGGAGCCTCAAAGGTCTACGTTGTCGACCTGAGAAAGGAATTTGTCACTGACTTCATCTTTCCGGCCCTTGGTGCCGATGCGGTCTATGAGGGCAGATATCTGCTCGGTACATCACTAGCAAGACCTATTCTTGCAAAAGCCCAGATAGAGGTGGCTGAGAAGGAGGGCGCGCAGTATGTTTCGCACGGAGCCACTGGAAAAGGGAACGATCAGGTGAGATTTGAGCTCACCTACTATGCGCTGAATCCGAAGATAAAGGTGATATCGCCCTGGAAGGACAAGGAGTTCCTCAGTCTCTTCAAGGGCAGGGACGATCTCATATCCTACGCCAAGGAGCACGGCATAAACGTCAAGGCGTCGTCTTCCAAGCCCTACAGCGAAGACGAGAACCTGATGCACATAAGTCACGAGGCTGGCATCCTCGAGGATCCGAAGATTAGACCCCCAGAGCACGTCTTCAGCATGACGGCATCGCCTGCCAAGGCGCCCAACAAGGAGACGATACTTGAGCTATACTTCAAGGACGGAATGCCTGCCAAGGTGGTCGACAAGACTCACCACGTGACTAAAACAGACCCACTCGAGCTTTTCATATATCTGAACAAGGTGGGCAGCGAGAACGCGATAGGAAGGATGGACATGGTGGAAAACAGATTCATAGGCATAAAGTCAAGGGGCATCTACGAGACACCAGGAGCCACTATACTCTGGGCAGCGCACCACGATCTCGAAGGCATTGCAATGGACAAGGAGGTCATGCACCTGAAGGACATGCTTGCTCCGAAGTTCTCGGAACTCATCTACAACGGGTTCTGGTTCTCCCCAGAGATGGACTTCCTGATGAGCGCATTCAACAAGAGCCAGGAGGCGATAGACGGAAAGGTGACTGTCGCGCTCTACAAGGGCAACGTCTCCATGATAGGAAGGGAGTGCTACACCAAGCTCTATGACCAAAAGCTCTCAAGCATGCACGAGGAAGGTGGATTCAACGCGTTTGATTCCAAAGGCTTCATAAACATAAACGCCATAAGACTAAAGGCGCACAACCTCGCTTTGGGAGAGAAGAAGCCCTACATGTGGCGCCAGAAGAAAAAGCGATCTTTGTGAAACTTTGGGATAAGGGCTACAAGATAAACAAGGAGATAGACAGGTTTAGCACCGGCAACGACTACATTCTTGACAGGGCCCTTGTAAAATACGACTGCATGGCATCGATAGCCCATGCAAAGATGCTTGGCAAGGTCGGCATACTGAGCAAAAGTGAAGTGGGCCAGCTGGAGCGCGCACTGAACGAGATCATAGACCTTGACAAGAAGGGCAGATTCGAGATAAAGCAGGAAGACGAAGATTGCCACACAGCCATAGAGAATTACCTGACAAAGAAGCTGGGAAACGTTGGCAAGAAGATCCACACGGCCAGATCGAGAAATGATCAGGTCGCAGTGGCGCTAAGGCTTTACTACAAGGCAGAGCTTGCAAAATGCGAGAAACTTACAGAGCAGTTGATATCAGCGTTCAGGCTTTTCGGAAAGAAGTACGGCAGCATAAAGATGCCCGGGTACACGCACACGCGCAAGGCGATGCCATCTTCAATCGCCCTCTGGTCCGGGGCTTTCATTGAGGCAATGGAGGACGACCTCAAGCTAATGAAGAATGTCCACGATCTCATAGACCAGTCTCCGCTGGGGACCGGGGCAGGCTACGGCGTCCCGATGGAGATCGACAGAGAGTTTACCGCAAAAGAACTCAAGTTCAAGAAAGTGCAGAACAACCCGATCTATGTCCAGAACAGCAGGGGCAAATTCGAGTCAGCGATAATCGGTTCGCTCTCAATGGTCATGCTTGACCTGAATAAGATGGCTCAGGATATGATAGTGTTCAGCATGCCCGAGTTCGGCTACTTCGTGATTCCGCAGGACCTAACCACAGGAAGCTCGATGATGCCGCAGAAGAAGAACCCGGATCCACTGGAAATCATGAGGGCCAACTACCATGTGATCAACTCATACGAGCTTCAGACCAAGGAAATAGTCTCAAACCTGATCTCAGGATACAACAAAGATTTCCAGCTCACGAAAGAACCCATCATGAGAAGTTTCGAGATCGTTGAACAAAGTTTGGGAGTTGCAGCAATAATAGTGAGCAAAATCAAGGTTGACAAGAAACGCGCAGCAGAAGGGCTTACGAATGAAGTCTATGCCACACAGAAGGCCTACTCTTTTGTGAAAAAAGGAATGCCGTTCAGGGATGCTTACAAAAAAGCTGCTGAATCAGGGAAGTAGCCTAAAGGCTCTCCTGGGTTATCATTTCCAGAGGCACAAAGAGCCCTTCCTCTACCCTGAAAGGTCTTATCGCTCCCTTCGGTAGGTACTCAGGGTTGCCAAACTCTCCAGGCTCCTTCAATTCATCCGTCAGCGGCCTGTTCTGGATACCTAGATAGAGGCACCACAAAGGATCGGCGTGAGAGACTATTATCATGTTTCCTATGCCGTCCTTTATCACCTCGTTGAAGAACGACATCGTGCGCGTCTGCAGATCCTGGAATCCCTCGCCGCCAAGCTCCTTCTTGTGCGCGTATACGTCTTCGACGTTTATTTTTCCATCGTACCACATGCCCTGATATGCCGAGAAGGTCTCAGCAAGGCGCAGGTCGTAGTATACTGGCAGTATGCTGTCCGCTATTATCTCGGCCGTCTGCCTGGCCCTTTTGACCGGACTTGAGTAGATCCTGGCTATGTCCTTGCCCTTGAAATATGCGCGCAGTTTGTGAGCCTGCTGTATGCCCTCCTCTGAGAGGCTGAGCGGGAGGCGGCCCGCGTGTATCCTCTTGGTGTTATCGAAAGCTCCGTGCCTTACGAGATAAAAGAGACGCATAGAATATCATATCCTTCTTATCCGATGACTTATATAAAAGTTAGCTTATGGCCGAACTCGCTTCCGTACGTCGCTTGATGGGCATATCTCCTTGAGCACGCAGCGGAAGCACTCCTTGTTCCTCGCTCCGCAGGTATCCCTTCCGAGCTCTATGAAAGAATTGGAGACCTTCCCCCATTCTTCCTGCGGATATATCTGTAAAAGCTTCATCTCCACCTCGTAAGGATCCTTGCTTCTTGCAAGTCCGATTCTTCTCGCAACTCTTCCAGCGTGCGTGTCTATCGCGATGCCCTGGTCTATGGCGTACCCCTCATTCAGGACGACATTTGCAACCTTTCTTCCCACTCCAGGCAGCGTCATGAGCTCATCGATGCTCCTCGGCACCTTTCCGTGAAACCTTTCCACCATAATCCTACTTGCTTCCTTCAGGTGCCTCGCCTTGGTCTTGTAGAAGTTCAACCCGCTGAGGTAACTCCTCAGAGTTCTCAGGTCTGCATTCGCATAATCATTGAATGTCTTGAACCTCCTGAAAAGTTCTTCAGTGGTCTTGTTTACCTGGTTGTCGGTGTTCTGAGGAGAGAGCAGGACCGCTACGAAGAGATGGGTCATGTTCCTGTGCTTTAGTTGCGTATGTATCTCCCTGCCGTATCTTTTTTCCAACTTTCTCAGCACAAGCTGAGAATAGGCCTTTACGTTACGCATAAATATTCATAGAACGCATAATTTCATTAAGAAAGGCGTTCGCTTGGTGAGGAAGACTGTCGTTGCAGGACAATTCTATCCTTCGGATCCGAAAGAGCTCGAAGCCATGATCTCCAAGCAGCTTGCCAAGGCTGATGTTGGTGCGCTGGGCAGCTGCAAGGCGTTCGTCGCTCCCCACGCTGGATATACCTATTCCGGCTCAGTTGCCGGCTATACTTATGCAGCACTGCAGCAGGCTCACGCCATATCGAAATTCAATACCTTCGTAGTGATAGGACCGAACCATACGGGGTATGGCAGCCCTGTGGCGGTTTCGCTGGAGGACTGGGATACGCCGCTAGGCACTGTAAAGAACGACAGGGAGCTTTCCGAGACTATCGCCAGCATGCCAGACATTTCTGCAGACGAGATAGCCCATTCGTTGGAGCACTCCGTGGAAGTGCAGCTACCCTTCATCCAGAAGGCCATAGGCCAGGTCAACTGCGTCTTCATCTGCATGGGCGACCAATCTTACCAGTCAAGCCTTGCGCTGACAAACGCGATAATCGGCGCGGCCAAGATGAGGAAAAGGGGCGTGACTGTGATAGCCAGTTCTGATTTCAACCATTATGAGTCAGCGGATGTTGCGAAGAAAAAGGATATCCCTGCCATAGAATCGCTTTTCAACCTCGATGCAGAGACGTTTCATGAAAAGATACTCAAGAGCGCTGACAGTGCGTGCGGATACGGTCCGATAACTGTCGCTGCACTTTTCGCGAGGCGCATGGGCGCAAAGACCGGCACCCTGCTCAAGTATGCGAATTCAGGGGATGTGACGAACGACTATGAACGCGTTGTAGCATACGCTAGTATAGTTTTCTCTTGAAATAACCTGTGAGCCGATGAAGAAACCCAACATAACGATAATAGTGCTCGATGCTTTCAGGCCGGAGGTATTCAGGGAGCTCAGCAAGACCAAAGGAATGGAGTTCTCAAAGCTCGGTGACTTCATCTACCTGAACAACTGCATAGCCCCAGGCACCTGGACCCTTCCGTCATTCGCATCAATCCTCACAGGTCTGTATCCTCATGAGCACGGCGCCCACGAGACCACAAAGATAAAGGCGCTCAACATAGAGGCTATCAGGCTCAGACGTAACACGCTAGTCAGCGATCTCAAAGATCTAGGGTACAACACTTATGCCGTATCTGCGAGCCCCTACTTTCATCCAGTCTACGGCTTCGACGAGTTCGACGACTTTCGTGAAGAGTCATACTTTTCCGACATCTGGGGCAGCGTGATAGAAGTCAGCAAGAAACTAAAACCGCTCTTTGCCAAATACAGAGAGCGATATGGCGGACAGGGAGGCGTTTTCACCATACCTCTGGCGACTCTCAGGGAAGACCCGATGCTTTTTCTCGAGGGGCTGGCGTCAGGCATAGCTCTCACGCCGATATCTGCCGCAAAGAAACTGAAGGCGAAACTAGTTGACGACTGGCCCCTGGAGAAGGGGGGGAAGCGGATGGTGAATACTGTAGGGAAGATGCGCTTCAAGAAACCATTCTTCCTGTTTGTCAGCCTCATGGAGCCGCATGACCCTTACACTGAAGATAAAGCCAACGCGATGGACTGGCGCACGCAATACAAGAAGGAGCCTGTGAGCAAGGATGTCGTTGCACTGTGGAAAAGACTTTACATGAAGGCGTCCCGCAAAGGTTATGCTTACTCTTACGCGATTATCAAGAACCTGATAGAGAGGTTCGGCGAAGATCAGATAATAATATTCACTTCAGATCACGGCCAAGCGTTCAACGAGCACGGATTCATAGGCCACGGCGCGATGCTGTATGACGAAATAGTCAGGGTTCCGATGGCAGTACTGCTCCCAAAGGAATTCAACCATCCAAACGATAGAGGTTTCTCCTCGCTTGTCAATATAAAGAGATTTATCCTGCTTGCGCTGAGCGGTGATAAAGACGCTGCAAAGCAGCTATACGACAAGAAGGTCTACGCCGAGAGCTTCGGCACTCACGTCAATGTTTCCAAGCTTGAAAACATAGACCAGAAGAAGCTCAGCATCGCAAACAGGCCGAGAAAACGAGTCTTCACTAGCTAACCACTGCACAAAAACAATAAAAATGCATTTTTGCAAGTAAGTAGCGATGCAGATGGCAAAAGGTAGGTCCTTCCAAACAGCATGCTGTTAGTCTGTGCCAGCAATCCTGCTTCTCTTTTTATTAATTCCCTTTCTAATAGTACCAAGGTTTTTCCATGAAAGTGCTCCAGCTGGACGTAGAAAGGCTATCATACGATGTGCTTAAGCCAGAGGCGAGCGTTTACGAGGAGACCAGAGAGAAGCACGCCGAGATAGAGGATGCGCTGGTAATGTGGATCTGTGTGGAAAGCGGTGATACCGAAGAGACCGCAGATGCGGCTCTGAAGGAAGCAGTCGACTACATGAATCAGGTCGGGAGGAAGAAACTTGTAGTATACCCTTTCGCTCATCTTAGCAGCAATCTCGCAGAGCCAAAGGAGGCGATGCGCATCCTGGACTACATGTACAAAAACGTGCCAAGTGGGATAGAGGCGAAGAAAGCACCTTTCGGCTGGACCAAGAAGTTCAACATAGAGATGAAGGGGCATCCGCTCGCAGAGCAGGCGAAGAGCTTCGACAGCGAGGGCAAGGGCAAGAAGGTGTACAAGAAGGCAAAGCCTGTAGGGGCAAACACCGCAATAGTCAAGAAGAGCGACTGGTCAGGCCTACCTGAGACGGATCACAGGACGATAGGCGAGAAGCTCGATCTCTACAGCTTCCAGGAGGTATCTCCCGGAATGGTCTTCTGGCACTCAAATGGCTACATAATCTACAAGGAGATAGAGAAGTTGCTCAGGGAAAAACTGGCACAGTATGGCTATCTGGAAGTCAAAACACCAGTGCTGGCCAACACGGCACTTTGGTATGTAAGCGGTCACATTGACCATTACAGGGAACACATGTACATACTAGAGTCGGAGGGTCAGGAGATAGGAGTCAAACCCATGAGCTGCCCTTTCCACATACTCATCTACAAGTCGAAGACATGGAGCTATAGGGAGTTTCCCTTCAGAGCTGCAGAGTTCGGGATGGTGCACAGGAATGAGGTGAGCGGTGCGCTGACAGGCCTATTCAGAGTCAGGCAATTCACGCAGGACGACGCGCACCTTTTTGTAAGGGAGGATCAGGTTGAGGATGAGGTATCAAAGGTGATCAAGTTTGCTCAGGAATTTTACTCCGTCTTCGGAATGGAGGCCAAGCTATACCTCTCAACCATGCCCGACAACCATATGGGCGATGAAAAGCTTTGGGAAAAAGCGACAAATTCACTCAAGAAGGCGCTGGAAGCGAACAACATAAAGTACGGAATAAAGGAGAAGGACGGCGCGTTCTACGGGCCAAAGATAGACGGCGACATCGTCGACTCGATGGGCAGAAGCTGGCAATGCCTCACGGTCCAGCTTGACTACCAGATGCCCGAGAGGTTCAAGCTCGAGTACACGGGCGAGGACGGCAAGCAGTACGCGCCTGTCATGATACACAGGACTGTTGCGGGGGCGATGGAGCGCTTCATAGGAATACTGGTCGAGCACTATCAGGGTAAGTTCCCGACCTGGCTCGCGCCAGTACAGGTTAAGGTAATATCCATATCAGAACAGGCCGAGGCATACGCCGAGAAGGTCTATGATGCACTAAGGAAGGAGGGGATAAGGGTCGAGAAGGATGTGGGTGATAGGACCCTGGAGTACAAACTCAGGGAGGCGATAGGGCAGAAAGTTCCTTACATGCTAGTTGTAGGAAAGAAAGAAGTGGACAATCAAACTGTAGCTGTCAGGGTAAGGGCCGGTGGCCAGAAATTCGGCGTGAAGCTGGAGGATTTCATCGCGAAGATAAAGGTCGAAACAGAGAAAAGGCTGGCAAGCTCCAACTAAAAATAAAAAAAGAAAAGAAAAAAAAGAAAAAGGAAAAGAGGCTTACTTTGCCTTTTGAACTTCTTTTATCCTCTCTTCCACACCCTTTGCTTCCTGCTCGAGGTTCTTCTTGTATTCCTTGAGCATTTCCAGCTTCTCCTCCTTTGTCAGGAAACCTCTCATTCCGTGTTCTCCACATTCGCACATTTTTTTCACCAACATG
>JASHTX010000004.1 GCA_030040335.1 Microcaldota archaeon
TGTATTCGTCCAAGGATTCCTCTTTGCTTTCTACCCGCTTTTTGTTATAAACCACGTGCAACTTATAGTGCTGTCTGCAGCGCTCCTCTTCTTTTCATTCTTCATGGCCATGGGCCTGATAGCAAGGCTGTTCTCCATAAGCAGGACATTCGGTGGCGCGATGATAGCCTTCGCCGTAGGCATAGGCATGCTCTATCCGCTGCTGGTAAGCGTAAGCTACGGATTCCTAGATTACGGCCTGCAAGGTGCATGCAATTCTGCAGGACTGACGTCGGTTTGTTCGGTATCGACATGGGTTGGCGCTCTGTACCAGCTTGTCGGAATCGTAGCATACTGGCTGGGCATAGCGTCTCCTACTCCGCTTAGCCTTGCCGGCTTCCTCGGCCCGCTGATCATAGAGATCGGCCTCCAGGCGCTGGGGCTTTCGCTGATTCCATTCCTCAACTTCCTAGTTGTGGACGCTTTCATACTTGACTTCTCAAGGGCGATAGGAGAGAAAATAGACTTCCTGTCGTTGCTTACCGGATTGGTGTGACTAAATGAAAGTGAACAGATTGGCATTGCTGTACACTGTGCTGCTGGTATTTGCAATCATGTCAGTCTTGAGAGCCCAGACCGGCAGCGTGGTCAACGTTTACGTACAGGGAACTACCGACACACAGAGCGGTGAAGAGATAGCCATAGCCATAAACCAGCAACTGCCCAGCAACTGGGAGAGCGGCGGGCTCTGCACCACCAGCGGCTGCAACCCTTGCGTTTATATGCTGGGAACATGGACTGGCAGCGGTTACGCGCAACCTTATAACCCAAGCACGGGCAACAACGAGTTCAGCTGCGGCATAACGGGCACGTTCACATACACACAGGTAAGCGTCAGCTCTCCTGCGGGAGTGGAGTGGAACATAGAGGTACAGCAGCCCGACGGCAACGTCTACACCTGCAGCGTCGATTCGACAACAATATGCCCTACTTCGTGCACGGGCCCGGGCATCGTCGTGCCGACGTGGTACTGCGGGCAGATAAACCAGGCGCTTGTCAACAACTGGATGGTATGGGGACCGATAGTCATGATAGTCATCTTCCTTGCCTTCTGCCTTTCAGGCATCATCTTCATGGTCGGCATAGTGCTCAGGAACGAAAAAGTGAGGAACTTCGCGGTGGGTGAGCTTTACGAAGCCATGGCCACAACGCTGATAGCGGGCTTCTTCCTCTTCGATGCGGCGGTACTTTTCGGCATAATACCACAGGCGTTCACAGGACCTGTAAATCCCTACATCACCTCGCTGGGTTACATAGCGGCGACGCTTAGTCCGACACAAACGACGCTCACAAACCTATACAACATAATGATACTTGCAGAGTTCCAGAGCTCCATAAGCATAACTATAGGCGGGCTTGGATTCACAACCAACCTGGCCGGACAGGTGCTGAGCACAGCGGCGTCTCTCTTTCTCGTATACTTCGTCCTGCCAGCAAGGATCCTCGCGTACATATTTGTCGATGGCCTGCTTGCCCTGTACACGCAGTTCTATCTCATACTCTTCTTCATGTACATCGCCATACCCGTCTTCCTGATACCTGGCGTGGTGTTCAGGGCCTTCTTCCCGCTGAGAAATCTCGGGGGCCTGATGATAGCTGTGGCCATGGCATTTTACCTGATACTTCCGCTCCTCTTCTCCGTAGCCTACTTTTTCGTCAACACAGGCGTGGTCGCCCAGCTGAGCTCATACGCCCAGGACCTCGGCGTCAACGGCTGCAGCACCCAGACTGGCAGCCTCGTATGCCAGACGAACACCTTCATAAATGGGGGATCCCCTACGGCTCCGCTGGTTCAGGACATAACGGGCCTGGAGAGTGCGATGGGTGGCTTCTGGCTATCGATAGCATTCTACCCCGCCCTTATCGCAGCGATAACCTATCAGTTCATTAAGATAATCGCCGATTTCATAGGCGGAGCAACCAGGACAACAAGCAAATTCAGACTCATCTAGGGGAATTATTCGGTGATACGTCATACTGACGCGGCAGAGTCACCGGTCAGAAGCCATGCTCACATTTTTAATTATGTTTTTACAATTATAGTTGAGTGGTTATTTGGCAATGTCACAGAGATTCCTTTTTGCACTGATGCTCATCGCCTCGTGCACATTCCTTCTTTTCATATACATCCTGCCGCCTAACCCGCTGCAAAAGTTCATCTTCGCGATCCTCTGCCTTTTATTCGACCTGATCGCATTCAGCACCAAACTCTACATGGACTTCTTGGTCCCGATGCTGAAGATGCGCGGCAGAACCATAGTGGTGGATGATGAAGAAGCATTTGTGCTTGCACCTTCAGGAGAAGCGATAACCGTGAGAAAAGGGGGTGACATTTTTGCGAGCGCGTTCGTAAAGATACCCAGCTACAGGTCGGGAACCGAAATGACTCCAGAGGAAAAGGTGGAATTTGCAAAGTTGTTCGGAAGGGCACTCACCATCACGAACAGACCAGTGAGGTTTGGAGCGCAGCTCTACGTAATCAACAAGGATAAGTACATAGGCAATATCAGGGACAAGCTTAATGAGGTCGAGGAGCGGTACCAGCGCGCAACGATGAACAAGGATATATCAAAAGGCGAGGCGGAGAGGATAAGGGGCGAGGTGACGATGTGGCACAACCTCCTGGACAACGTCAACAAGGTCAAGTCGCATGCGCTGGATGCATTCGCAATGATCACCGAACAGGGCAATACGGAGGAAGAGGCGGTTACGCTGGTAACACAGCAGGCAAACGAGCTGGTAGCAGGCCTCAGCTCGATCTTCGGGATAGCGGCGAACGTGGTAGTGGGCGAGGACATACTCAGATACATAGAACCGGATTACATGATACCGGTTGTTACGGAAACTGAACAGCTGCGCGGCAAAATTGCAGAAGAGGGAGTTTAGGCGATATCTTGGACGAGCAGACAACACTCTACATAGGTTCGACATCTTTCATAGCCATACTCATCATCCTCAACAGCGGCTCGTTCGGAGATTTCTGGCTGATAGCCGTGGCACTCTCGATGGCAGTCATACTGGTCATATTCCTGATAAACTACGCAGATTACGTGCTCTTCCCTATCTTCACAATAGTAACTGGAATAAAGATATCGCCTGCAAGAAACTACTACATCCCAAGAACAGCAAACGCCGTTGTGAAGTACACAAACGGGCTTTACTACGCTACAGGCTACCTCTCCGCTAATGTCTACAACTACGTCTTCTCTGCGGAGAGCATAGATACATCAGAGGATGCGAAATTGGGAGAGGCACCGGACAAGTGGGAAAGGATAGTGATGAATGCCAACTTCCCGTTCAGGTTCAATTTCGTCTCTGTTACGGAGGACGTGCAGACTTACAGGGAGGAACTGGAGGGCATAAGAGGCACCTATGAGTTCAGGCTGGCCAAGGAGGAACAGGCAGCTACCCCGAGCGAACTCACCATGGAGGATCTCAGGAGGAAGATGAGCGTAGTAGACGCGAGGCTGAGCAGGCTCGGAGCGGGAGAGCGCCCGGTGAATTCGATAATGTACATAGAGTCCACGGCCGTGGGAGTCAGCGAGAAGGAGGCAATGGATGCGCTTAACAACCAGCTCAACAACCTCAGGACTCTCTTCGGGCTTTTCGATCTAAGCATAAACAGGATCATAGGCAGGGAGGTCTACCACCTCTTCAGTTTCAACTACTCGCTGCCGGAACAGGAGACGCTGACAACGATATTCAGCACGCAGAGATAGGCATTATAAACTTATTTTGGCAAGTATGAGCATGAGCCTTATCCGCGTCCAGAAGATAATGAGCAACGAACTTGCGAAGAGGACGGTGCTCAGCAGGCCGCCAGAACCGCCGCAGGAATTCCTTCTGAACGATCCCAGCACATCCATATTCATAGGCGTGACGAAGCTTTTCAGCGTGCCTTTCACGTGGACCTTTGCAAGCCTGGCGAATCCTCACATAGCCGTGGTAGGGATAACCGGAGCGGGAAAGAGCTTCTTCGTAAAGACATTCCTGACCAGGGCAAGCTACATATGGAACACAAACGCCATAATAATAGACTGGGCTGGAGAGTACAAGGCGTGGGTCAAGCAGAGCGGCGGCACCATAGTCTCGCTGGGCAAGGGGGACTACATAAACATAATGGATCTGTCAGGCATGAAACCCCTGGACAGGGCCAAGCAGATAATGACATCAATGGAAATACTGACCGACATCGGCGAATACCCGGAGCAGAAGAGGCTTACCGTTGAGGCGCTTGAGCAGTCGTATGTGAACGCTGGATTCGCGCTTGCAGAAACTCCTGTTTTAGGAAGAGACTCGCCTACATTGAAAAGCGTTATATCGCTACTTGAGGAGAAGCTGCAGGAAGGCACCTACGAGTACCCTGCTGAGCTGGAGAACGCGGTATACAGGCTGAGGCAGTTCACGAGGGAGGGCGAAGACTACTTTGCGAGGAAGAGCACCATAGACCTTGCCAAGCTCTCCAGTTCCGGACTGGTGGACATAGACCTGTCGAGCCTGCCTGACGAGAAATTCAGGGCGCTTGCCTCGCTTTTCATACTCCAGACG
>JASHTX010000044.1 GCA_030040335.1 Microcaldota archaeon
ACTGAAGTGCGACTGGCAAAGATCGCAGATGAGATGCTAGCAGACCTTGACAAGGAGACGGTCAACTTCCTCCCCAATTTCGACAACACCGAAAAAGAGCCAGAAATACTGCCCGCAATGCTTCCCAACCTGCTGGTAAACGGTGCATCGGGGATAGCAGTGGGAGTCGCCACCAGCATTCCACCTCACAACCTGGCAGAAGTCTGCGACGCGGTGCTTTATGCGATAGAGCACAAGGAGGCGACAGTAGGCGAAGTGCTCGAAATCATCAAAGGACCAGATTTCCCAACGGGCGGCATAGCCATAATGAGCCAAAACGCCACGGCCGGATATACGTACGGTCGCGGGCAGCTCACCGTAAGAGGCAGAGTCGTGATCGATGAGAAAAGCGGCAGGATTACCATAACCGAGATCCCCTACAATGTGAACAAGGCCCTTCTGGTTGAGAACATAGCGAACCTTGCAAGGGAAAAGAGGATAGTGGGGATACGCGACCTCAGGGACGAGAGCGACAGAAAGGGGATAAGCATAGTGATAGACCTCACCAGGGACGCGAACCCCGAGCAGATAGTTAACCAGCTCTACAAACACACGCAGCTCGAAACCACGTTTCCACTGATCAACCTAGCCGTTACCGGCAAGGTGCTCAAGAACTTCAGCATACTCCAACTGCTCAACACGTTCATCAATTACAGGAGGGAGATCGTCTCCAAGAGGAGCGAATTCGAACTGAAAGTCGCAAAAGAGAGGCTGCACATAGTCTCCGGTCTACAGATTGCAGTTTCGCAGATAGACGCAGTAATCAAGGCGATAAAAGAGAGCAAAGACCTGGGCGATGCTAGGGCAAACCTCATGACAAACTTCTCGCTTTCTGACAAACAGGCAAACGCAATACTCGATATGCGACTTAGCAAACTTACCCGCATCGAAGATACCTCGCTGAATAAGGAGGCCGAAGAGCTGAACGAGAGGATAAAATACTACACCGATGTTCTTGCAAACCCCGACAAGATTGACAACATAATAAAGGACGAAACAAAAGAGCTGAAGAAAAAATACGGCAGGGAGAGGCGGACGGAGATAATCCACATGGAGCAGGAGGTCGAGATTCAGGACGAGGATCTCATAAGCAACGAGGAAGTCAGCGTGATATTGACGAGCTCAGGCTACGTAAAGAGAATGAACGTCGCAAGCTACAAAGAGCAGGACCGAGGTGGCAAGGGCATAATCGCGATGAACCTAAAAGAAGGCGACTTCATCAAGCATATGATAACCGCAAGAAACAAGGATTTCATAATCTGTGTGTCAGACCAGGGGAGAATATACTGGCTGAAGGCATACAACATACCGGAAGGCAGCAGGTATTCTGAGGGTAGGGCCATTGCAAACCTGCTCAACATCCAGAATGAGAAGATAGTCACACTGTTCAACATCAAAGACTTTGCAAAATCGAAGATCGCGTTCCTTACGCAGAAGGGGCTGGTGAAGAAAACAAGTGCCGAGCTCTTTTCAAGACCCAGAACCACAGGAGTCAGGGCCATATCCCTTAACGAAGGCGATAACATAGCCGATGCAATAGTTTACACAAACGAGGCGTACCTCATAGTTGCAACAAAGAACGGGAAGTCGATTAGGTTTGAGGAGGGTGATGCCAGGGCCATGGGGAGGTCTGCTGCTGGTGTAAGAGGCATAAAACTATACGAAAGCGATGCGGCAAAAGCCCTTATAGCTGCTAATGAAGGAGGCAGCCTGCTCTCAGTATCGGAGAAAGGCTACGGGAAGATAACTGAGATAAGCGAGTACAGGGCGCAGGGCAGGGGAGGCAGCGGGGTCCTCAATCTTAAGGTGAACGACAAGACCGGCCCCGTCTCAAAGGTCCTTTTTGTAAACAATGAGACGAAGCTGCTTATCATAAACTCTCTGGGAGTGAGCATCATGATCCCCATAGCGTCGATCAGGGTGACTGGAAGGGCGGCAAGCGGCGTAAGGCTTATGAAGCTCGAGCCTGGGGCAAAGATAATAGATGCTAAGCTGATGGAGAACGGATCCGATGCCAATAACTAAGGCATTTCTAATACACGGCAGGGACGCCACGCCTAATGACCACTGGTTTCCTTGGCTGAAAAAGGAGCTCGAAGACCTAAAAATCAACGTTTTTGCGCCGCAGTTCCCTATAGGCGAAAAGCACAGCCTCAGCAGCTGGATGTCTGAATTCCAGAAATGGGGCAACGCCATCGATGAGGATGCGATAATGGTCGGCCACAGCATAGCAGGTGCGTTTATCCTAAACTTTCTCGAACGAAGCGAGAACACCCTTGCTGCTGCTTTTCTTGTAGCTCCTTTCATAGGCAAACTGAACCTTCCCCGCTACGATCCGTTAAACAAGTCCTTTGCAGAGCGCGAATTCAACTGGAACAAGATAAGGGGCCACTGCAAGGAGTTCTTCATCTACAGCTCTGACAATGATCCGTATGTGCCTCTTGAGAAGGGCGAGTACCTCAGCGCCAAGCTTAATGCCAAATTCAAAATAATCCGCGATGCCGGGCACTTCAATACAAAATCAGGCTATACAAAATTCGATTTGCTGCTCGCTGATATCAAAAAACTGGTAGCGCATCAATAGCCCAGTGTCAACCAAGGCGCTTATTTCCAGTACTTCTTGGTCCTGACAAACGTTTTCTGCGCTTCTATAAGATCCATGATGAACCTTTTGTAGTCCTTTCTCAGGAGTTTGAGTGCTCTTGCCGCTGTTGCGATCCCAACTCCGTATACAGATAACGCGGCCACAGCCCTGCTCCCATAGGCTTCCACAAGGCTCGCTTCCCTTATTGCGTCCCTGTACTTTCTCCCCTGCAACTCAGTCAATTGTCTACCGGCGATCTTTTTCTTTATCACGTTTGCTTCATCATCGCCATAGATCGCAACCATCGGGCTCCTGCAATTCGGGCAAACGATTTTCTCATCTTTTTCCACATTTATGTCCTTTGAAAATTCCATTCCGCAGTAGGTACAGAGTAGCTCTGCCTTTTTCTCGTTTATTTTCTGCTCAAACTCCCTTATCGCGGCTTCGTCAGGCAGAGTAGGAAGCAGCAACTCCCTATAATAGTATGATGCCTTTAGCAATTCGTTGGCCAGAGGGGATGCAACCCCCTGGAAAACCTTAACCTCTGTTTTCCCCTTCCTCAAGGACTCGAGGAACTCAGAAACACTCTCAAGATCCAGGTAATTCTTCTTCAGGTCGCGTATCGTTTCCTCAGCAATCGGCGACTCTTTATAGAAACTTACCAGTCTATCAGCATTGTTCTTTGTAACAGTCGCCTTCTTGTCAACTATGCCGAAAAGTTTGCAAATCTGCACAAACTTATACCTGAAAAGGTCTGTATTCGCCAGGAAACCATCAACTCTTATAATCGCGTCGGCGCTGTAGTTTTTTATGCCATTTAAAATGCTTTTCACTTCAGGGCGCCTGCGGACGCCACCGAAATCAATTATCAGCGCGTACGGAGTTGTTCTCACTCCGATTCTGCCTCCGGAAATCCGTGAGCCTTCATGCGCAAGAAGTTTTGCCAATAACTCGTTTGCAAGTTTACCGAGGCCAGTATGGGCTATGGCATAACCATCTAGTTCCTCTATTGCCACTATCGAGTTTCCAGGGCTGAAGTATCTCTTTTGCGACTCTATGAAGTCATTGGTTCCTGCAGCCGTACTCTTTTCCACCGAAGCTCCTCCTTCAGTAATTCCTTTCTTTATCAGCTCAAAGACACCCTCGGCAGTTTCTCTTGAAACAGGTATATCCTCCCCTTCCCAGTCCGGCACGGCCGCCTCTATTTCCACGCCAGGCTCGACAAACACGGTGTCTTTCTCAATGCTGATTACTTTCCATGGCAGCCCTTTTGTTATAAAAGTCACTCCTTCTTCCAGATAATTGGACACAAATCCCTCATCAAGTGTCGAAATCACCCTATTGACAGCAGCGTTTTTCACATAAAACCTTTTAGTGTCAGGAATCACGCTTATATTCGAGAAGAAGTAAGATCTTGATCTGAATCCGATACCCACGAATCCATCAGCGCTTCTTACCAGCCTTTCCTGAGCTAGGAACTCGACCATCCTGTCAAACAATGGTCTCTCCAGATCGGTATACGGAGAAGACCTCTTTATTATCCTGTAAATGTCATCAGCTTTCGCCTTCCTGTATTCCAGTGCGATTGCACAGATCTGATTTGCAAGAACATCCAAAGCCCCACGTTCCAGTTCAGCCTTTTCTATCCGTCCTGCCTTCATCTGGTTTATGATGGCCAGCGACTCGAGTACTTCTATGTGATTCGCAACTATTACCTTGCCGTATGAAACTTCCTTTTCCCTGTGCCCGCCCCTGCCGACTCTCTGTATCAGCCTGATTACCTGCCTCGGAGAACCATACTGGATGACAAGATTTACTGCGCCAATATCAATCCCAAGCTCCAGGGAACTGGTGGCTATGATGCTCTTTATTTTTCCCTCCTTAAACTCATTCTCAGTTTTTATCCTCTCATCCTTGTCAAGCGAACTGTGGTGGACACCTATCCCTCCAAAACTTTCATTTTTGTTCATGTAAATCAGTTTGCTGCCCAGGGATTCTACAACCTGCCTGGTGTTGGCGAATATCAAGGTCGAGTTTGACGCCTTCACAAGCTCCGCAACTTTCTCCAGTCTTGCAAGCGTCTCTGCATCGAGGTTGAATTTTTCCCTGAATTCCCTGTTTTGGAATCTGGGAGAAGTAGGCATCACTATCTCAGCGCTGATCTCCTTCGTGCCCCTCACTTCTATCATCCTGCATTGCCTCTCTCCGCACAAGAATCTCCTCGCCTCGTCCCCATTCCCCAGTGTGGCGCTTATGCCAACTCTTTGGTACTCGCCCGCAAGTTCAACGACTCTTTCAAGTGCAACAGCCAGCTGTGCACCTCTCTTATTCGAATACAGCTCGTGCAGTTCATCGATAACAATGACTTTCACGTTAGCAAGAGCACCTCTAAGCCTTGCTGAAAGAAAGAGGTTCTGCAGGGTTTCCGGAGTGGTTATCAGAACCTGGGGGGGATTTGCAGCCTGCAATTGTCTTTCCTTGGTCGGCGTGTCTCCGTGTCTGACCGAGATGCTTATTCCTAGATCGCCTGCCAGCGTCTGCAGTCTTTTAATCAGATCCCTGTTCAACGCCCTGAGCGGCGTTATGTAAACTACAGAGATTCCTTCCTTACTTCCTCCTTTAAGCAGCCTGTTGAAGATTGGCAGTATCGCCGCTTCGGTTTTCCCGCTGCCGGTGGGCGCCGAGATGACACAGTTGCCTCCTTTTTCTATCGTTTCGAATGAAGCTTGTTGTACCCCTGTGAAGGCCCCGAATCTTTTCAGGAAGATATCGTAAGGATTCTGCATCATCATCCAAATGGTATCGACGCGTTTCCGATGAGAGTATACGTCGAGTTTGTAACAGTGTAATTCAGCCTGAGGTTGAGGCGCAACCCTATTGGAACACCTGTGATCTTACCGACAATGCTGTAGCAACCAGTCTGTAAGGTGTTCGATTCGCCGCTTGCAAGGCTTATGTTGAGTGGCATCTGCAGAGTCGTCAGCGCGTCGCTATAGCAAGATATGCTGTTGAGCTGCACGCTCTTGCTCATGTTATCCTCTAGTTTGAAGCCCACGGTGCCATTCACAAAAGTCAGGTTGCTGCACGAGAACGAGTCATTGAAACTGCACGTATTTACAAAACCATAAGCAAACGGTACGGAAGCGCCAGAAATATTAAAGGTCTTCAAGATCGCCACAGCAACAGGTACCTGGTCGATTGCATGGCTGGTATTTACGAACGAAAAGGCGGATATGTTGTATGAGTTGACAAAAGCAGTTGTCCTTATGAGTGACACGTTGCCTATCTTCCCAGAAGTTGGGAATATGAATGTACTGCAGTAGTTTGTGCCACTTACATTTGTTGGCACCCCGAAACATGTGTTGCTCTCAGGCACCAGCGAGTTGTTCCAGACACCTGCATAAACAAAAGACAATGGCGTGATATTCGCTGCAAGCAATACCCCTGAGTAGAGCTCCTTGGTTGGAGGGCATGCTGTCGTGCCGTTCGAGCACGAACTAGAATTTTGATATATCTGGTAACCACTATACAGCCCGATGTCAGACAGGCTCTGGAGCAGGGTCGAGTTTGGATGCAGCGCGCCGACAGTTGCTGGCGGCGTAGCGACCGTCTGCGCGGTTGAATTGAGAGCAGAAACACAGGTTTCATTGCCTACGACCGCCAACGCCTTCAACCAACCTCCTGAATAGACGCTGCAGAAAGTGGTATAGTTCCCGAACTCTATGAAGGTTGTATTTCCTGCATTTGTCACTGTCTGTACCGGTTTGATTCCGGCCAAAGCCGATGTCGAGAGTGCGAAAATGTCAGGTGCAAGGTACCCTCTTATCCATATGGAGTACATCTTCAGACCGTCGCTATAGCTCGCTTTTGCAATCGACACGTTCTTTATGTAATCAATTGTCACATTGAAGATTGGAGAAAGGAAACCGTTCAACTGCGTATTGTCGGTCAGATTAAACAGCTTAAATCCATACTCCCCTGCCACCACCGACGAAACCGCATATCCGGGGCTGTTCATCTCTGCATACTCAAGGGATGTTATGTTTGCTGCAGGCAGAAGCGAGTATGCGCTTGCGTTCTGAGGCTCAACCACATCAAGCACCACGCTTACCTGAGAGCGGGCTCTGTCTGCTATGTCGTACAGCTTGCCAGGGTCTGCAACAAAACTAAGGTTGTAGTTACCTGCAGCCGAGGGGGAGTAGTTGTATACTATCTCGGTTTCCTTGCCAGCTGGCAGGATTATTTTGTAAAGCGTTGTTACGTTTCCGTTAATCAGAACGCCTATGCTCATATTATCTATAGGTGTATCCCCGTTGTTCAATACGCTCACCCCGAGCACAACTTTCTGATATGGGAAGAGCTGCTGAGTCTCCGAAGCATTGGTGCTGAGCACCAGGCTTATCGTCGGCTGGTAAAAGAGCCTGACGTACAGCGCAACCGACAGGATAACAAGTATGATTACGATCCACGCGTATATCTCTTTCTTCATTGTGGCGCACCTACCGCGCTCTTGTTCTTGAGCTCTTTTATGGCGTCGCTGACCTTGCTTGCAATCTCCTTGTAGTCGTTCTCATAAAGGCCCATGGCCCATGTCTGAGCGTCGTACATGTCCCCGACTTTCGGCCGCTTCAGGTAAAACTTCCCTTCTGAGTTTTCAACAAGTCCCATGTTCTTCATCCTTAGCAGATGATATCTCAGTGTTTTCTCGTTTATCGTTTCCCAGTTCTTGTTGATATATTCCATCAGGTCGTTCACGCTCGGATCCGTTCGTCTGACAAACTGGAAGTTTATCAGCGCGTCAAGCACCGCAACAGAGCTGAGCCTTGATTCGCCTGGGTTCAGCACTCCAAGAGAGAGCGCCAGCCATCTGACTATCGAGCGCCTGGTTTCCAGCACCTCTTTCGTGAGCCTCATGTTCCTCAGCGTCAGCTCTTTGTCTATCAGCTCAGATTCGCTTAGCTCCGGCATTCTCTCAGCACATAAATACTAATTATTATGTTTTTATTTGGCATATGTTTATATGATTGACTTGTTCTCATTTCAGAGATGAAGCCTATGGCAGCCCAAGCAAACGAAGCACAAGATGCTGAAAAATTGGTAAGAGACTACCAGATGATACAGGAACAGCTGCGCGCCGCGACCATCCAGCTGGACCAGCTCCAAGCACAGAAGGCGGAACTGGCAAGGGCGAAGGATGAAATAACCGCTGCGAGCGGCAAAGTGTACATAACTGTTGGCGGAGTGATAGTTGAGACCACCAAGGACAAAGCACTGAGCGACATAAAGGAGAAGACGGAACTGACAGAGGTGAGGATAACGTCTTTCACCAAGCAGTACAACGAGTTCAAGAGCAAAGAGAAGCAGCTCGGTGACAAGATAACACAGATGTACAAGCAGAGCCAGGGGCAGGGTGCAGATCAGAACGGGCTCGGTTGATGTGCGATGCAGAGCATAGGACTGAAAGAACTATGCGATGTTCTCAGAGAATACAAAAACAGCAAGGTTGTGCTCACTTTCCACACGATAGGGGACAGGGACGGCGTTGGCTCCGCTGTTGCGCTGTCCAAGTACTTCACAAATGCGACCGTTGTCACCCCTGATTTTATAACCAACAATGCAAGGAAGATGCTGACCTATCTGAACTATGCTGATGTGGTCAAGTCTAGGCCCCCTGAGGATGCAGAACTCGTCTTGGTGCTCGACGCTAACAACCTTTTCGCGTTAGGAAAGCTGCAGCCATTTTTGAGTCAATCAAAAGCAAGAGTGATCTTCATAGACCACCACGCCCCTCACAACGAGCTTACGATGAATGCGGCGATGCTTAATGACGAGTCATACAACTCAACCGCAAGCATAGTCTACGAGGTCTTGAAAGAACTGGGTGCGGGCATAACAAGGGAGATTGCCATTTTGCTGCTCAACGGCATATCGGCCGACTCCGCAGACATGCAGAACTCTTCACCGCAGACGTTCAGCCAGATCTCCGAATTGCTCAAAATTTCAAAGACAGAATTCTCATTCTTCTCCGACTACTTTCACTCTAGCATACCGGCAAGCAGCAAACTGCAGGTTATACATGACGTATTTGGGGCTAAGGTAGAAGCCGTAGGGAATTACATAATAATTTACGGGCGAGCCGGAGAGCACGCTAACGTCACTGCAGATAATGCCCTCAAGCTTGACGCAGATGCGGCCGTCTTTTGGGTTTTCGGCAAAACAGAAGCTTCAATATCTGCCAGGCTCAGATCTCCTCTTGATAAGAAACTCAAGATACATCTCGGGCTCATCATGGAAGACGTCGCAAAGATGGTTGGTGGGAACGGCGGCGGTCATGCCGCGGCTGCTGGTGCCTACGGCCCCAAAATCGGAGCCGCTGATATTGCAGGCATGGAAGTGGTACGGAGGGTCAAAGAAGCGCTGGAAAGGGGAGGCTGACCTACTTGACTTACAACGAGTCATCCTAACAAATCAGAAATGGATTGCGGAAAGATATATGAATATTTAATTTGTGATATTGCCTATGTTGCCGACTGTAGGAACTCTAGTCCTCGATATATTTGCTTCGTGGGCCAGACTCTTTGCAGGCCTTATCGCTTCAGTCATTTTCAGTATCTTTGTAGGAGTGATAGCGGCAACGAACAAAAGAGCCGAAAAGGTATTGCTGCCCGCGATAGACATATTGCAGACCATACCTATCCTTGGGTTCTTTCCAGTGGTAATAGCCGTAGTGGTCCTGGTTTTCGGAGCAAACATAGTAGGGATAAACTTTTCGGTAATATTTCTGATATTCACAAGCATGGCATGGAACATAACGTTCGGTGTCTACGAGGCCGTTAAATCCATACCTGAAGATTTCCTGAACCTTGCGCGCATAAACCGCTTTTCGACCAAGCGGCTCTACCGAGACCTTTACATACCAGCCGCGCTCCCCAGAATCGCATATCAAATAAACATTTCGTGGGCGGTCGGCCTTTTCTATCTTGTAACCAGCGAGATTTTCTCAACAGGAAGCGCCAATTTCGCTGTAACATATGGCATAGGAGTTGCCATAGCGAACCTTGTAGCTAACCCCAACGTGCTTTATTATGCGCTCACTCTCGGGTTTCTCGTGATTGCTGTGCTTCTCACTCGCCTTCTATTTCTTTCACCCCTTTCAGTTTATGCAGAAAGGTACTCGTTCAAAGGCGGTGGCAGCGGTAGAGATTCCACTGTACTGAAATTCTACGAGAAAGCCTGGGGGAAGCTGAGAAAATTAGCAAGAAGCTCACAAGATGCTACCAAACCATTGGCAAAAGGGAAACCAGGATTGTCTCCTGAAGACCCAAGCGAAGCGGCTAAAAAACCGGCAAAAGTGGACCCCGGACTTGCAGCAATAATACTCACGATACTAGTCCTGGTAGCGGCAATCGTCCTGACCAATTCCTACTCCTACCTCCCTACTCTTTTCAGCGCTCTGGCCTCTTCTTTTGCCCGTGTGTGGTTCATGTACATAGTCTGCGCCTTAATATCTGTGCCGCTTGGAATAGTGCTAGCCAAATCCGCAAAAGCTTTCGAGCCATCCTTTGCTGTCCTGCAGGTGATCGCATCAATACCCGCGCCCATCCTCTTGCCTGTTATTGTCGCGCTTTTGCTAGCCCTGCCATTCGGGAATGAGCTCGTGGCGCTTTCGGTGATCTTCCTTTCCATGGTCTGGTACATACTGTTCAGCGTAATGGTCGGAATACGCACAATACCAAAAGAGTTCTTCGAGCTCGGCGACGTGCTGAGGTTCAAGAAATGGAAGTTCTGGAGGGATATTTACCTGCCAGCGGTTCTCCCGTCTTTTGTAACAGGTTCCATAACCGCTATAGGCGGCGCCTGGAACGCGTTGATCGTTGCCGAGTATTTCAGCGTGCAGACGTGCACGAACCCGCAACTGAGCCTGGCAACATGCCCAGCTAATGAGCTCACGACCAAAGTGCTTTCGCAGGTCAGTTCCGGAGTAGGCGTGCTTCTCGACCAAACGACACTGTCCGGCGCGCTTCTGCACACATTCCTTGTACTTCTTGGGATGGTGCTCATAGTGCTTGTAGTAAACAAGTTTCTTTGGCAACGAGTCTATAAAGCTGTCACTCGTAGATATAGGATTGACGTTGAGATGTGATGGAGGAAGAAAAGCTGATGCTTGAAGTCAAGAATCTCTCCCTGAGCTACTTCAAAGAAGGCTCTGAATACAAAGTGATGAACAACGTATCCTTCAAGGTATACTGGTGGGAATACGTCTCTGTCATAGGCCCAAGCGGCTGCGGCAAGTCGTCCATGCTTAGGGTAATAATAGGCACGCAAAAAGGGTCAGGCGGCCAGGTCTTCTTCAACGGACAAAAAACCTCTGGCGTACCGCCCGGAATGTCCATGGTATTCCAGAACATGGTCCTGCTTCCGTGGAAGACGGCGCTTGAAAATGTGGAACTGTCGCTTGAGGACACCGGCATAAGCAAAAGTGAGATTCAGAGCCGCGCAACAACCGCGCTGGCTAATGTCAACCTCCAGGGATTCGAAGACACCTACCCCGCAGAACTCAGCGGCGGAATGCGGCAAAGGGTCGGCATGGCCCGCGCCATCGTCTCCAATCCTGACATGCTGCTGATGGATGAACCATTCAGCGCTCTAGATGAACTTACTGCAGAGCAGCTCCGTGGAGATGTTCACCGAATCCTCAAAAACAAGAGCCTGCCTGTCAACGCCGTGCTTATGGTCAGCCACAACGTTGACGAGGTGCTTGAGCTCTCAGACAGGGTCATAGTCCTGTCGAAGGCTCCGTCAAAAATAGTCAACACTGTAACTGTGGACCTTCCATACCCGAGAAAAAGGCAGAGCAAAGAGTTTGTGAAGCTGAGGGACCTGCTACTGAAGGACCTCTACGCAGGAGAGGTGTGATTCTTTACCTTCGACCATCTGCCCGAGACTCCATTGTACGAAGCGAGTTTGAAGAAGATGGCCCACTGCATGAGCATTGTCTTCAGAACAATCTGGCTCTTTCTTGGATCGGAGCCCCACATTATGTTCTTGTCTCTGAGCGCCATTTCCAGTTCATTCACAGAGAATCCATAGTCCAGATGCTTGTCAGCGGTTTTGAAAGGCTCATAGGTCCTGAGTTTCTTGGCTATCTGCTCCTTTGCATTTTTGTCGTTCTTAACAAGACGCGTTCCCAATGGCGTGATGATCACGTTCTCTTTCTGCATCTTTATTAGGCCCAGCATCCTCGCGGCCTCGAGATTCGGTTGCAGGAAGTCCACATCGCCTCGCGATAGCCTGGCAAGCCTGCTGAGCGTCATCTTGCCCTCGTAGTGGTTGATAATCCTGAGTACTCCTAGAACCCTACCCAGTTTAGCGCTGTCTGGGAAAACCCGCTCCATAGGGTTGATTCAGCTATCATTCTTTTATCCCTTTTGCATGGTTTCTTAGACCCAGTTAGCAAGCGTTTTATCTGTTCTCGTGCATAATCTAGTGGGGTTGTTTTTGAAGATAGCAATAGTCTCCGACCTGCACCTCGGTTACGAAAGGTTCAGGGAAGACGCATTCAAGCAGGCGGAGCAGGCCCTGGAAATGGCCGCAAGCTCAGCAGACGCGATAATAATACCCGGCGACATCTTCGACATGCGTGTTCCAAAGCCCGATGTTCTGGCCGAGGCAATCAACCTCTTCAGGAATCTTTCGAAGAAGGAGTGGAGATCGAGAGTGGAAACGACCGAAGCCGTAAATAGGAACTACACGAGCGTGCCGATCATAGCGATACCGGGCACGCATGAGCGTAGGGCGCAGGGGGTGGAGAATCCTGTTACTCTGCTGGGCCTCGCAGGTTTGCTGGTAGATGTGAGCGATGGTTACGCGGTGCTGCAAAAAGGCGATGAGAAGGTCATGGTTTACGGAATAGGCGGGGTTTCCGAGGAAAGATTTCTGGATACAATAAGAAAACTGGACCCGAAACCGCTCCAGGGCCACTTCAGCATATTCATGTTCCATCAATCAACCTACGAGCTGCTTCCCTTCAGCGAAGATTTCGTGACTTTCGACGACCTGCCTGAAGGATTCGATCTTTATGTCGATGGCCATATCCACAGCAGGGTCGAGAAGAAGGTTCACGGCAAGCCATTCCTCATACCTGGAAGCACGGTCCTGACCCAACTGAAGGATTCCGAGCAGGAGGAAAAAGGATTCTACATATACGATACCGTGGCCAATACTTACTCATTTCAGAAGATAAAATCAAGGGCTTTCTTTGTCGTAAAGGTGGATATCGGCAATAAAGGAGCTGAAGCGCTCGTGAAAGAGATAAAGGAGAGCATAGAAGAGGCATTAACGAGGGGCAGCAAAAGTCCCATAATAAGGGTCCAAATGAGCGGGAAGCTGAAGAAAGACGCAAGGAGCATAGACATAGACTATCAGGGCATAATAAAGGGCTACGAAGGCAGAGCGGTGGTCGAGATAGCAAGGCCGGGCGTTGAAGACATCGAAGCTATTACGGATGTGGATGCACTTAGGAAAGGATCGCTTGACAACATGTCAGTCAAGGATTACGGTTTGGGCATATTCATGGAGAGGCTGAAGGAGAGCAAGTACAACCTTGACATAAGCCCTACGGAGCTCTTTGAGCTCCTAAGCTCGGAGACGACCAAGGAGAAGGCTGTGAAGAAGGCGCTCGAGGAGCTATTCTCAAATTAACCAGCAGACTCTGCTCAGGATTCACTCTTTTTGTACTCTGAATATTCGAACAGCGCTTCAAGCGAGTCTATTGCAGCAATCGGCGAGTCGTAAACAGGCACGCCTTTTGACTCAAGCTCTTTTGCCTGCTTCAGCGTGTAGTCAGTGCCAAGGCTGATTACAAGGAGCGGTTTCGGCAGGGTCGTTTTCTTATTCACTACTTCTGCCGTGACTTCGGGATCTGCTCCGGGCGTTTGGTAGAGGATTATCACCACTATCATGTCAATGTTCTTGTCAGCTGCTACGAGATCAAGAGCAGATCCGTACCTCTTTTCGTCTGCATCACCGGCAAGATCCAGCGGATTTGCGATGTTGACAAGCGGAGGCATTATCTTTCTCAGTGTCTTCTTTGTAGAATCGGTGTAAGCGCCCATCTTGAGGTATTTAGAAGACGCTATCTCATCGGCGGTGATGACACCTGCTCCGCCTCCGTTTGTTATCACGCCTACTCTGTTCCCCTTTGGCCTGACTTCTGAGTCAAATATCTTCGCATAGTAAAGGAGGTCGTTAAGGTCCTTCGCTATCGTGAAGCCGAACTGCTTGAAGATAGCCTCGTATACTGCATAATCTCCGGCCAAGGCTGCGGTATGCGAGTGCGCAGCCGCAACTCCGGCGCTCGTCCTGCCGGCTTTCAATACCACCACTGGCTTTATTTTGGTTATTTTCCTGGCAAGCTCTACGAACTCTTTTCCTCTTTTGATTCCTTCCAGATAGAGAACTATGACTTTGGTGTCGTCGTCATTCATAAGATACTCGAGAATGTCAACCTCGTCAACGTAGGCGGCATTCCCATAGGATATGAACTTCGCAAGCCCGAAACCCTCCCCAGCGATTACGTCAAGGATGGTGCTCCCAACTGCCCCACTCTGAGAGACAAAACTCACGTTACCCTCGTGTTGTTTGCTCAGTTTGTTCGATGGCAGGAACATTGTATTGACCTTGGACTTGGTGTTTATGACTCCAAGGCAGTTGGGCCCAACCATCGCAATTTTGTACTTCACGGCTATCTTGGTTATCTTCTCCTGCAGATCCACCAGCCCCGTCTCTGCAAATCCGCCGCTGACAACAATTGCGGTCTTGACCTTTGCCTTTCCGCACTCTTCAAGCGCCTCAGGCACCTCTTCTGCAGGTATCGCAATCACGGCAAGGTCAACTTCATCATCTACGTCCCGCACGCTTTTGTAAGCCTTGATGCCAAGTACCTGGTCTGCATTGAGGTTGATGGGGTAAAGTTTTCCCGTGTAGCCCTCGTTTATGAAATTTTGCAGAATCACATTTCCTACTTTCTCCGGATGCGTAGAAGCGCCTATGATGGCCACGCTTCGCGGCTCAAGCATCGGTGCAAGATTGACTCTAGACTTCATGATATCATTCGAGTATCCTTATGTCTACAACATCATACGAATCCGGCCTCACTATGACCGGGTTCAGGTCAAGTTCGCTTATTTTCGGGTTGGTGGCCAGCATCCTCGAGACATTCAGCAGCAGCGCCACTATTCTCTCCGTAGCCTTCCCGCTATATGTTATTACCTTGCCTGATTTCAGTTCAGAGAGCATGTTCAAGGCATCTTTTCTTGTTATCGGGCAAAGACGCAGCTGCACATCATGGAAAGTCTCCACATATATTCCTCCAAGCCCCACAAGCAGCATCTTTCCGAATTGCTTGTCAGTATTCCCGCCTATGATTATCTCGATGCCGTCGCTTGCCATCTTCTGGGCCAGTACCTTGAAAGGCCTAAGCTTCTTCCCCCTTTTTGCCAGATAGTTATAGGCCGCGGATATTTCCTCGCTGCTCTCCAGGCCAAGCTTTACAAGCCCCTCCCGGGATTTGTGTATCGCCTTTCCGGAAATGAGCTTCATTACGATCTTGCTCCCGTTGGCAAACTTTACAGCATCATCTGCGCTGGAAATGTATTTGCTGTCGATGCTCCCGATACCATATCTTGCTAGAAGTTTCTTTGCCTGCATATAGTCAAGCAATGGCATTTTCTCACTAGAAAAGATGAAGATAGAAGTGCGCAACCAGAGCCGCCAGTATTATGAGCAGAACTACGGTCAGCATTATCTGCTTGGTATGCGGCTTGCCGTGTAGCTTTATTTCGCCTGGCATCTGGCCAACGTCTTTTTTGCCGTCCATCGCCTGCTGGCCTGCCATTTCTTGCCCCGTCACCGGTTGCCCCGCCATCGGTTGTGCAATCGTAGGTTTTTGCATTTTTACCTGCTGGGGTTGTGCGGCAGGCTGCTGCGTCTGAGGTTTGGGCGCCTGCATAGCAGAGGACTGCTTTGCGCGCAGAAAACCCTGCTCTGTAAGCATAAGTTCCACGTTCCCGTTCTTGAGTTCGTATGCAAGCAGGTTCTGCTTCGATAGCTTGTAGAGCCTGAACGCTAGGTCTCTCGCTCTTAGGTTAAGTGTGCTCTGCAGTTCAGTAGGATACCTCTTGCCCCCGGATAGCTGCTTGAGTATCTCATCATCAAGCTGATCCATGGGTTCGGCGGCTTTGGCATCGACATCAGCTAGGAACTTCTTTCCTGTTTCAGTGAGCGCTATGGAAGTCGGGGCGCCGTACGCTGAGTTAAAGTCGATAACGCCCTTCTGTTTCAGCGTGCCCGCAATGTTTGCAACATCGAAGAAGCTCGAGTTTATCGTGCCCCCGAGGTTTTCCAGGGTAGTCTCTGGAGTTATCTTCGTCATGCAGGCTAGGTCAAGAAAATTTATGTTCTCCTGGTCAACGACCATGCCAGCACTCCATCTAGTCTTACCAACTCAAGGATTATAACCCTTTACAGCTTCTTTCGCTGCAGAACAAACATAATATCAATCTGTTTGTATCTTTTATAATAGGCGAAACCAGTAGAGCGGGAACACAACATGGAGTTGCAGTTTCTAGGCGGAGCAAGCGAAGTGGGCAGATCAGCAATCTTCTTCAAGGGTTCCAAGCACATAATGCTTGATTACGGCATAAAGCTCAACCACAAGACCGAGTATCCGATGCACGTTGGGCGCGTAGACGCAGTGGTCATAAGCCACGCTCACATAGACCACAGCGGAAACCTCCCTTTCCTCTACAACGATTCCTTCCCCACGACCTACGGAACGGAGCCGACAAAAGAGCTGAGCAAGCTGCTGATCGAGGACTCGATGAAAGTGGGGAAGCTGAATCACCAGCCGCCAAAGTTCTCCAAGCACCAGCTCAGAACTCTGCTTGAGAGGTTCGCAAGTTACGAATTCGGCTCTGAGATCGACCTAGGCGAATACACGATAACGCTCTATGATGCAGGCCACATAAGCGGTAGCTCTGTAACAAAAATAGAGAGCACCAAGACCGGCAGAAAACTCGTCTACACCGGAGACTTCAAGATAGAGCCGCAGATGCTGCAGGGAAGCGCAGACATCGTAAAGAGCGACATACTGCTCACGGAATGCACCTATGCCAGCAAGGAACACCCGGACAGGGAGGAACTGACCAGGAAGTTCGTGGATGATGTGAGGTCTGTAGTTGATGCGGGCGGGACCGCGCTTGTACCATCATTTGCGGTTGGGAGGGCGCAGGAGCTGCTTGCCATACTCCACAGGCACAAGCTTACCGATTACGCATACATAGATGGCATGGCCAGGAAGGCAACGCAGATAGCCATGAGATATCCGGAATTCATAAGGAACGAGCATGTGCTCCAGGAAGCCATTGAAAAAGTGACATGGATAGGGAGTGAGGAGCATAGAGGCAGCGCGGTCACGGGACCAAGCATAATACTGACCACCGCAGGCATGCTGAGCGGCGGGCCAGTCTTGAATTACCTGACAAAACTCGGGCCGAACTCCAAAATATTCCTCACAGGCTACCAAGTCGAGGGGACAAACGGCAGGAGGCTCATGGACGGGCAGCCCCTGATAATAGATGGCAGGAAGGAGCACATCAAGACGCCGTGGACATACTACGATTTTTCCGCCCATGCAGGCAGGTCTGATCTGTTCGAATACGTGAAGAAAAGCAACCCCGAGATGGTGATCTGCGTGCACGGAGACCAAAAAGTCGCTGACGACTTCGCAGAGAGCCTAAAAGTTGAAGGTTTCAAAGCCCACGTGCCACGCCAGGGAGACACGATCAAGGCAGATTTTTAGTCTTAGTTGACCACAAGCACTGTCAATAAGCTGCGTAGGTTCTCGCTATTCTGGTTTGCGTTTTTATTTCTTCTACAAACTCGTTTAGCAGATTCAATTCTGCGGTCGTCAGCTGGCGGTTTACTTTTTTACTCACTGATTCGCTGACTGCCTTCAGTTCGAGTGTTGTCAAATCCGGAGAATCTTGCTCCTTTTTAACTTCAGGATTCTCGTATGCTTTTGCTATTGCTCCGGCGCAGCCAGGCGTTATGTTTCCTTCAAACTCTCCCCATTTTCCGTTGCCATGGCTTTGCACGCGGAAGTTGCCACCAAGGTACTGTATTTGCAGGTCTAGATGCCGGAACTGCTGCAAGACCGTGACATAGTAGCCGATTCGCAGATTCTTGTCTTTTGATTCGTAAGCCTTCTCTCTCACGCCCTTCAATGGCCCTCTGTTCCTGAAAATACCGCCTCCGTGTATCAGGTCTTCTTTTGTTTGCACTCCCACGCTGTTCACTACACTCGCAGCCATGCCATAGAGCCCCAGGCTTTCATAAATTGCCTTGAGTAGCTCCTTGCTTTCGGTGTCTATCCTGTTCCGATTATTTTCCTCCTTGCTACTTGCAAAAAGCGGGGCCATGACATCAGCCAGCCGAGCTCCAGTATCGCCTGGCACCGCTCTTACTGCTCTATTTTCAGGCATATGATGATGCCTGGCCGAAGCGAACATAGTAAAGTGCATCACTTCAGGCGCTATTCCTGACCCTGCTGCCAGTTTCGCTTCATGCGGATTACTTCCTGCAGCGGCTTTCGGATTTCTGACCAATGACATAGTCGTCTCTAAATACAATTCCCGGGCCCCTATAAAAAGATTCCTAGCTGTTTGTACAGCGGCACGTCAGAATTAGGCAGCGGCAAAGCTAACAGCGATAAAACGCCAAGAAACAGGGTACTCTTATTCTCCTTTTCCTACGACTTCTATCTTGCCGTACTTGCCTGTCGAAAGCTGGGGGTTACCCTTGAACTCGCTCACGTAGCCGTTGGAGATCTTTACCTTGTCACCAACGTTCACCAGGTTTATGTTGTCCTCCCATAGGGAGATTGCTATGCTGCCAGTGTCGTCGCTTATAACAGCGTCTGCCACGTTCAGCCTCTTTCCATACTTGGTGATGACCTCTCTAGGGTCGCTCTTTTCCGTGATAGTGCCTTCAAGTTCTACGTTAGTAGCGCCTGCCTTCAGTTCACTTATCTTCATTCTTTCACCGTATTAGAGGATTTTATCTTGTAGGTATATTAAACCTTGCCTCGACAACGATGGAAAATTCCACTATTATGGTAGATCCGCACTGGGCCTGCTGCAGTGCTAGAGCCTGGGTACTTCCGGATTCATTACCAAAACCAGCGTCGGTATGTCCGCTAGTGCCTTAAGAGAATCCTGTGTCTCAGGGGTTACTTTGACGTATTTTTCAAGCAACTTGTTGCCCCTCGATGCATCGCCCTCGGCTTGTATGGCGAGCAACTCCTCTGCTAACGAAGCTATTCCCTTCTCCAGCTTCATTTTATCTATCCCATACTTTCCGGTAACGCGGTTCCTTACGAAGCCGCCTGCTTCGACCAGATAATTGAACTCCATAGCCCTCGCATCTGTATGCGCCTCGGCCCCAACGCCCCTCTTCATATCAGAGGGCCTCACGGCAAGGAAAGCAGCATACATGGCATCTCTTTCCTTTTCTGAGATAAGCCCTTC
>JASHTX010000045.1 GCA_030040335.1 Microcaldota archaeon
GTCTTGGTATTCTTTCACTTCACGCTCTGCTTTCTTTTGGGCTTCGTCCCTAACTGCATCTCTAGGAACTATTCTAGCAAAGTCTACGTGGAAGTGTTGGGGTCGACTTCCATCTGAACGTTCGACCACTAACGTCTCCGCTTCCGTTTCTTTAGTTTGACTTCTTAAGACGCCTTTTGGTAGGTAACCTCGGACAAATTTCGCAGATACTGCAAGACCTTCGTACGTAACTTCATTTCCACGCACAATTTCAAGCGCTTCGCTTGGCTTGATTTTCAAAGTACTATTTCCAGGCGACCCTAATAGCCTAGCCATTCGATCACATTCTATATACTTAAAACTGTCTTAAATATATTCGTGTTAAGACTGTCAAGGAGATGGTAAGAGTATTTAAAGCGTTAAGAAGTGTACAGTATTGTACGGTGTTTACGCACGTTACTTCAAGCTCAAATCCCGGCGCTCGCACCACGAGGTCTTGTCGTCACAGAACAAAATCGTAACTCTGCTATCGAAAATCTGCTTGTTGCCGGTAGAGGATTTAAAACCAAAGCGGGGTGTTGTAAGAAGTCAGCGCACATTAACAAATGTGGCAGCGCAGATGCCTGTTCCTGAGCCATAGCTGGATGCGCACAGATTGATGTAGTAGGTACCCTCCTGCGTAAAGATAAAGCTGTTATTTCCTTTGTACACGCTACTCAGGTACGACGCGCTGCCCGGGCTGGACCCATAGCAGGTGTAGCTGTAATTAGAGAAGGCGTATGGCTTAACGCCACCGGAGGTGGTGTTGGTTATGGTAAACCTCTGGTTCGCAGAAACATTTATGGACGTAGGTGAAAGAGAGACGATAGGTGGCGGCGGAGGCAAATCTCCATTGCCCACCGTGACCCTTGAAGCGATGCAACCTCCTAGCGAGGGCCCGACGGAGGTTAATCCAGTTACTTCGCACAGATTGATAGCATAGGTCGCATTCCTTGTAAACGTGAAGGTGTTGTTATTTCTAACCCCTGCCAGATATGTTTGGTTGCACGGTTCTCCAAGATAAGGCTCACTGTAGCAGCTGTATGAGTAGTTGAATCCGGCCGGGTTACTTGAGTAAGGATTTGTCAGAGTAAATGGCTGACCTACCTGAACAGTCACGTTTGAACCTATGGCAAAAGTGTTTCCAGTTACAGGCGTTATAGTGGTGGTTATCGAAACTGTGGTTGTTGTAATGGTTTTCGAGGTTGTAGCCGTTACTACGGAAGTTGTGGTTGTGGGTGCGGGGACGGTAGTGGAAGCTGCAGTTGTTGATACGGTGGGGGCTGTAGAGCTAGTTGAAATCGAGCTTGTCGCTGTTGTTGAGCTGATAATTGTTGTGGTGCTTGAAGCAGGCCCAATGCTTTGCGTAACATATGAGATGATGTTTTGGAAGAAGCTAGCTATGCTACTGAAGATGTCAAAGGAGAAGGCATACCTACCCGACGATGATGGGTTTACCGCGGTGTTGATGTTAACCAAGCAAATAATTGCGAATAAGAGTAAAAGTTTTGGGAGAACAGACATTCTTACATCAAATAGTTTTGAACCAGAAAAAGTCTTAATACTTGTTACGTGTGTTCGCTTATGCACGTAACTTCAAGCTCAAAGTACGGCACTCGCATACCAAGGCCGGTCAGCTGGAGCTGACCAGTATCTTTAAATATCAGGAGAAGTACAACCAGTCTCACGTGAGTATGATGAGGACGCAAACGGTGAACTACCTTCAATGGCTAGTGGCTACCCTGTCCGCATCTCTCCAGATGCGAAGGCTAGCCTGAAGCGTCTGCTCTCCAAGGTCATAACCAGCAACCAGCTGCTTGTTCTTTCGGAAATTGATGGGACCCAGCATAGCCTGAGCTCTTTCCTCAGGAGGCTGTCTGATTCCAACCGCATACCTATTTCAACTCTCAAGCTGAGCGTGAAGCGACTGAGAAGGCACGGGCTGATAGCTTTGGCAGGCTCCAGCGAAGCGGGATTCGATAGAATTGAGCTTACAGAGTCCGGCCTGCTTGTTATCGAAATCTTACTAGGTGCTATTGATAGGTGATACAAATGTTAAGCAAAAAACAAACGAGAAATAGGATGAACGACAAAGAAGCGACAAATACTGTTGTAGCAGTAATGTGCGGTTCCGAATCTCCAATCTCAGGTAGAGAGATAATCAAAGGCGTAAGAAGAACGATACCTAATCTACCCAAATTGAAAATCGAGGATGAGGCTCAGATGGCATGCCTACGCGGTCTGGCGCTTATAAAAGAAGGCGATAGGGAATTTGCGAGAATCGTGTATCAGCCAAGGCCGGCAGGACGTGACAAGGCCAGGGAGCTGCTAAATGACCCCAAGATACTGCGTGGTGGTGTGTAAAATGGCAAGTAAAAAACAAAATAGCGATCAGTTCGAGCTATACGACCTGAGAGTAGAGGTAATAAAGGGCAGAGGCAGGTTTGTCTGCAACCACAAGGTTGGGGATTATTTCGAGCTGAGCGGAGAAAACCTGTCCATCCCACATGGGCAGACCTTCACGATATATGCTCTAGGAGCCCTTCTGCCTCTGCTGCCTGCAAAGCAGAGAATGACGGACCACAACGACTTCATATCCACAGACAGCGAGGTAGCTTGCCCCGATCCCAATTGCGGAGCAAGATTTCGGATCATAAGAACCAGAAAAAGAACCTTTAGGCACGGTGACATTTCGGCCGTTCCACTTAAAAACGAGGGAAAACGTGCAGCACGAGATTAAAGCCCCGAAGGCTCCAAGCGAACTTTTCGTAAAACGTGGCGTTGCAATGGATCCAAAAACCTACAAGGGAAGAAAGATATTCCCTCTTGGTGAGTTCTCAAGGTTTGTTGTTGAAGAGCAGCCGAAGTTGCTTGCGCAGGTTAGGGATGGACACCTAGACCCAGCAACTATTGTTAAGAAGCAGGATGAGACCCTGCATCTCCTGACGCCTACGGATATCGAAAACGTGGTGGGTAATCTCAATCGCGCTAGGACGGCGATGCTTGACCTTAGTTTCGCCATGAGCGCAGCTATATTTTCAGGGGCAACCCCATCTGAAGAGGCTCAACGGCTGAACGGCTTGCTCGCAAAGAAGACTGGCCTGCCTGAAACAATGACTTTTGAGAAGATCGTAAGTATAAACTCCAAGTTACCGTTCGAACAGATGAGGACCTTCACAGAAGGAGAGATGGGAGAAACAGAGAAGAGTTTCTACTATGGCCACGACCTCATGGACTATAAGCTGCGAGACGCGACTCAGGCAGTGGCGCAATCTATCCAGCTCATAAGAACGCACGAGCCAGAAGCGGTAAACGTTGCGATACAGCTTCTGAGTCAGGCGGCTGGAAGCATGCAGGAATTCGTTCAATTCATGCGCTCGTTCATGGAGATGCCAAGGGAACATTTCGGGGTCTTCAGGCAGTACCTGAGCCAATACCCTGACGGGACCAGAAACGCCAGCGGCGCATTCATAGGGATGCCGAGGCTCCACATAAGGCTTGATGGCGTATCACCGAAATACGACCAATTCTTGGATGAGGGCATGCACTATTTTCCAATCTCTGAGCAGCCAGACATACAAGAAGCCAGGAAGCTGGCAAAGGATGGAATTTACCTTGTGGCGTTGTGTGAGTCTTTTGTCGGAAGCCAGAAGAAGGAGCTGGCAAAAGCAGCAAAGGCAGTCATAGACCAGATCAGGGAATTCCGCCTGGCCCACCTGGCCGCTGTCAGCCACCATGTTCCCGGTGCGCTTCCTGAAGGGTTGAGTGGGGTGAGGAGGAGGCTGTCAGAAACAACGGAGGAACCCATACTTGAAGACGAGACTGGCGTCCTCAAGGGGACGGGTGGCTTCAACGTAGCCGCGCTTCTTGGGAATTGCATAAGGAATGACATATCGGCTACAGCCAGGCTGGATGCTGTGATCAATAGGTGATGGAGCGACAACCCAGATGAGAACCAGAGTCGAATTGGCAAATGGCTACTACATTTCCCGCGTCATCAAAGGAGGTTGGCAGCTTGCCGGAGGTCACGGGCCTGTTGATAGGCATGCCGCAATCACTGACATGTTCAGCTATGCCAAGGCAGGGATTACCACCTTCGATTTCGGCGACATATATACCGGCGTGGAGGAGATGGTAGGGGAATTTCTGCGCTTATACAGGACAAAGTACGGCTCGCCGATAAATTCTGAAGGATCTCAGGCGGTCCAGTTGCACACAAAGTACGTGCCAGATCTTGATGGCCTCGGCAGAGTAGACCAAGAGTATACAAGTAAGATAGTGAACCGCTCGCTGGCCAGGCTTGGAGTGAAAAAGATAGACATGGTCCAGTTCCATTACTGGGATTTCGGTGTGCCGGGATACGTCGACGTTGCAAAGCAGCTGGTGAAACTTCAACGAGGAGGGAAGATAGAGCATATTGGAGTGACAAATTTCGATACTCCGCATCTCGCAGAACTGATTAGGAATGGGATACCGGTGGTTTCAAATCAAGTCCAGTACTCGCTCCTAGATGCAAGGCCTGAAAAAGGGCTGGTCAATTATGCCAGAGAAAACGGCATCAAACTACTTTGCTATGGCACGCTAGCGGGTGGCTTCCTTTCAGAGAGGTATCTGGGCAAGCCGGAGCCCAAGGAGCCCCTGGAGAACAGGTCGCTGACCAAGTACAAGCTGATAATAGACGATTTTGGCGGTTGGAAACTGTTCCAAGAACTTCTTGGTACCCTGAACAAAGTGGCTCTCAGGCACAATGTCAGTATATCGAATGTCGCGTCAAAGTATATCCTAGAGAAGCCTCAGGTCGCAGCTGTAATCGTGGGAGCTAGAAACACTGCGCACCTTGAAGATACGCTCAAGCTATTCACCTTCGAGCTAACCGAGTCTGACAAGAAGCAGATAAGGGACGTGCTGAGCAGGTCACCTGGCTTACCGGGCGATGTCTATGAGCTAGAGCGTGATAGGAGCGGCAAGCATGGAAGAATCATGAAATACCACCTAAACCAGGAGAGAACAGAATAGAATGTTTTTTAATTTTAAAAGAAAGAATGAATTGCGTTTTACATGAAGGTCTTGCTGGTTGTGCACGGGATTGTTCAAGGGGTAGGCTACAGGAACTTTGTCAGGGGCGTGGCTAAGAAGTATGGCGTGAAGGGGACCGTGAGGAACGTTTCGGATGGAAGCGTGGAGATAACCGCTGTTGGAGATGAAAAGGTTCTG
>JASHTX010000046.1 GCA_030040335.1 Microcaldota archaeon
GGTGCCGCTGACGAATGAGGGAGTATAAAGGAAGGTCGCAAGTTGAGCTATAAAATACAATATCACTCCGACAATTATTCCAATCAAGATTCTTATCGGCTTCACATCATCCCATCATTGATAAATACACATTTTCAATGATAATGAAAAGGCTATATGAGTTTCCACGTACGCAAAAAACACAGAATGAAGTCAAAAAATCAAGTTAGACATGGGGTGGTTTTCTATCAATGCAGAAAACCTCTTGAGCTCATAGCCCAGAGTTCAAATCATCCGCTTTCCGAGAAGATTTCTCGAGACAATACGCAGGCCAAAAATAACGCCAATGCTTAAGAACGGCCGAAAATACTATTAGAAGTGGTGCGGTCGTGCCGGCAAGAGCCAGAGAAAAGAGCAAGGAAACCAAACAGGCTGACTTCAAGTCCGGCCTTGACAAAAAGGGCATGCTTGTAAACCACGTGGATGCTTGGGTCTCGACCTTTGATCCGGCAACACCCGAGAAGGTCAGGGAAGCGATCAAAAAGGCCTTAAGGAAGGAGGTCGAAGATCCCAAGAAGCAGGTCATCAAAGACCCCTACAGCACTTTCCTGCCTGAAAACGTCAAGGATTTGCCAAAGGACATGACCGTCGCAATAGTCATGACAGAGGCATATTTCATGAGGGGAATATTCAATTCCCTGAAGGCAGCCGGCATCGCAAACAGGTACGTTCTGATAGGCTACTCTTCGGGCCTGCATGCAAACAGGAAATTCTCCAACGGGGAGAGCATGGCTGGCAACATCTTCACACCCAGCGAGGACCTCGAGCTGCTGAAGGAGCACAGCGGAGCACCGCTCCTGGTAATCGACTTTACGGTCCACACAGGAGTCACGTATGCTGCAATCTCCACGTCTTTCAGCCAGAGGCTTGGCTACACAGGACAGATGTACAAGCTAGATGACAACAGGGTTGTGCCGATAGACGGGCAAGTGACCGATGAAGCCAGGGGCATACAGACCAACGTCCCGATACTTACCGAGAAAACGAAGAGGAAGTGAGGCATTCCGGGACTCGGAGATGCGCGTGCGACTTTGACCCTGTTTTTCCATAGTTAACAAAAACCTTCCCTTCCGGAATGGGTAAGAAATAGCTTACACCTGACCTGCTTCATCTATGGGATGTCGTGTGCCGCCACGCATAGACTTCAGGGACAGGTTGCAAGACTGTGCCTAAGAGCCGGCGTTGCTATCTTGTAGTCACCTAAGCCATAAAGCTTTTATATTTGTGGTCACCTAATAAATGATATGTTCGTAGAGATAAGGCAGGAAAAGGGGAAAGTCAAGTATTATCTAGTTCATTCCTACAGATATGGAACAAAAGTAAAGAAAATCCGAGTATATCTGGGTTTTGATCTCAACAAAGAAGAGATTAGACGAAAAAGAAAAATTGCGGAAAAAGAGATCAGAACAAGAATAAACAAGCTGACTTTGAACGATCCCTATAAGACAGCACTAACAAGTGGCGAGTTGGATGAGCTTAAAAGCCTGGAGCCGAAGGGACAGATAAGGTTGATGCATCTTAGTGAAAAGGAATGGTTGAAGTTCACAGAGGCCTTTACTTATGACACAAATGCAATAGAAGGCTCGACAGTAGACAAAGCAGAAGTGAAGGGCATCTTGGAGGCTAACAGGTGGCCCGACAAGCCCAAGGAGGAGATATCGGAAACCTTTGGGGTATCGGATGCGGTGAAGTACCTGAGGCACACTAGGGAGCATCTTTCTATGGGGCTGATCAAAGAGCTTCACAGATTCGTCTTTAGAAACTCAAAACCATTCGCAGGCAAATTAAGAAAACTCGGAGAAGAAGTTGCTGTAATGGACGCACTTGGAAATGTGGTACACAGAGGCGCTTTCTCCGGGCAGGTGCCTTCACTTCTGCGAGAGCTGGTTGGATGGTATAGAAAGAACAGAAACAAGTATCCTCCATTAGTGTTGGCCGCGATTGTGCACAATCAGTTTGAGAACATACACCCTTTCAGGGATGGAAATGGGAGGGTTGGAAGGCTGCTTCTCATAAATATTCTATTGAAACACAAACTACCGCCAGTGAATATAGAACTTAGGAACAGAAAGGAGTACTATGCCGCGCTACAGAGTTATCAGAAAGACGGCAATATAAGGCCTACAATAAGACTTCTGCTTAAGGAATACAGAAGATTAAAGATCATCATCAAGAGGTGACCACGACCTTTGAATTGTGTGGTCACCTGATTTGACTGCATTGTGTATCTTTCGATGCGTTCTTCAAATCGGATCAAAACGCTAATGCCTGTTTTCCATAGTTAACAAAAACCTTCCCTTCCCTATAGTTCCATGCTTCCCGAATGGCTTTCCATCAAGCCCGCCTCAACAGAGAAGTACGCTGAGATAAAGCAGACCATCACCTCTCTTGGCCTTCACACAGTCTGTGTCGAAGCGCACTGCCCGAACATAACCGAGTGCTGGAGCGCGGGAACGGCCACTTTCATGATCCTCGGCGACCTCTGCACCAGAGGCTGCAGGTTCTGCGCAGTAAGCAAGAGTGCCATCGGGGTAAAAACCGACATGCTCGAACCCGCAAAGCTTGCTGAAGTCATTAAAAAGTGGAAGCTCGATTACGTTGTGCTTACCTCTGTATGCAGGGACGACCTGCCCGACCAGGGAGCCGGCCACTTCGCCGACTGCGTCAGGGAGATAAAGAAGACAAATCCCGGAACCGTGGTCGAAGTCCTAATACCAGACTTTCGTGCTGACAGTGCTTGCTTGCACCAGATCGTTGACGCGCATCCTGATGTGATAGGGCACAACGTTGAGACTGTTGAGCGGCTGAATCCAGTGATAAGGGACAGGCGTGCCAACTACAGGCAGTCGCTGAAGGTGCTTGAGATGGCCAAGACGCTTGACAGGCGCGTATACACCAAATCTGCGATGATGCTTGGGGTAGGCGAGACCGAAGAGGAGATACTTACGACCTTGAGGGAACTCAGGGGCATCGGGGTCGATTTTGTTGCGATGGGCCAGTACCTGCGACCTTCTCAGAACCACATTGAGGTGAAGGAGTACGTTTCGCCTGAAAGGTTTGAAAGCCTGAAGAAAAAGGCTCTGGAGATGGGCTTCCTTTATGTCGCTGCAGGACCGTTTGTCAGGAGCTCATACAAGGCAGGGGAGTACTTCATCCAGAGGATGATCAAGAACAGATAGCGACCGTATGCAGCTTGCAGCGGCTGCCCTGTAAGGATCAACGCCTGTAAGCCTTGCCTAGCACGCCGCTTATTACGAGCTCATCGTGTCTTTCATCGTATATCGGCGTAGGCCTCAACTTGCCAAGGCTGGAATTCAGATTTGGTGCCACCCAGTCGTTGACCATCTTTTCGCGCTTGCGAAAGAGGTCCTCCACGATGGTGAATATGTCGACCCTATCATCGTCTATGCCCTCCTCCTTCCTGAACTCGTCATTGGGGTAGATTATGTACCTGTAAGCCTTGTGGCCGTGAAACTTGTCGGCGCGTCCAAGGTTCGGCTTGTCTAACACAGGGAATATCGTCCACCTGCCATCGATATTCCTGACTTCACCCAGTTCCCTCAAAGCGAACTGCACCAGAAGCTGGGTCAGTGGAGGCATCTTTTCCCACGCCTCGCTCTCGACTACCTGAAGCCTCGCAAGCCTCTGGCCCATGAGCCTGTCGTCTTTTGAGTACCTTGAGTAGGCCTCGGTTATCTGCTGGCTCGGAATCCAGTAATTCCCGTTTCCGGGCAGTGTTATTGCGGCTTCCTGCCGGAATACCGGCAGTATTCTACTCACCACATCAGGATCATAAAAGGGAAGAACCCCGATCATATCCAGTTCAGTCACTCCCCTGCCCATTTTCTGCATTTCCAGAAGACCAGCGAGCAGCGGCACATGGCTTATACGGGTCCTACCATCGGGCAGCCTGCGTTCGAAAGGGTAGCTGATTGCATTCTTGTCGTGCCACCACCCTGCGCTGTTTGCGTTGGCCTTGGCAGCCATCTCATTTACATCTATCGACCATAAGAAGAAGGTAGGCCAGTTAGAGCGGGGTTCCGTCAGCAACGATGCGGCTTCCAGTATGGCTCTTGCGCTGGACAAACCACCCTCAGCCTTGTATCTCTGCAGTCTGTCGTAGGTTGCAGAATCCCTTATCAACAGGTTGTTTTCTGCTTTTTGAGCCTGGGCCTTAGTCCGCAGAGCATAAGCGGGCATTAGCTCGCACTCACTACTATTCCTTCCTTATCGACGAACCTTGCCTTGAGCCCCCTTCTATTGAGCTCCTCGATCAGCGAATCCCTGACCGGCTTGAGCAGATCAGGCTGGTCGGTCTTGAGTCTGAAGCTGCCATTGAGAACCGACATCAACGTGGTGTCCTCTATAACTATGGACTCGTATAGTGCACCCTTGAGATGGGCGACAATGCTCCTGACGTACACATCGGTAACGTAACAATCAGGGACGGAGTCCTTAGCCAGATAGACGCGTTGGTTCTCTGGTATCACATGTACTGGTTGAACCGGAAGACTCGAGACAGCCTGTTCAATCCCCTCTCCTGGGCGCTTCCTCGGTCCTTTTGGATGCTGAGCTTCTTCCTTCTTTTCTGTGCGTTCTGGCTTCTTACCGAACATATTCTCCGCCCTGATGAATTCGTTTCTGAAGTCTCTCTTATATTTCTGTCCTGGATATCGCCCATTGGAGTAGGTCGCCCTCGGATTCAAATACCTGTGGTATCTGGTCCTGACTAATTCTGCGATCGCTATAGAGGCATTCCACTCCTCTTCGCTGGGATAGTACTTTTCGCCTTTTACCTCTCCAGGCTTTGGATTTATCTTTTTCCATTCAGTCGCAATGAACTCAGGGATTCCCTTGGGCATCCTCCCCCCTTTAACTCCGATGTCAGACTCTATGACGGCTGCAGGCGCGCCAAGTGGTGCCTTCTCTTGAGGCTCTGCAGGCGCCGCTCCTATGTCCCTGAGCAGCTCTTCAATTTTATGATACTGTTCTACGCCTGTTCCCAGCGCTGCGCCGGCTTTCGGAAGGCTGCTCAGAACCCCGTCCAAGGCGGTCAGGAAAGGCCCAATGCCTTCCATCACATTTGCATCTACTTTACTTGCAAGAGCTTCGGAAGGCGTACCCTTGAAAGAAGCCTTGGCTTGGGCCACAAAAGCGACCAAGTTTGCTCTAACTTCCGGAGTAAGTATCTTGGATAAGTCAGATACGGTCTTCTTTGCTTTTTCAGTTGGTGCGGACATGCTATCCTCTATAAGACTGAACCTAAGATTTTGGTTCCAAGAGTACCTCTTTTCTCTCCCTATATATTGATTTCTACGGGTTCGTTTGGGAGCCTTTCGTCGGCTGTTCAGAGCAGGTTAGACTTCATCTGCTGAAATTCCAGTCCCTGGTTGAGTAGACCGTTTCTGCGAGCTCGGCGGCCCTGGAGCTCTCGTCGCCGCTCAACTCTCCTAGCTTGAAGTCCTTGCCCTTCGTGAATCCTTTTAGGAGCGCCTCGTACAGCTCAGTTATGCTAGCTTTGGAGTAACTTGAGACCGAGGTGACCCTCTCCTCAACGCTCTTGATCATCTTGTCAGATATCTTCGCGTTGCTCACCTTCAGGACAGAGAACATCTTTCTCGCATCGACGCCGTACAGTATCGTGCCGTGCTGCAGGAGTACGCCCTGCTTCCTTGTCTGGGCATTGCCCGATATCTTCTTGCCGTCAACGACTATGTCGTTTATGGGAACGAAAGATGCCTCTATGCCTAGGCGCTTCAGGCCATCGATGACCCAACCGCATATCAGCCTGTAGCTTTCGTGTATCCCCTGCGGGAAGTACTCAAGTGGTGCAATAACGCTGTAGGTCACTTCTCCCTCATAATCATGGTAGACGGCACCACCCCCTGTTATCCTCCTTATGTAATCGACACCCAGCTCCTTGCATCTCTTCACGTTCACTTCCTTCTCCATGCTCTGGAAGGTGCCTATGGAGACCGCGCTGGGCTTCCAGCGGTATAATCTCATGGTAGGCTCCGCCTTGTTATCGCGGATAGACTCAAGAATTGCCTCGTCTATGCTCATGTTAGTGTATGCATCGTGCACTTCCAATGGTATTACACGCCACTCCGTACTATCTTCCTTTTGGGACTATGCTCGCAATCTTCGAATCCTGTATCTTCCCAGTTCGACTATCACGAGTGAGTTTGGGAGTGTTTCAAGTTTTGCTGTGATAAGGAAGGCCCTAAGCACGGCCTTGATGCCTTCGGCGGTGAAATAGAAGGGCAGTTTGAGCACCACGATGCCATAAACCGTATTCTTAGAAAGTGCGGCATAAGTGCCGAATCCCAGATCTCTTGTCACTATGATACTCTTTTGTTTCTTTGCGTATGCTGCAACCTCTTGGTCCGTGGCTACCTGAAGACCGACATCTGAAACATGGGTCGCTTTTATGCTGAGGGCTTTGAATATTTCAAGAGAAGAGCGGGGAATGTTGGCGTCCAACAGAAATTTCATTGAGTAACCGCTAGGTTTCCAATTTTTTCCTCGGATATTATCTTGGTCGCATATTTTAGCACTGCGAGTATGTCAGCTCTTTTAATTGCATATTCCTTTTCTATCGCGTCAAAGCTCATGCCTCCGGCGAGCGCGCCGAGGACTTCATCGACCGTCACTCTCGTACCTTTAATAGTTGGTTTGCCGAACCTTATTTTTTTGTTAAGCACAATCTCTACCATCGCATCACCATCATTTATTGCCATTAAAGATACTTAAATTTTGGCTTCTGGAGGGTGGATGGCCAGCTTTATCGTTTCCGCTATAGCCTCAGGAGTTATCCCGAGCATCTCCGCCCCGGACATCGCAATAACCTTGTTTATCTTGCCAACGATCTCATCGTTGCTGGCCCTGACGCTCGTGCCAACCAAGGCTTTCTCTATCTTGAAGACCGTTTCCTCAGGAATGAGGAAGAAGTCGCCGAGTATCTGTATGCTCTTTATCTTCCTGCCGTAGCTGAGTTTCACACCCACTAGCTTCCCTCCGGGAACTTTCTGCTCAGCAAAAGAGTCCATCGACTCCTATTGTGTGGAAAGATTATTTAAGATTGAAGCGTGAAAATTGAGTATGGCAGCGTATAAGCTCAACCTCAACAGGAGTTCCTTGGAAGAGGACAAGCCAACAGGTGCCGAGGCTAACGGCAAAAAGCTTGCGGTAGTCCTGCACAAGGGGAAGGTCTACGCCATTTATGCGGTATGCACGCACGAGGAAGGACCTCTCGAAGAGGGCTATATGGACAAGGATGAGATAATCTGCCCCTGGCACGCCGGAGCCTACAACATAATGACCGGCAAGGCGAACCCTGACACCAACTGGGTTCACGACACTCCGGTATACAAGGTCGTAGAAGACAAGACAACCGGGGATCTCTCAGTGGACATGTGAAAGATTCATAGATTTCGATGGTACTTGGGATGAGAGCTAGGGGAATATTGTTCGACCTAGATGGGGTTCTCGTTGATACCGAGGGCCTTCATGCGATTGCAGCAAGCACGGTGTTAAAGAGGTACGGGGTTAAAATTGACCGCGCATTATGGAACAAATATGCAATTGGCAGAACGCCGTACGAGGTTTTGGGGAACCTGCAGGACCGCTTCCCATCCAAGATCGGCAGTTTGGACACCAAATACCTGGTTAGGGAAAAGCAAAAGACACTGATCGGGATCTTGCGCAGGCGCAAAAGCGTCTTGTATCCAGGCGTGGCCAAGATGCTGGAGGAGCTGTACAAAGAGTGCTCTATGTGCATAGTAAGCAGCACCACAAAGGACGTAGTTGCTTTTGTATTGAAGAGGTATAAGATCAGGAAGTTTTTCAAGGCAGTAATCACAGGAGACGATGTCAGGAAAGGCAAACCCAACCCGGAATGCTATCTGATGGGCCTGAGAAAATTGGGGTTGAAAAGAAAGGATGCAGTTGTTGTGGAGGACGCACCTGCGGGAATAGCAGCGGCGAGGGCTGCAGGATTGAGGTGCATAGCCATCGCTTCCAATTATCCGAAAGCAGACTTGCGCAGGGCAAGCATCATCATCGATGACATAAGAATGCTGGATAAGGAG
>JASHTX010000047.1 GCA_030040335.1 Microcaldota archaeon
ACAAACTTGCCGGAGGCAGTGATAAGGTTCGTATAGGCTGAGAGAATTAGGCACTCATAGACTCCTCATCTTTTCATAGCCTTCTATCAGAGTCGAATTTGCTGCGTTCATCTTGATCTTTGCTCCAGCCTTTTTCAACAGCTCTTCTTTTCCCATCTGCTTTGAGCATAATATCAGTTGCGTATCGCCCAAAGAAGTAGTCCTTATGCTGTAAACCCTGAAAAATCTCCTGAGCAACTTCTTGTATCCTCCAAATCTCAATATCCCAGACGGATGCATGGCGTAGTTTATGGCCATGACCCCTTTCGCATTCAGTATTCTGGAAGCATTAGATACAAATCCTCTGTCAAAGAACTGTTTTGGTATCAGGGCGCCTTTCCCATAAGCGTCCAGGACAAGTATATCATACTTTTTTCCCGTTTTTGCCACGTAGTCGTATCCATCCTTCACTATTATCTTCGCCCTGATCTTCTCTGGCGCATACTTTCTCGCCAGTTTCACCACTTCCTTATCGATCTCAACCACATCTATGCTGAGCTTGTCCTTGAATAGCGAGCGGAATTGGTATACTGTGGTGCCAATGCCAAGCCCTATGATCAGCACTTTAGGGTTCTTGTATGCGTATGCAAGCGGTATAAGGTAATCCCAGTAGCCTCCGGTATAGATTGATTTTTTGTTTATTATTGAGTTCGTGGCCCCGTCAAGCTTGAACATCCTGACCTTGTCGTTCTCAACAACCTGCAGCATGACCCCTTTTGAATATACTTCCTCGTGCTTGACCTTGAACGCATCGATGAAGTCTTTTATTCGCCCCATCAACTCTATTTAATTGCTTAGCCTAAATAAGCGTATGGTGCTCGTGTGCAGCAATCGCTCTTTGTAAAGCTCAGGGACAAGTATGGAGTAAGAAACTTGGCAAATCTGGTCGCCAGAGGCCACACTCACGCAGACCTATATTCCTGCGAACTGCACGGCAAGAAGCTCGCCTTGAAGATCGGAGACGACGCCAGAAGCAGGAGGGAGGTGACCGATAACCTTTACGGCTACCGTCAATTGACCAAAATCGGTGCAAAAAGCATAATTCCGCGAAATCTCGAGATGCTCACGCTAGGAGCCACCAAGATCATTGTCATGGAGTTCCTGCAGCACAACTTCAAAAGGGAGGCGGAGAAGAGGAACCCAAGGATCTGCGTGCAACTTACCAGCAGCTCAAGGTCGCTTGCAACTCTTACGCTCGGCATGAAAAAAGGTATTCAGGCGAAGGCAATCAGGGAGATAAAGTACAATCTAAGGAGCTCTTACGGCAAACTAGCAGACTCGGGAGTGATCTCAAAATCCGATACGAAGATCATTGGGGATATTCGGGAAGGTAGCCTCGTTTCTGATAGATGCTGTATCTTTATGCTTGACTTCACTCCTGACAACGTATTCCTGAAGGGAAGCAGTATGACGGTCATAGACCCATGGAAGCAGACGACCTACATGGGTTCTTTTATCCCTTCTCTGAGCATGTTTGCCTCACAACTCTTCGATGTTTACAAACTCGGTAACAAAAAGGCTAACTATGGATATTTTGAATCGGCCATGGACTATATCGGCGCAAAACTGAGGCTAAAAGAGAGGCAGATAGAGAAGCAGATGTATCTCGGACAATCCCTCCAGTACGCGCTCTCCTCTCATGCTCTCATAAGTTCGAATCGGACAGTGGCGAGACGGTACTCAAGGATAAGCCTTGACATGCTCTCAAAAGCCATCTAGTCAAGGATAGAGCCTGTTTGACATCCTCGGGAACGGTATCGCATCCCTGATGTGGTCGAGGTTCAGCAGCCACTTTATGAGACGTTCCATCCCCATGCCGAAGCCCGTGTGAGGTATTGATCCGTATTTTCTGAGGTCCAGCCACCACTCGTAATTCTTCATGTTGAACTTCACACCACGGCTCTGCTCCACCTCGTGCATACGCTCGAGCAGCTTGTCAAGCCTCCATTCCCTCTCACCGCTCCCTATTATTTCACCGTGGCCGTGTGGTGCCAGCATATCTGCGCTCGCCACAGTCCTTGTATCCTTCTCGTTTATCGGCATGTAGAACGGTTTTATCTCCCTGGGCCAGCTGTGAACGAATATCGGCTTTTCCTTGTCTTCTGTAAGTGCCTTCTCGTCCTCAACTCCAAAGTCATCGCCCCACTTCTTCTTCATTCCGTGCTCGTTGAGTATCTCTATTGCCTTCTCATACGTTATGCGCTCGAAAGGCGGCTTCACCTTCAGCAACGACTGCGGATCCACCTTGAGTTCCCTGAGTATGTCCGCGTGCTTCTCGGCAAGCTTGTTCGCTATGCTGCTCACAAGTTTCTCTTCCAGCTTCATGGCGTCCTCATTGTCGTAGTATGGCATCTCAGGTTCCAGATGCCAGTACTCTGCCAGGTGCTTCGGTGTCCTGGAGTTCTCAGCCCTGAAAGACGGGACAAATGAATAGATGAAACCCAACGCAAACTCCATCACCTCTGCGTACAGCTGCGAAGACTCGGTGAGGTACGCCTTCTCTCCGAAGTAGTTGAGCGAGAACATGTTTGCTCCAGTCTCTCCTCCGGCAGTGGTTATGATCGGCGGGGTAACTTCGTAGAAGCCGCGCTTGTCAAAGAACTCTCTCGCGTACCTGAATACGTATGCGCGTGCGCGCATTACGTTTATCATCTTTATGCTGCGGAGCCAGAGGTGTCGCTTGTCGAGCAGTAGTTCTGTGCTCTGGTACTCTGTTATTGGGTAAGGCTCTGCAATGTTAACATTCTGGAATTTTGTTACCTCAAGCTCGTAGCCGGTGGGGGCACGCTCATCCTTCTTCACGCTCCCGCTTACCTTCACGCTCGATTCCACTGTTGTGTCTGTTGCCGCCTTCCAGGACTTGGAGTCAACCTTGTCCTTCTTCACAGCGACCTGTATTATCCCTGTCTGGTCCCTGATGACCGCGAAGACTATCCCTCCGCTCTCCCTCTTCCTGTGGATCCAGGCCGCTATGCTAACCTCCTTCCCTTCCTTCTTCTTTGCGTCCTCTATCTGCATTCTCTCCCGGTCATACTCTGTTCTCCATCTAAGCTTTAATTAATTTCCTATAAACTCAGATGGACCGTCAGGCTATATGCGTATCGCCTCTCCAGGAACTCTCCTGAACATCTGGACATCGCCTACGTGCTGGGCTCTTGTCAGGAACCTTACCAGCCTTTCTATTCCAAAGCCGGCTCCTGCTGACGGCCTAAAGCCTTCTTTGGCTTCTTCCAGGTACGCTCTATACCTTTCCATTCCGAGTTTGTCCCTGCCCATTCTCTCGGTTATCCTGCTGTATTCGTATTCTCTCTCAGCTCCTGAGAGCGCTTCTCCGAATCCAAGCGGATAGATGAGGTCATAGTTTAGATAATGGCCAGGTTCCCGCATGTCTTCCTTGTCGTAAAACTCCCTCTTGTGGCAGAGCGCCCAGAACGGCTGTTCGTGGTCCTTGGATGCTGGAAACTCCCAGTCCTTTCCGTATTTGGCTTCGAGCTCGTGAGTTGTGTATACTCTAAAGGGCGTTTTGAACGAGAACGGTTCAATTCCGAGCTGCGCGAAAAGCTCTCCGTGCTTCCCCAGTTCTTTAGTCAGGAAGTCGAAATACGATTCGACAACCTTCATAACGTCCTCCTTCTTGGCTTCGGCCATCTCGAAGTCCAGCTGCGTAAACTCGAAGAGATGCTTGCCTGTTGCCTTCCTCTCGCCCTTCTCAAGCCTTATGTTTGGCGACAATATGAATAATCTCCCAAGCTTCTTTGCTGCGACCTGCTTGTGGAGCACCATGGAGTTCATTGTGTACAGCAACGTGCCTTCGTACTCCACCTCAGGCGTCTTTATTATCATTGACCCTGGATCAGGCCCCAATGGATCTGTGCTCCTGCCGAGCATAACGGGCAACATCTGGACAAAGCCCTGCTCATGGAAGAACTCAGTGCTGGCCCTCAAGACCAGGCTTCCTATCTCCAATCTCGTCTTCAGTTCGCTCATTTCCTGTGTTTGCATAAAATCACCATGATTACTTCAAACGAATCTTCTCCTTTTTGGGAGCCTCAACAGGCCTGAAGCTTGTAATTCCTTGAATCCCTCTCTTCTCCCTGCCCAGCAGAAGAATCCTGGCATCATCCTGCTCTTTCATCCTGACAAACTTCTGAAAGCTCAGCTCGGTTACCTGCCCGATCATGGGTTCCGAGACCCTGACCAAAGATTGCAAATCTGCCTCTGTGATCGGTCTCTGCTTTATCCTTTGCCTTCTCTCTTTCTCAGTCTTCATGGATTGATTTTGTATCTGGTCGTATATAGATATTTATATGAAAAATTAGCAATTTTTCCGTATTTTATCGCAATACTTATATATCATGTTGTATAAAATACAATCATGGACGAGACAGACGAGGAACTCCTGCATCAGGCAGATTCCGGGACTACGAAGTATACGGCACTCGCGAAGAAGCTGAACCTGCCTTTGTCTACGGTTCACTTCCGCATGAAAAAGCTGGAGAAGGAAGGAGTTATCAAGTATTACAAGGGAGAAGTCGACTGGAAGAAGGCTGGCCTGCCCCTGACCGCTTTCGTGCTGATAAACATAGACGTTAACATGCTGAAGGACATGCGAACTACGCAGGACAAAGTGCTAAGGCAGTTGATGAGCCTGGCGTACGTTAAAGAGGGTTATGTCATAACAGGCGAAGCCGATATTCTTGTCAGGGTAATCGCAAAAGATACCGCCCATTTCAAGGAGATACTCCTGAACCACATACACGCAATAGATGGGCTGGTCAACACCAAGACGATGGTCGTGCTGGACTAGATCATGGACTTATTCTGTTCCTGTCCCTCGGGAAGAGCGACGCCTCTCTTATGTTCTTTACACCGGTGACGCACATGGTCAGCCTCTCCAACCCTATGCTCCAGCCTGCGTGTGGCGGAGCCCCCAGCCTGAAGGCGTTTATGTAGAACTCGAAGTTCTTTGGGTTGAGTCCACGCCCCTGCAGCGCCTTTGTGAGCAGTTCTGGTTTATGTATCCTCTGCGCGCCGCTGCAGATCTCAAGTCCCTTGTAGATGAAGTCATAGCTGTTAGAAAGTTCTGGATTGTCCTCCTTGGGCATCGAGTAGAAGGCCCTTATCTTTGTTGGGAACTCCTTGACTACGACAGCCTCTCCGTACAGCTTTTCCAGTCCTTCCTCATGGTCCCTGGAGAAATCGTGGCCGAACTCTATGCTGAAGCCCTTTTTCTTTAGCGCCTCTATTGCCTCGGTGTAGGTCACTACCTTTACTTTTGGCACGCTAAGCTTTGCTCCCAGCGTCTCGAGATCTTCTTTGTTCTTCTCTGTGACCTGCTTGATCATGTAGGTCACGACATCGCTCAGTACCTTTATTGCATCGTCTGGGCCCGCGAATCCCATTTCTACATCCATCTGTGTCGACTCGGTCAGGTGGAACGTGGTGTTTGATTTCTCTGCCCTGAAGACCGGAACGACCATCATCACCTTGTCAATGCCCCCTATTATTGCGAGCTGTTTGTAGAGCTGCGGGGACTGCGCAAGATAAGCACCTCTCTCGAAGTATTTGACGTTGAAGAGATCCGAGCCTCCTTCACTTGCCTCAGCGATGATTGACGGCGTGCGTATCTCTTCAAATCCCTCTTTCGAGAGATACTCGTGAAAGCCGTTGAGCAGCGCCGATTGTATCTTGAAAACCGCGCTTGTCTCGATTCTTCTCAGGTCTATGTATCTGTAGTTCAGTCTCACATCTATCTCGGCAGGCACCTTGCCTGTAACCTCAAAAGGGATAGGTCCCGAGAGCGGATTGACATTCTCTATGGAAACCGGTATTATCTCAAAACCTTTCTTTGCCTCTGGGTTTGCGCTGATCTTGCCTACAACAACCACCACAGACTCCTTGGGCAGTGCCATGCTCTTTATCAGGGCTTTATCGACAACTCCCTGTTTTCCGATCACCTGGACTATTCCAGTGCCGTCCCTAAGAAGGAGGAAAGTCACCTTTGCAGTTTCCCTTACCTCGTGCACCCATCCCGCAAGCGTTACCGTCTTCCCGTCCATCTCCTTGCTGAGCTGGTTGACAAAATGGGTTCTTATCATGAAGCATCCCGATGCTATGATTTACCTTATTCAAACCTTTTATAATTGTTGCTTGAAGAATGCATCACTAAAACCTTCACATATCGAAAGCGTAATAGCGTTTTCCCTGCAAATATTATTGCAAGCGGGCAGGGGATGTCCGAAGAAGAGTCGCTGAAGAAGTACAACGGCCTGTATCTAGAGATAATAATGCGCTACAAGGACGCGATAGAATCTGGGGAGAAACTCTATGTCGCCGAGCTCCCGAAGCTGATAACGCCCCAGGACGAAGCCGTTGTCTCACTGGCCAAATCCATAACCAGCGCCTTTCCTTCGTACAAATCTGAGCAGGACTTCTACGATGCTGCGAAGCAGGCTCACAAATACGTAAAGGATAAGATAACAACATTGAGCCCTCCGATAGAGTTCTGGTTGAAGCCAAATCAGGTCCTGTCCCTTGAGGCTGGAGATGTCTTTGACAAGGCTGTTCTCTTATGCAGCATAATGGTCGCGATGGGTAACGTCACAACAAAGATACTAGTAGTTACGAAAAAGGCCAACGAAGAGTTCCTGGTATATTGCGAATTCAAGGACAAAATATTGGCTGTGAATCCAGAAGGCAATATAACCGAGTTCCAGAGCAAACAGGAGCTGCTAGACAAGATGGGCGTGAGGGAAGACGCAGATATTACCGCCTACGAGTTCAATGATAAGATGTACAACGACCTAGCCTAACGCAGCTCTTATCCTAAATCTAAATTCATACAAATGAATAAATATGGCTAGAAATTCACTCTATCAGTGGCAACATGAATCTCAGAGTCGAGAGGCACAAGAAAATAAAGGCGATAGATGCTGCGCTAGGTGTAACAAGGTCATACGAAGAGTCCTCTAGCAAGGTCGCCACGCGAGCCGGGACCCTTTTCATAAGTAAAGAAGTAACCAGCTCGGGGCAGTTTACCTCGTTACATTACACAGTCGACCTTCAAGAACCAGGGACCAAGACAAGAAACACAGGCCTTGCAATGGTCACTCTTACGAAGAGCCTAGAAACTCCAGCACCGCTGCCGTTCGGCGAACTGCGCAAATACGGAGTAAGAGATGATCAAATGGTTGCAAAGATATTTACGTTCAGCCCGCTCACTAACTTGCCCCTCGAAGAGCAGGAAAGGCTTAAAAGGAATGGAATCGGATCGGCATTGTACGGCGCAGTAGTGGCTGATGTCTGGCAAAGAGGCGCTGTGGCCATAGTGCTTGAGACGACCAAGGACGAAGGCACCGCTTTTTTTGAGAGCAAAGAATTCAAACTACTGCTAAAAATGGGAGGGAAAAGCGAATATGTAAACGTTTATTTCAAGAAACTTGATCAGAGCGCGCCCGCCAAACAACCCAGCAAAGCAATGTCTGAAGCCGTCAGACCCACCCACCTATCCCCCTCTGGCCCGCCGACGACTTGAACCCTAGTAAGGCGTCAGCAAACTTGCTCACTCTGTCTTCAGAGAAATCGTGCTTCTCGCACATGAATTTTATTATCATCTCCTTGTTTGCCTTGGCGCCCTTCATGATCTTTTCCATCTCCATCTTCGGTATCTCCGAGGTCTCAGGTTTTGTGAATGTCTCCTCCACCTCTATCGGATCGACCTCAAACTCCTTGTTGTACTTGCTTTTTATGTAAGCGGCTATCTCCTTGAGGCTTTTCTGCTCCTTCACTATCTTCAACGCAGTTTTTGGGCCTACTCCATCTATGCCTTCGTTGAAATCCGTGCCCATGAGTATCCCTACCCATACAAGCTGCCTCTGGCTAAGTCCTAGATTGCTCAAAAGCTTCTTCAAGTCTATTCTCTCCGGATTAACATCAACAAAAACGTTCTTCCGAGGCAATTTCCTCTTGCCGCTTATCGTGAGGTTCCTCACAACCACGTTAGATCCGAATAAGAAGAGGTCATAATCCTGGCTTCCACTCGCATACGTTAGCCCTTCCCTTGTCATCCTCGCAGCCTGCGCCTCCCCTTCGCTCGGAGCCTGTATGTAGGCGATGCCCATGTGGTCCAGTAGCTCCTTCGCGCTCGCCACTATCTCCTTGTTTATCCTTGTGCTCGCAACAGCGTGCGTTCTCGCCTCCTCGAGCATGCCTTTCTCAAGCGCCTTGTTCCACTCCTCAAGAGCCTCCTTCCTCCTGTTCATCCTCGCTTCGATGGTCCTCTGCTTCAGTGCCGGTGGTATCCCGTCAAAGATGAATACAGGCGTTATCTTGTGCTCCAGCAGGTTTATCGTCCTGTAGAAAAGCCCTGAAAGGTGGCTGGTCACCGCGCCGTGCGAGTCCATCAGCGGCGTGCCGTCCGGCTGTCTTATTATCGTGAGGAACTGGTAGATCGTGTTGTATGCGTCTATCGCTATCGTCTTGCCTGCAAGGTCATCGAACGAGATCGTCTCCTTTACCTCTGCAACCAGCGGACCCAGCGCTACGGCCAATCACTCACCCTGCTCCTTCTTTTCATTCTCCTCCTTTGCTATGTCCCAGAGCGTGACAGGCTCGTTCTTCTTCGAGGAAACGAACGTCTTCTTTCCTGAAACCCTGTCAGTTAGCTTTATCCCCAACTCCTTCTCTAGTTTGAGTCTGGTTTTCTCGCTTGGTAGCGTCTTCTGCTCCTCTATCCTCAGCAGGGTGCTTTCCTTCTCTGCAATCATCTCTCCCAGAACCTTTAGCGGCAGGCCAAGCTTCTCTCTTGCCTTCCGTATCTCCTCCCCGTAGTTGTCTATTATTTCCTCTTCGCCAGGTTTTTCATACATTTCCTGAGCCTTCGGCTGCCTCCTTTCCTCTTCAGAGCCATATCTGCGCACCACTTCCTTGCCCCGCGCATCAGCTTCGCAGACCAGCATCTGCGCTCCCTCGACATTTATCTCGAAGACCTCGCTTACCTCCCTGCCGCAAATCTCGCACTCTGGCATTGTGGCCCCCACTGTAGAATCATATATATTGCTGCGCCACAAATAATAAACCTTGACATCATGGCTTCAAAGACCAGCATCTACGACACGCCAGAAAGCTTCCAGAAGGCCTACGCGCGGCTTATAACGCTGATGATGATAGTCGCCGCGATTTTTGCAATAATCTACCTGTACACTTCTCCGGGCAACATCTTGGTCAGGTTCGTTCTGGCTGTCATCGCCCTGATGGTCTCCGGAGAAATAATAGCGAGCGCCAATGGCATAGAGCAACACTCTCTGGGCGCCTACATGCTGGGCGGAAAGAGGGGCATCGGCGTCATAGAATGGCTCGCAAAGCAGAGTCCCAGGATTTGGCTCGCTTTTGCCGATTGGGGAATCGGATTCAGCTTCGGGATTCTCTCGTATTTCGTCTTCAAGAAGAACATAAACAAGAAGGCGATGCTCGCAGGCATAATAACCATAATCGTGGTGCTGTTCGTGGCCTTCCCCTACCTGCCGGTGATACTGAACTTCATAAACATACCCCAGATCACGAGCAAGATAGGCACTACGGAAGTCGCATCAAGCCCCTCAAGCTTTAGTTTGTTCTTCTACATATTCGTTGCTGCAAGCGTTATCGGAGGTTTCAGCCTCGGGACAATCATCCTCATACTCTTCAGCGGCGGCAGCATCCTTTATACCACATCCGTGTTCCTTGTCAGCCTCCTGAGCTCGCATCCGAATACGGGAGTGCTTAATCAGCAGGTGCCCGGTGTTGCACCACTGATACCAGGAATAACGATCCCACTCGTTGCTGGAATAATATCGCTTATAATACTGCTCGTAGTGCATGAGTTCTCTCACGGTGTGCTCGCAAAGATAGCAAAGATCAGGATAAGATCGATAGGCGTGATTCTCTTCGGCATAATACCTCTCGGAGCCTACGTCGAACCCGACGAGAGAGAGGTCAGGAAGCTGAAGGCATACGCGCAGGACAGAATCTCGATAGCAGGTATTTCGGCCAACATGGTCACATCGATATTCTTCTTCATCATCACCTTCATCATAATCTCGTATGTGCTGCCCAATGTAAGCACTGGCGGGGTCCTGATAACGGAAGTGATAAAGAACTACTCGGCCTATGGCGTTATACCGGTAAATTCCACGATACTGGCCTGGAACAACGTAACCATCAGGAACGTCTACGACCTGGAGAAGGTGGAGGCGAGCTACGTCTCAGGACCTGTCAATATCGTCACGAATCAGGGTTCGTTTACTGTTACTCCCAACTCTCAGGGAAAGATAGGCATACTCGCAGAGCCAGCGCAAACCGGCACCCAGTACCAGCTTACGAACTTCATCTACTCTATAGCTGCTCTCTCTTTCGGACTCAACTTCTTCGTGGCAATCTTCAACCTTCTTCCCATCCCTGCGTTTGACGGCTGGCGCATATATGAAAACAGGGTAAAGAACAAGGCTCTGCTCAAGGCATTCTCTGCAATAATCATAGTGGCGATTCTCCTGAACGCTTTACCATGGCTCTGGTCTGTGTGACAGCGCCCGCAATACGTTTTTATGTTTTCTCTAATTATAGTAAACTCGGCGACTGGGCATTTTGATGGCTGACGAGTACCTCTCACCTGATGATGAGGAGCTGCTTAAGTTCATAGAGGCAGCTAAGCCCAAGATCTACATCGTCGGCACCGGCGGGAGCGGCTCAAATACTATTTCTAGGATGACAGAGCTCAACATAGAGGGCGCGACGCTCATAGCCATGAACACAGATGCGCAGCATCTGGTTAAGATAAGATCACAAAGGAAATTGCTTCTCGGCAAGAAAATAACTCACGGCCTCGGGGCTGGAAGCGACCCGAAGGTCGGGGAGGAAGCAACTCACGAAAGCAAGGATGAGATACAGCACATGCTAAGCGACTCGCAGCTAGTCTTCGTCACGTGCGGGCTCGGAGGAGGCACGGGAACCGGGTCTGCCCCGCTCATAGCCCACGAGGCCAAGGAAGCTGGCGCGCTCACCCTCGGAATAGTCACACTTCCGTTCTCTACAGAGGGCAAGTCAAGGATGCGCAATGCGCTCGATGGCCTGCAGAGACTGAAAAGGTCCACCGACACCACGATAATCATACCCAACGACAAGCTTCTCAACGTTGCTCCTGACCTGCCCCTGAACATGGCTTTTAAGGTGAGTGACGAGGTGCTGGCCAATGCCACCAAGGGCATAGTTGAGATGGTCACCAAACCCGGGATGGTCAACATAGACTTTGCAGACCTCAGGAGCGTGCTCAAGGATTCAGGATATGCTGTGATAG
>JASHTX010000005.1 GCA_030040335.1 Microcaldota archaeon
CTTCTTTACCACTATCGCAAGGTTGTATTCGCCTGACCTGGCATAGCGCGTTTCCTGCACCGTTGCCTGCTTCTGCATAGTGGTTTCTCTGGCCGAAGCCCCTTTATGAGACATGTGGGGCAACCTCGACCTCCTATCTGGCAGCCCCAGGAGGGGATTGAACCCTCGACCTTCTGTTTACGAAACAGACGCTCTGCCACTGAGCTACTGGGGCGGCTAGTTATAAAAAGAATAGGATAAATAAATACGTATCCTAGAATGGTATCGTATGGACGACGCTGAGAACCAACCAGCTTCTGGCGGAGGCATGAATACGGGGCAGGGGCAGCCAATGCCGCCCGTAGAACCCGCAGCCACCAATCAGGGAATGCCTTCCGAACCTGAGCAGCCTGCAATGCAACAGCAGGAAACCCCGTCAACCGGACAGCAGGCTCCCGGACCGCAGCCAGAACCTCAGCCGCAACAGCCAGAGCAGCCTCACGCTCCTGAGCGCACCAAGGTCAGTTCGCCTTATGCCGCCAAACCCCCAGCCGCAAGAGGCGGCATATCTCCCCATACGATCATAAACGCCATAATAATCATAGTTGTGATCGGTGCTGCAATACTCATCTTCCATCCGAAAGGCACTGTTACCAGCACCTCGACCTCCACAACACTCGCTTCTACCACTACTGTCAGCAGGGCTAACTACTCGAACATAAACAACTGTACTGTGATCAGCAAACCTGGCACATACTTCCTAACTGGTCAGATAAACACAAACATTCAGAGCGGTGCATGCATAAACGTGGAAAGCAGCAACGTCAAGCTTTTGGGCAACGAGCACTCCATAATAGGTGCCGGCCCATATACCGGTGTCCCTCCCTTTAGCTATGGAATAGAAGTAACGAATGTCACGAACGTGACAATAAGCGGCTTTAACATCTCGACTTTCTCCTACGACATATTCCTGAGCGGTGTGCACAACTCAAATCTGGCGAACAACAACCTCAGCGCGGCAACGCTCTCCGTAATATACGTCTCCAAATCCACAAACGACACAATTCAGAACAACTACGTATCGGATTCGCAGAGCGACCAGGGCGGCATCGACCTGAACAGCGGAAACAACAAGCTTTTCAACAACACGATCGCCAACAACCTCTACTTTGGCCTCCTTGTCAACTCCTCTAATAACAACATGAGCAGGAATATCTTCACCAGCAACCCCGTAGACCTGTTCTGCAACACGAGCGACGCATTCAGGTATTCGAACAAATTCAGCGACTCGATGTGCTCGGTCAATGATTACTGCGAGTTTGCAACCTGCAAGACCAACGCACCCCTTGACCTTTCCAGTCTGCAGCTTTCCCCAGGCACGATCACCTCGTGCGGTGCGATAACCGCTTCGGGCAACTACTCTCTTTCAAGTGGTCTAAGCACATCCCTCTACATCAACACCTCAAACCCTGCAAACCAAAAGGTTGCGTGCATAACGGTCAGCGCGCCATTCGTGAACTTTGACTGCAGGAACAATGCCATAAACAACTCTGCATATGGCATATCCATTTCTGGCGCTTATCAGGCAAATGTCTCCGATTGCTCATTTTCAAACGATACCTATGGCATATACGCTAACAATGTCTTCGACCCCGGCATAACGAATGTCACGGCGAGCAAATCATACTACGGCATCTACCTGAACAATGCGACGACCGGTAAGATAGTCAACGCAAAGCTCGTAAACAATACCTACGGTCTGTACCTGAATGCCTCCACCAGCGTCCTTATCGATCAACTTAGCGCCCACGAGAACTACTTTGGGGTCTATACCAACAGCGGGAACAGCAACGTATTCACCGGCGGCTCTTCGATCAACAACACAAAGACTGACATGTTCTGCACGCCTCTGTCATACAACGCGTCGACAAACCTGATGCAGAACTTCCAGTGCGGCGTTACTTCTTGCCAGTGGGCGTATCCGACCTGCCCCCAATACGTTGCACCCCGCCTCTCATACTTCCCGGTCGCTGGCTGCCAGACGATAACCCACGGCGGCAACTACACCGTCAAACAGACCATAATAGCACCTGCAACCTGTTTCAACGTTGAGTCCGACAATGTTACTTTCAACTGCAACGGCTTAAACGTGACGGGACCGGGCAGCGGTTCCGCATTCGCGCTCAACCATGTCAGCAACTTTACTCTCTCCAACTGCCACATCTCGCAGTTCTCAACAGCAGTCAATGCCAGCAACTCAAAACTTCTGGACGTAAGCAACCTCATAGTCGACACGACGGCGCAGGGTGTATACTTCTCTAATGTCTCCAGGAGCGCCGTTAGCGGTGTAAGGATAACTGGCGCAACGACCAGTGGGTTCTACTTCCAGAATATAAACGACAGCGTGATACAAAGCAACCTTGCAACAGCTGGTGGAGCCAATCCTTCGCTGCCACCCAGCGGTTTCATATTCCAGAATGTGACCAACAGCAAGATAGAATTTAACAATGCTACGTTCAACCCCGGCTACGGCTACGAACTGGTAAACACCAAGGGCGACAGCATAGCCAACAACTCCGCGAACTCAAACATGGACCTCGATTACTATTGCTCACCATCGATAAGCGGTCTTTATGCAAACCCGATGGCTGTTGACTACGGACTGACCAAAAACACGTGCAGCTGGCTTGTTGAGCTCAGCCCGATAGTGCAGTCGCAGCCTTGTGAAGCGATATCATCGCAATCCACTATAAACCTGCAGAGGGACATGCTCTATACGTCAGGCACTACGTGCTTCAGCGTCTACGTCACTCCCGCCGAGTATAGTGCCAATGGCGTTGTAGTACGCCAGACCCAATCTGGTAACTACTCTGTGATAAACTGCAACGGCCATACCATCTATTCCACCAGCAAGGGCACGTTCGTTAATGTTGTCAATGCGAGCAACGTAGAGATAGAAAACTGCATACTCAGAGGTTTCGGCACAGGAGTCTCCTCATCGGGACTTGATACCACAGTGCTGAACAACACGATTACCTATACCGGCACCGCGGTTACACTGCCGATGTCAAGGAGTGCAACTGTCACGCAGAACCTGATAGAAAACGATACCAATGGTATTGTGGCAAATAATGCATCTTATGCTAACATAGAGAACAACATGCTCTTCAACGTGAGCAACGCGATGATAGCAGACAACAGCCTCCACCTGAACATCCAGGATAACAACGCGTTAGGCGGGAGCATAGGCCTGTCCATGTATGACACGACGCTCGGCACAATGTCAGATACAGTATTCAGCGCCATGAACAAGGCCGGGGCGATCTGCAACGGCACATCGCAATCTCCAGACGCGAACATCGATGACGGCGGCAACTCTTGCACCAGCAATGTGAACTGCGCATGGATATCGGCATCCCAAGGCTGCAGGCCCAGCAGCTAGCCCAAAATAGCTTTAAATACCTTGAAACAAAAACCTATTCATGAGCAAGACGATAACAGCGGCTGACATTACAAACGCGCTCAAGAATACCGTAGATCCTGAGATAGGCATAAACATAGTCGACCTCGGCCTGATCTACGGGATAAGGATAGACGATAGCAACGACATAGACATGCGCATCACAATGACGAGCCCTATGTGCCCTGTTACTAGCGTTATAATGGCTGACGTTCAGCTCAGGCTTGAGAACCTGCCTGGCGTCGGCAAGGTAAACCTCGATCTTGTATGGGAGCCCGCATGGAGTCCCGAAATGATAAGCGAGGAGTTCAGAATCGCGATGGGAGCCTGACCGCTTGAGTCAGGCGAGGTCCTTCTTTGTGAAGAAGAACGCAATCTCCTTCTTCGCCTCTTCGAGCTTTCCTGACGCGTGCACTATCGTCTTGTTCGCGCGCTTCTCCTTTCCGGCTATGAAGATCGTGTCCGTTGAGAAATCTCCCCTTATCGTACCTGGCATCGCCTGCGCCACATCAGTGGGTCCCAACAGTTTCCTTACAACTCCAACCGCGTCAACGCCTTCGAGCACCATCACGACCACCGGGCCGGATGAGACGTAATCGAGAAGCCATTTCCTCACTAGCTTTCCGTGCTCCATCTCGCTTCTTCCCAGCTTCTCACCGCGGAGCCTGGCCGCCTCGGTGTTCTTCTTGCCCAGCATGAGTATCCATTCCTTGTCCTTCGGATAGAAGGCATCCACGATCCTCTTGTCAAGCCATGTCATCCTCATGGCCACGATGCTCAGTCCCACTTTTTCGAACCTTGATATTACCTCTCCGACAAGCCCGCGCTTCACGCCATCTGGCTTCACTATTACTAGCGTTCTCTCCATCTACCACACCTTGTAGAAAACCTCGTCGCTGTCCCTCTTGTAATCATATATTTCGTCCTGCCTGAACCAGTTGCTTATCTCCGCCTTCGCCTCCTCCACGCTGCCGCTTCCATGCACCACATTGACCAGCGGCCTGTTCGTGCTGTTGCCGAGAATCACGCTGTCTATCGAAAAATCCCCGCGGATGGTTCCCGTGGCTGCCTTGAGCGGATCGGTCTCGCCTATGATGCGCCTTATGTTGTCAACCGCCCTGTTGCCCTCTATGACCATCGCCACGATCTTGCCTGATGTCATGAACCTTATTATCCACTCCTTGACCTTCTTCCCTATCTCTTCGGCGTTGTCTGTGCCGAACTTCGCCCTTATGTCCACTCCCATGTCCTTGAAGGTGCTTATGCTCCTGTTGCCTACCTTCTCATACCACTCCTTCGTGTCCGGGTAGTTCTTTGCAGCCAGTTCCCTGGTGGGCTTGATCATCTTTAGGGCCACTATCTTGAGGCCGCTCATCTCCACTCTCCTGATCGCCTCACCTACAAGCTTTCTCTGCACACCATCCGTCTTCACCAACATCAATGTTCTCTCCATCATATCTGCCTCTCAAACTTTTCCGCAGAGACCCTGCCGTTCTGCCACTGGCCCCCGTACTGCCTGCTCAGCTCACCATAGACCTGGTAAAAGACGATGTTGAACATCCTGGCTCCGAGCTCAAACTCGAAATCCGCATCTCCGAGGTTTGCCAACCCGAATGTCAGCGTTCCGGAGTAGCCGGGATCGGTTTTTGTGGCGATTAGGAGGATTCCGCTCCTCTGCAGCGTGCTTCTAGGGTAAACGTGTGGCATCAGGTAAACTGGCTTTTTGCCCTTCTCAACCACTATCTTCTTTGCCGGTATGTTCACCTTTTCCATAGTGTGCACCAGCACATAGCGGTGGGCCTTCAGCGTGAACCTGCTCCTGCTCTTCTTTACGTCAGCGACCTTCTCGACGCCCGGAGTCTTCCTGTCCTTCACTCCCAAGAATCCCTTGCCGCTTATCTTGTAGACCTCTCCGACCCTTAGGTCAAGACCCACACCCTCAGGCTCCTTCTCCCTTTCATCAAGGTTTTCGACAAGCCTATACTTTGTGTTGAGCTCGAGTATTTTTCTCGCTGAAACGATCATAAAACCAGTCAAACCTTTTTATAGTTTGATATGCTTAATATCTATATAAGTTGCTGTTTTTGGTGATGTTCATGATAAGACAACCCATAATCTGCGTGATGGGGCACGTGGATCACGGGAAAACTAGCTTGCTCGACCGCATACGTAGCAGCGCCATAGCAAGCAGGGAGGCTGGCGGAATAACGCAGCACATCGGCGCAAGCGAAGTGCCAATCGCTGTGATAGAAGAAGTCTCAGGCCATGTATTGAAGAAGTTTGGCGGCAAGATAACAATCCCAGGCCTGTTGTTCATAGACACTCCCGGCCACGAGGCGTTCACAAACCTCAGGCGCAGGGGCGGCTCGGTCTCGGACCTTGCGATACTCGTTGTTGACATCACAAAGAGCTTCGAGCCTCAGACTTACGAGGCGATAAACATACTCAAGGAGTACAAGACTCCTTTCGTCGTCGCTGCAAACAAGATAGACCTGCTCACTGGCTGGCGCGCGCAGAAAACGAGCAGCTTCGAGGAGTCGCTCGGCAAGCAGGAGAAAAACGTCCAGGATGCGCTCGAGGCAAAGCTCTACGAGCTGGTAGGCAAGCTTAGCGAGGTCGGTTTCAACAGCGAGAGGTACGACAGGGTCAAGGACTTCAGGAAGGAAGTTGCGATACTGCCTGTCAGTGCAAAAACAGGCGAGGGCATAGCTGAGCTTCTTGTCTTCACTGCCGGGATCGCGCAGAGGTTTCTTGAAGCAAGGCTGAACATCGAGGTCAAGGGTCCTGGCAAGGGCAGCATACTGGAAAAGAAGGAGGAGAAAGGATTAGGCACAACGATAGACGTTATACTCTACAACGGCACCCTGAAGGTCAATGATACTGTTGCTTTCGCTAGCGTTGCGGGAGTTGCAACTGCAAAGATAAGGGCGCTGCTAAAGCCCAAGCCACTGCAGGAGATGCGCGAGGCATCAAGCAAATACTACTATGTCGACTCTGTCGCTGCCGCTTCTGGAGTCAAGGTGAGCGGCGTCGGATTTGAGGAGGCGCTTCCTGGTTCACTGCTTATTTCAACCGCAGACCAGGGCTACGAACGGGAGATAGCAACCGAGATAAAGGACGCGTTCGCAACAGAGAAGACCGGCATAGTTCTCAAGACCGACACACTGGGCAGCATGGAGGCCCTCTCAAAACTGCTCAGCAGCGAGGGGATAAAGATAAGCAAGAAGGGCATCGGGAACGTAATCAAGAGGGATGTCCTCGATGCGTTCGGCATGCGCGCCATAGACCCATACGGTTCTGTGGTTCTCGCCTTCAACGTCGCTGTTGAGGATGATGCCGCTGCCGAGAGCGAAGCAGCAAGCGTAAAGGTGATCTCAGAGAACATAATCTACAAGATAATAGACGACTACAAGGAATGGCTAGACAGCGAGAAAAAGAGGGAGAGGGAAGCGGCAACAAAATCGCTGACGTTCCCCTGCATTGTGAAGGTTCTTCCAAACCATACCTTCAGGATCTCGCATCCGGCAATCTTCGGAGTCGATGTCGTTGCCGGCAGGCTCCAGTCTAGCGTGCTCCTGATGAACGTGCACGGGGACATTCTGGGAAGAGTGAAGGAACTGCAGAACAACAAGTTAAGCGTGCTGGAGGCAAAGAAGGGAGAGAGCATCGCAATATCCGTTGACGGAATAACTTTCGGCAGGCAGGTCAAGGACAACGATGTCCTGTATACGCACATAAACGACGAGGAGGAACAGCTGCTGAGATCGAAGTTCAGCTACATGCTCAATGACGAGGAGAAGGACCTGCTTAACGAGATATCAAGAATAAAGAGGAGCAAGCACTAGCTTGCGCCCTGCCCCTGCACGAGCTTGTTGAGTTCGTCGCCGTCCACGTTGAGCCTGTGGCCGGTCATTATAACCCTCACTATCTCGTCCTTGTTCTTCCCGCTCGCCCTCAGTTCCCTTACCATCTTCTCGAGTTCCCTGCTTTCCACCCTCTCGAGCTGTTTTGACTTGATTGTCTTTTCAACATCCTGCGCACTTTCAGGTTTTTCCTCAAGTATGCGCACTATCGCGGCCTTTGTTATGGCGCCCTCGCCGTAT
>JASHTX010000048.1 GCA_030040335.1 Microcaldota archaeon
TCATCGAGCCAGTTCAGGCCGTGCCTTATCAGGCTGTCGAGCTTCTCTGTGGAGACGAAGACGATGTCGTAGCTGGCAAGCCACTGATCAAGCGAGTCAAGGTCACCGATGGACATCGCTATCTTGAGGAACGGATAGGAACTCTTGAACTCCTCGAATTTCTCGCTTACGAGGGCGCGCATCGGCGCAACGTAGACCGCCTTCTTCCTCTCCCAGATGACGCACTTGAGCATCGCGATCTCAGCTATGAATGTCTTGCCGCTGGCTGTGGGCGCGGCTATCACAAGGTTTTTTCGATCAAGAAGCCCGTGCTTCACGGCCAGTTCCTGCGGTGGGGTGAGGCTCTTTATGCCGCGTTGCTCAACGCCTTCGAGAAGTTCGTTTGGTATGGAACCTTTGAGCTCGCTTAGCTGCATTATAACGGATTCGATACTCAGCCAGAATATAAGAAGTTTTTGTCTTGATGAGGTTTATTTTGCTAGCAGTTTCTTGTATACATCCAGAGTCTGCTTGACCGTATTCTCCCAGGTGAAGCTCCTCGCGTAGTTTATCGCCTTTTGCGGAGCTGGCTTCCAGTGATCCATCATCTCGGATGCCTTCTTGGGTATCTCATCGGCACTAAGCTTGATTGCGTACTTGGTTGCCTCTTTGGGCATCACGCTGTCTTTGAGAACCATCACATTTGTCCCAGTTGCCAGCGCAGCGAATATCGACATACCAAGACCCTCGTGCTTCGTGAGCTGCAGGTAGGCGACAGCAGTCTCCAAGTATCTGGATACTACCGCGTCCCCAGCTCTATAGTGCAGGATCACGTTGCTTGTTGAAAGGTTCTTGAAAGCCTTCATTGTTGTCGTCAGGATATTCTGCGCATCGGGACTGAACGTGAATATGTGCAGTTTTGCATCGCTCTTTTCGGCTATCTTGTTGAATACGTGGAGCAGGCCGGTCAGGTTCTTATGCCTGAAGTGTATGGAACCCATGTAGACGAAATCCCTGCGTTCGCCGTCCCAGACTCTTGTCCTGAGGAAAGCAAGGTCAACGCCAAGAGGGGTAACCATGTACTTCTTGTTTGCATCGTATTCATTGTGGGCTGAGAGATACGCCTGTAGTTCCTTCTGCGTCTGCGATGAGTTCAAGACTATGGCGTCGGTTGCCTTGTAATTTTCGATCGTCCAGCGCTTGATTATCGAGTTGGCGATGTTGAACCTCTCCACGAGCTTTGGCTGTACCCGATACTGGCCTTCCTCTAGGTACTTGTTGAAGACACGCAGGTCGTGCCACGTTACGACCATTTTCGCTGTTCCCTTGTTCACCTTCGCGACGTTTGGATACATGAGGTGCACTATATCGGCATCCTTGACGTTCAGGTTGAACAGCGCCCTCGCAGGCCTGGGCATCTTGCCGGTGGCTATCGTTTCCACATCAACGTATTTTTTCAGGCCCTTGAAGATTTCCAGCGAGTACCGGCTTATCCCGTCTCCGGAGCTGAAGTCGAAATCGTGACCTACAAGCAGTACCTTCATCGTATCGTGATAGCAATTTGTTTGCAACTTTTATTAACCTGCACTCATGCATAAGCGTATTTAAAAGTGTAAAGATAAAGGATGTTTAGCGCCTCAGTAGCTCAGTGGTAGAGCGCCAGTTTTGTAAACTGGAAGTCGAGGGTTCGATCCCCTCCTGAGGCTTCTCACACATTTAAATATGTGAAACACCATATAGATATTGGGGCGGTGGGAAAATGGCGATGAGAAAGCTAACCAAGGAGGAAGAGGCGGTAATAGTCCACAAAGGCACAGAGGCACCCTTCAGCGGGGAGTACGAGCAGAACTGGAAAGAAGGAACATATGTTTGCAGAAGATGCGGAGCTCCGCTCTACAGGTCCAAGGACAAGTTCGATGCGCGCTGCGGCTGGCCGAGCTTCGATGACGAGATAAAAGGGGCGGTCAAGCGCCTTCCTGATCCTGACGGCATGAGAACCGAGATAGAGTGTGCGAACTGCGGTGCACACCTGGGCCACGTCTTCACAGGAGAGATGTTCACGCTCAAGAATGTGAGGCACTGCGTCAATTCCATATCACTGCTTTTCATACCAAAGAAGGAAGAGAAAGAGGAAAAGAAAAAGTGAAAGAGGCTTGGATGGACAACACTAGCATCTATATAGGCGGAGACCATGCGGGCTTCGAGCTAAAGGGCAAGATAAAGGAATACCTGAAGAAAGAAGGGTTTGAGGTTCACGATGACGGACCGCTCTCCTACGATCCTGACGATGACTACCCTGACTATGTGGTGAAGGTAGCAAAGGATGTGATCAGGCACAAGGCAAGGGGAATACTCATCTGCGGGACCGGGCAAGGAGTAGACAGGACGGCCAACAAGGTACCCGGAATATACGCGTCGGTGGCCTGGAACAAGGAAAGCGCCGTGGTAGCCAAAGAACACGGAGATGTCAACGTACTCTGCCTGGCAGGAAGACTGACAAAGCCAGCGATGGCCAAGCAGATAGTCAAGATATGGCTTGACAACCCTTTCAGCAAGGAGCCAAGGCACGCCAGGAGGGTTGCAAAGCTAAAAATGATAGAGAAAGAGTACCTGAAGGGAAGGTGAGGGTGTTTTATGGCAAAAGACATGATTGTTTTCGGAGGTGGCTGCTTCTGGTGCACAGAGGCTGTTTTCAAGCTATTCAAGGGAGTGACCAGCACGATGCCCGGCTATGCTGGTGGGCACGTGCAGAATCCTACTTATGAGCAGGTATGCACAGAGACAACGGGACATGCTGAAGTGCTGAAGATAGAGTACGATTCAGCGGTCATACCGTTCGATACGCTTCTTGAGGTCTTTTTCACGATGCACGACCCAACTACGCCCAACAGGCAGGGCGCCGACTCGGGTTCGCAGTACAGGTCGATAATACTCTACAGCACACCAGAGCAGAAGAGCGAATCGGAGGCCTACATCAAGAAGATACAGAAGGACTTCGACAATCCCATAGTGACGGAGATAAAGAAGCTTGACAAGTTCTATCCAGCAGAGAAGTACCACAAGGACTACTATGACAACAACAGATTCCAGCCTTACTGTGCAATCGTAATAGGCCCAAAGATCGCCAAGGTGAAGAAGAAATTCGGCCTGAAGTAACTATTCACTT
>JASHTX010000049.1 GCA_030040335.1 Microcaldota archaeon
TGGCTGACCGGCTCACGCGCAGAGTTGGACCAGATATTCAAGAACATAAACCACTAGCGAGTGCTTAGCAGTATCTCTTGTAGACTCCGTCCAGAAGCCCCCAGAGCGAATCCAAACTTGTGTTGACCTTTTCCAGCACCTGCTTCTCCTCGCTCTTGCTGAGCCCGTACCTTTTCATGATCGACTTGAGCTTTGCAGAGTGCGTCACATCCATCACTCCGTGAACCTTGAAGAATTCAAGGCTTCTGCTGTCGCTCATTCCGTAAAAGTTCTTCAATCCGTATATCTTTGCCTTTGCAACCTCAACGTTCTGTGACTCGTATGCGTAGATGGCCGCTATCGCCTCGACAAAACCAGCGTTCTTTGATATCTTCCTGAGGTTGCTTATCAATTTCCTGGTTTCTGGGAACTGTTGCGCGTTGATGACGCTGTTTCTGGGTAGTTGCAGGCCGTCGCAGAACCTGAGCCAGAGTTCAGAGTGCGGCACTCTTCCCTCCTCCTCTCCTAGGTTCTCCACAAGCATCTTCCTTACATCAAGGTCCTGGCAGTTCGCGTGCGCTGCGCTGAGGAAAGTCGGGAACGCATAGACCAGCTGGTAGTACTGCTTTGCGTATTCTCTCAATGCCTTCTTGCTCAGCTTGCCAGCGGACCATTGCTTGTAGAAAGGATGCTTCAGTATGCTCTTCCTTTCTATTGCCTTATCAATCTCATTCAGAACTCTCTTATCCATGCTTACCCCCTCTCCGATATCATAGCAAGAATAAGATTATAAGCCCGACTCTCGGAAAAGGCTACACAGATGCGAAGTACTCGCGCAGCGGCTTCCAATAGTAGTCAGTCCATCCCTGCCTGTAATCATCCAGCTGTTCACGGGGCACCATGGCGTGCACCACGCTGAGCTGCGTTCCATTGCCTTTCCTCTTCAGGGTTATCTCCACTATTGAAGGCGGATAGCCTTTCGGCCATTCTGTTGTTTTCCACTCCTGAACTATGAGCTTGCCCTTCACCAGCTTAAGGTTCTTGGCCGTAATGTATCCATCCCATGCAGTCATCCTGCCTCCAACCTTGGCAGAACCTGTTGCTTTTGCTCCGGTAAAAAGAGAATGCTTCTTTACATTCATGTAAGATTCGTAAACTTCTTCAGGGCTTGCGTCGATAAAGACACTCTGCCTTATGGTGCCCGTGCTTAGTGTCATCGCATCATGGCGGGTTCATAAGATGAGCCGGAACTGCACTGGCTGCTATGAATATCGCCAGTAGGCTGCCGAAAACCATGCAGAGCATGAAGGCCAGCACCACCAATGCCCACGTGTTTCCTTTGATCTTGCTTCCTGACCTTAGCTTATCCACAATAAGCGTCATAGGATATCCGAATATTCCCGCAAGTCCGAGCAATGAGTAGAGCCCTAGGAGGGCGAGTGGAGCGCTCGTTAGACCGAGGCCGTAGCCCACATTTCCATAGTATACGGCCATGGCTCCCACTAGCAGCCCGAAGAAACCTACGTAGTGTGTTTCTGCTTCGGTGCGCAGCGCCAACGCAAGTGCGATGAAGACCAGTCCTGCAAGTGTGTAAACATCATAGAAGAGTATGTTGTAGGCGCCAGGAAGGGGCCAGGTGAACTGTCCGTACAGGCCGGTCAGCAGTATGTAGAACCCAAAAACTCCAATCGGCAGTGCGGCTGACTTGAAATAGCCGGTGTTCTTGCTTCCGTTCTTGTATAAGCAGTAACCCCTGCAGACCAGATAAGCAAGGCCCAAACCTGCAAAGCCTATTGCAAACAACTCTGCTGTCAACAGGTCTATGAAGACCATTCTCGCACCCAATTTACCTTTCAACATTCACTTTTTTATTCCCGACTGCTCACCACCGCGTTTCAAAAAATTAGGCAACATATAAATAAAGAAACGTAAACAAGTTATAAGACGCAAATGGCTTCAAGCGGGGAGGAAAAGAAGAAATACAAATTCTTGTTCGTTACTCAAGAAGCCCTTTCCGCAGATCTTGCATGGCAGATAACGAAGGAAGGACACTCAGTGAAGTTCTACTGCCACAATCAGCCGGAAAAAGACGTCGGTGACGGCTTCATAGACAAGGTCGACGACTGGGAATCCCACAAAGACTGGGCGGATGTGATAGTCTTCGATGATGTGGGCTTTGGCGCCAAGGCAGATCAGCTGCGTAAGGATGGCAAATTTGTTTTTGGCGGATCTGGATATGCGGACAAGCTGGAGCTCGATAGGAGCTTCGGACAGGAAGAGCTCAAGGATGCAGGAGTGCTGATACTTCCTGCGCATAACTTTACATCATTCGATGATGCGATTGCATTTGTCAAGGCAAATCCTGAAAAATATGTGATAAAGCCGAGCGGGGATATACAGGACCAGAAGGAGCTGCTCTTTGTCGGGCAGGAAGAAGATGGGAATGACGTTCTGCAGGTGCTGGAGCACTACAAAATCACATGGTCTAAGAAGATAAAGGAGTTTCTGCTGCAGAAGGTCGCAGAAGGAGTGGAGGTTGCGGTCGGTGCCTTCTTCAATGGAAAGGACTTCGTGATGCCGATATGCGTAAACTTCGAGCACAAACGTCTTTTCCCCAACGAGACGGGTCCCAGCACTGGAGAGATGGGCACATTGATCTACTGGACGAAAAACAGCCCGGTATTCGACGAGACGCTCAAGAAGATGAAAGCCAAGATTGCGGCAAGCGGCTACGTCGGTTACATAGATGTTAACTGCATAGCCAACTCAAGGGGAATCTGGCCGCTCGAGTTCACATCGAGGCTCGGATACCCTACGATAAGCATACAAATGGAGGGAATAACTAGTGAGTGGGGCCAGTTCGTCTATGATATTGCACACGGCAGCGACACGCAGCTGAGGGCAAAGAAGGGGTATCAGGTTGGGGTTGTGGTCGCCATTCCTCCTTTCCCCTTCGAGGATGTCAAGGCGTTCAGAAAGTACTCAGAAGGGGCTGCGATACTATTCAGGCGCCAGAACCAGGACGGCATACACATAGGTGAGGTGAAGCGCGAAAAGGACGACTGGTACATAGCCGGGGAATCTGGCTACGCTCTTGTTGTGACCGGTTCCGGAGCCACGGTTGCAGATGCTATAAAAGAATCCTACCAGCACGTCAAGAACGTGATGATACCCAACATGTTCTACAGGTCGGACATAGGGCAGCGCTGGTCCAGGGACAGCGACATGCTGCTCAGCTGGGGCTATTTCTAGTTCTCAAAAAAAGCTACAATTTCCTCCTAAGAAAATGAAGATCCTTATTCCAGGTGGCAGAAACTCCATCAACCGCTTTACCATAGCTTGCCCAATCTCTTCCGAGGTGCTTCGCAACGAATTTCTCGACTTTGGTGGCAGCCCTGTGCGCTGCCCTGTAAGGTGAGCCTGGACCGTTTCCAGGTTCTGCATCGTGTCCGTGCATCTTCCGCTCTCTTTCCTTTTCGAAATTTCTATCATATTTGCTTATTTTGGGCTCCGGAATGCCCAGTTCAGCAGACACTCCTGCCTCCACTATTTCGTGTACTGCAACAAGAGCAACATCCCTCGGATCCATATCGCTAACGCGTATTCTGAGTGGGTTACCCGGCTTCCAGTCCCCAACAGTGTCATACTCCTGTTGGTTGTGCGGAACTGTTTCAATTGTTACGGCTCCGCTTATTCTCAGACCCATCCCATCTTAGTTGCATACAAATCGCCTATTATTAAAGTTTCTGTACGGGTCTAATATAGGACAACCTATACTTTTATATAACAAAAGGGGCATATTATTGCTAATAGGATGAACGCTATGGCTTGGGACAAATTGGCTGACAATGCAACTGTTGAGAAGGTTGCCGATGCCCTTCGGAAGAACGGGTTTGAGGTGCACGTGGTTGATAACGGGAACGAGGCGAAGAAGAAGGCGCTGGAACTCATCCCCGAAGGTTCTGAAGTAGGTTCTGGATCATCCACTACGCTTAACCAGATAGGAGTTACTGAAGAAATCGACAAAAGCGGCAGGTATGATTCGATAAGGAAAAGAATCATGGCCATAAATGACGAAAAGGAGAGGAACGAGACACGAAGAAAGCTTCTTGGGCCCAGATACGGGCTCGGCAGCGTGCAGGCGATCACCGAAGACGGCAAACTCGTTGCCGCTTCTGCAAGCGGCAGTCAGGTAGGTCTCTATGCCTATGGGGCGCAGAAGCTTATACTGGTCGTGAGCACTCAAAAGATCGTCAAGAATCTCGACGATGCTTTCACCAGGATAAATGAGTATGTGCTTCCGCTCGAAAGCGAGCGCGTGAACAAGGCTTACAACACTCAGGCCGGAAGCAGCGTCAGGAAACTTCTCATAATCCAGAAGGAGACCCCTGGCAGGATAACGGTGATTCTGGTAAAGCAGGCTCTTGGTTTCTAAGCTCAGCCGAATGGCTGAGCGGCTGTGGGGAATCAGCCGCTCACTAAGTAACTGTCACGTTGCTGCTAACCCTGGCTCCATCTTCATCCTGCACCACCACGTTCCATTTGCTGCCAACTTTCGGAACTATGACCAAGTGTTGGTTGGCAAACGTTATGTTGCCCGTGTAGGTCAGGGTCACTGAGGCTCCTGCAGTGAGGTTGTAGCCACCGCCTTCAGATCCTGGCAGCCCAGCACCTATGCAAGGCATGTTCACAATGCCTTTTTGCTGGCCCTGTCCGGTTGGCATGAAGTTGCAGCCCATGCTAGGAGACGGCAGGATCAGAGTCCCGTTGGATTCCGCTTCGAAATTCAGCATGCCGAATGACTTTATGTTCGCGCCGATCCCTACGAGAGTCCTGATGTTCTGTGGCACAAAAGGAGTCAGGTTGCCTTCTCCATTCGTCCATGTCTCGTTATTCCACGTCTGGTTGCTCCATGTCACATTGCCCAGTGCCTTCACGTGTACACCGTTTATGAGTCCGAACGGCCCTGATTCCTGGCCTCCGAAACCACCTCTGCCTCGCCCTGAACCAAATCCCTGAATTGCTCCCGAAGCTCCGATGGAAAGATTGCCCTGTCCGTACGCTTGTCCTGAACCGATACCTGGAAAGCCTCCAGGGAACCCGCCCACACCTGCTATGCTGGAGTTTGACTGAAGGAACGCAGGCATGGCTTCTATATGAAGCTTCAGCAACCCATTGCTGCTCAGGTTTCCACTCCAATTGTCATCCAAGGTTACGTCTGGAATTCCTCCCAGGAGCGTCACGTGCTGTATGTCGACCGTCTCGTTGCCGTTGTTCTTGACTGTAACTGAGAGGGTGGTAGTGTTGCCGCTTACTGATAGGGCTGCAGATTCTATGCTTATGTTGGCCGCAGCTCTGTTCAGCTTGTACTGATCCTGCTTGCGCAGCGCACCTCTTGCGCCTATGTGGGTGCCGAGCTCAGTGCTGCCAAGATATACCGCCTTGACCGAAGGTGCAAGGATGAATTCCGTAGAGGTGTTTGTGACGATACTCACGACAACTGGGCTGAGGTCTATCAGGATGCTGGAATTCGTGGTAGCCTCGCCGCTGCCGGTCACAGGCGTTGTAAGTTGACCGTCCGGCACTGTTACGTTATAAACCGTGCCGTTTATTACTATCGTGGCAGAGTTTATCTCGAACTTGACCATGGTTATGGTCGAGTTGGCAGGTATGCTGCCCGTTCCTATTACCTGGCTTACGTTTATCAGAGACATAAGGTCAAGGGTGCCACTGCCGCTTCCAGATATCCATTCAGACTGGTTTCCTGGCTCCACAGCGTACGCCTGTATTGAGGAATACGATATATTGAGCGCCTGGGTTCCATTAGGTACCGTAGGAGGGTCTGTCAACTGGAAGCTGACTAGACTGCTCGTGCCCTTGCTCGCGCTAAGTGCCGGAAGTCCGTAGATAAGTGCCGCAATAATTCCAAGAGCTATGACTAGAGCCGTAGCAATCTGAGGTATCTTGCTGGTTGCTCTAGGCACTGCGTTGTTCTGCATATTGAAATTAGGGTTTGCTTTGTAGTATTTCCATTTTCTAACGAATTGGTTCTCGACCCTGGTTATCGCCCCAATTCTCTCAAGCTCTTCCATGTGCTCGCTTACAGTTGAAGGAGCCAGCTCAAGTTCCTGGCTTATCTCTCCAGGCGTCTTCACGCCCTTCGAGAGCGTATTCAGTATCTTCTTCTTCGTTTCCCATGTTTTGCTCATCCTATCACCTCCTAGAATATTATGAACTTACATTTTAAAATAAGTCTCTGCACAGTTCGGTTTTGTTTCGGTTACTTTTCGGTACTCCTTGGCGCTGAACATCTCTCAGTATTATGGACCTACCCTTTAAAATAGATATCCCGATAATTCGGTTTTACTTCGGATTAATGTTCCGAGATGGCATGTGTCAGTCTCTGCTTCTCCATAGGTAGAGACTTGCAATGGATTTGTATGGTTCCCACCTGCTCGATATGATTTGCATTTTCTTTTTGCTTGGTACGTCCTTCAATCCGTAGGCTGTTTTAACAGCCATCTGTATCCCAAGGTCGTCCATGGGAAAAACGTTCACTCTTCTCAGACTAAACATCAGGAACATCTCTGCCGTCCATCTTCCGATGCCCTTTATGTCGTCCAGTATCGCTATGACCTCTTCATCAGGAAGCTTGCCCAGGCTCTTGAGATCAAGCTCGCCTTTTGTCAATCTCTCACAGAGGTCTTTGATGTACGAATATTTCTGCGGGGAGATGCCCGCGCTTCTGACCCTGCTTTCCGGAGTCTTGAGAAATTCCCGAGGGGTAGGCAGACGGTCAGAATAAAGCATCCTGAATCTCTTGAGAATCGCCGCTGCTGCCGAACCGGCAATCTGCTGATAGATGAATGAAACCACGATTGCCTCGTAGGGATCAGAGGGACCCCAGTCAAAACTTACTGCTCCTAATTTTGTGATAATTCTGCCCAAAACTTTGTCCTTTTTCTTCAGCAATCTCATCGCCTTCCTCCAAACATTTCTGTCATCTAGCGACTCGTATCTGGTTTGCATTCATCTCACGTTTGAATCTTGTACGTAATACTCATAAACCTATACCTGCCATTCTGAATCGGTAAAGTTGACTGCATGCAGTACAGGGAGTTTCTTCGTGTCGAGAAGATCAGGAAAATTCTTGACGTGGTTGCCTATGGGTCGCTTGTAATAGACTTCTCCATAGCCATAGTGACGCTCGTTTCCTTCAACGCATACTCCCAGCGGCTGAACCAGATACAATACCTGCTGAACATAGCCCTTACTATCGAAGTCCTCGTTACCTCTGTGCTCCTGATAACTCTCGCGCTTCTCTACCACTATGACAAGATACTTGACAGGCTGGCCAGAATGAGCAGTTCTCTGACAGGCCGCGGGAAGAGACCCAGGAAAATTCGATAATAACCGTTGCGTTTGTACAGCTTTAAATACCACCCTTTTCTAAGATAACTGTATGGCAAAAAGGAGAGCCGGGCTGGAGAAGGCGGAGCGCCTCTTGGTCCTAGCTGTAGACGTGGACAACGATCTCTACAGAAAGACGAAGATAGGCGGACCGCTTGTCGGCAGGGTGCAGAACCTTAACGGTGCAACACAGCTTGCCTTGGCCGATCCTGAAGATACAGATTCAAACACCATGTTCCAGGCCGTGAAGATATACGACGACCTGAAGGAAGACGGTTATTCGGTAAACGTCGCTACAATAACCGGATCGGAAACTGAAGGATACAGCGCAGACAGGGAGGTAACATCGCAGCTAGAGCAGGTGCTCGACCAGACGAAGGCAGACTCCTGCGTCTTTGTTACCGACGGAGCGAGCGACGAACGTGTGCTTCCACTCATAGAATCGAGGATAAAGATCGGCAGTGTCAAGACCGTCACTGTGAAGCAGAACAAGGCGCTTGAAAGCACATACATAACCGTGCTTGAAAAACTCAAGGAGCCACACTATGCCAGGATAGTCTTCGGCATACCCGCGCTTATCTTCCTCGGTTTTGCGATAAGCTACGCAGCCGGATTCGGGTGGGTGCCTCCAGTGCTCCTGCTCGGCGTCTATCTCTTCGCTCTCGGATTCGGCTTCCTTGACACGCTCATAGGTTCGTTCAGTGGCTTCGGATTCAGCGTAGAGAGAATGAGCTTCGTCTTCTACCTGAGCGCCCTTGTTTTCTTCATCGCGAGCATCTTCATAGGTGCCAGCAACTACCTTTCGCAGCTCACCACTGCAGCGCAGAATGGCACGCTTGCATTCGCATACGGCTTCCAGGGATTCCTGCTCCTCCTTCCGTTCATGTTCACCCTTTACCTTGTGGGTAGGGTCCTTGATACGAAGTCCAGCAGGTATATCTTCAGGAACTTCAAGTACGGGGTATACATGGGGTCATCCATAATACTCTGGGTGATGGCCTATTCATTCCTCGCATGGATCCTCGGCCAGATATACTTCGGCCAGTTCCTCCTCTATACGCTTGCTGCCATAGTGGTCGGAGTGGCGATTTCCACAGTGGCCAACGCTCTCAAGGTGAAGGTGCTCAGGACAAAGAAGCTGAAGAACAAGCTTGTGGTGAACGAGCTGGGCACCATGATAGGCAAGGTCGGCGGAGTTGACATGAAGAGGGGCGGTCTGATAATAAACACCAGTTTCGGGAACCCTGTAAGGTACAGCGTCGACAGGGTCGTGGAGATATCGGACAAGATAGTCGTCAAGTAGGCAGGTCACGGATGCGTATAGCCGCTTGTCCAGCTGCTTGTGAAAGTAACGCCGCTTGTCGCCCCGTTGTTGTTGTTCCCGCTGTAGTCATCTGCATTTCCGTTGAGCGGCCACCACGCGACCAGATTCTGCAGCAGTATCGGCGATCCGCCGATCCCTTCCTTGTAAAGCGCGGTCATCTCAGCCGTGGAGAGGGACGCGTTGTAAAGCTGTACGTTTGAGATATCTCCGTCCCAGTAGTCCGAGGAGCTCAGGCCGCCTATCAGCGTGTTCGAAGTCGGGTTCGAGTTGAGCGCTGAAGTCGCTGCCGTTGTAGTGCCCGCGTTTCCGTCGACCCAGCTGTTTATGTCGACCTCGTTGTAGGTAACGCTGATAAAATTCCACTCATCTGGAGTGACGGTCAAGCCTGAGTTGTAGGTTGTCGATGATCCTCCGCTCCAGTAGAAGGTGACATAAAAGGTCTGCGTCGAAGTCGCCACGTACGGCACTATCACGGGCATTCCCGAGTAGCTGTCTACCGCTATTACGTCTTCTGGGTTGCCCGTGTCTGCAGAGTAATAGACCCAGGCCGAAAACGTTAACGAGTTCGTCGGGAAGGTATTCGGCCCCGTGGAAACCGTGCCCGCGCCTCCGAATACGCCAACATATTCGGGGCTTTCCTGAAGGCATGTGCCTGTGAGGTCGATGAGGAATACGGTGCCAGGGCCGCTCGGCCTGTATACCGTGCACGATCCAGGCTGCGCCCTGGGAGTTACCAGGAAGGAATTGAATACTCCAAGCGCGAAAAGGCCTGCGATCACAACCGCGATTATGAGTATGGCCCAGGAGTAGGTCATCAGGTATTCCATCGCGGACTGCGCTTTCAGAGACTCAAGCATTAGGTCACTCATATTCAATGTAAGCTAAAATGTTTAAAGCCTACTAATGCTATCGAACCCGGGAAGCACTGGTTATGACACTTTCGTGCTAAAGCTTGCAATCTTCACGGTGTATATCGGGTTAGTTCCTCCTGCTGCTGTGGGGGTGGTCTGCAGCGTGGTATAGTTCATGTAGATGCCGCCAGAGAAGGTGGTCCCTATTGGTGCTGTGTTTGCTGTAAGTGCCAGTCCCTGAGCCCCTTTTGAGTCTGATGATGCGCTGTAGCAAATCAGGTTCGTGACCGTTACCTTCCCGTCGTTAGCAAGACCGAGAGGATTTACAACAGCCACTATTCCTCCGGCAATCCCGTTGTGTGTCGCTGCGCCTCCGGAGGTGAGGTATACTATCGTGTTCTGCGTGGCTATGCTGTTCGTTGTCGGATTAGGCAGGCCTCCTGGTGTCGCGGTTGCCGAGCATGCCATGCCTATGTTGTAGATTGGCTGTCCCGTATTCTCACCGAAGGTGAAGCTGAGGTTTACCTTGGTCGCGCTTGTCTTCGCGAGTGCGAGCCCGGTGCAGGTGTATCCTGTGGCTGCGATGCACGAAGTGCCGCTTCCCTGGCTAGAGAAGACCCCGAGGTTGTAGAGGGCTGCGAGGACTACGGCTATGATCAACACCGCAAACCCGTAGGTCATGAGGTATTCCATCGATGCTTGCGCTTTCAGTAACACAGACATCAGGTCGCCAATATTCAATGAAACACAAGTAGCTTAAAGCTATCGCTGTCGTCCGATTATCGGAAGCCGCAGAACTAGACGACCTTTGCCGTGAACGTCGCTATCCTTACTGTGTAGACGGGATTTGTTCCTCCACCCGTGGTGGGTGCGGTAGGGCTCAGCGTATAGTTCATGTAGATGCCGCCAGAGAATGAGGTTCCTATCGGCGCTGTTGTGGGCGTGAGCGCCAAGCCCACGGCTCCGTTCGAATCTGCTGCGGAGCTGTAGCAGAGCAGCTTGCTCACCCTGAGCGTTGCGCCGCTTATCAGCGTAAGCGGGCTTGTCACTCCCACGCTCGGGTTCAGTCCGTTCTGAGTCGCTGCGCCTGTGGGGGTCAGGTACACTATCGTGTTCTGGGTGGCGACGCTGTTCGTCGTCGGGTTCGGCAGGCCGCCTGCGGATGCCGTTGCCGAGCAGGCCATGCCCACATTATATATCGTTGATCCTGACGCCTGCCCGAAAGTGAAGCTCAGGCTAACATTGATTGTTCCCGTCTGCGCAAGCGTGACTGATTGGCAGGTGTAGCCCGGGGACGCTATGCATGCTATCCCGAGTCCCGGGTTTGTGAAGACTCCGAGGCTGAAGAGCGCCGCGAGCACCACCGCGATTATGAGTATGGCCCACCCGTAGGTCATCAGGTACTCCATCGCTGACTGCGCTTTGATGTTTTTAGGCACGCAAATCCAGTAGTTACTCTCCAACAAGTAAATTAAACCGTTGTTTTTGTGGCGTAAGTCAAAACAGGGTGCTAGACTACCTTCGCTGTAAATGTCGCCACCCTGACAGTATAGACTGGATTTGTACTGCCTGCGACAGTAGGCGGAGTGGGGCTGAGTGTATAGTTCATGTAGACGCCGCCTGCAAAAGAAGTGCCTATTGGTGCTGTTGCCGGTGTCAGTGCAAGGCCCACAGCCCCGTTTGAATCAGAAGAAGAGTCGTAACAGAGGAGCTTGCTTATCGCAATCGTGGCCCCGCTTGTGAGCGCGAGAGGCCCTACCACCCCTACGCTTGCCGCAAGCCCGTTCTGAGTGGCTGCGCCGCCAGTTGTCAGGTACACTATTGTGTTCTGCGTGGCTATGCTGTTCGTCGTCGGGTTCGGCAGGCCTCCTGCGGATGCCGTTGCCGAGCAGGCCATCCCCACGTTGTATACTGTCGATCCCGAGGTCTGTCCGAAAGTGAAGCTGAGGCTCACATTGTTGGATCCTGTCTCAGCGAGAGCAATCGATGTGCAGGTGTATCCTGATGCCGCAACGCACGAGACTCCGAGCCCCGGGTTGGTGAAGATGCCGATTGCGAAGAGCGCTGCGAGCACCACCGCGATTATGAGTATGGCCCACCCGTAGGTCATCAGGTACTCCATCGCTGACTGCGCTTTCATCTGCGAAGCAGCCCCCAAGGCTATCACTCTGGTTTATCCTTCTCGCTGATAAGTTTTAAATACTTGCATTTATTAAGAATAATCAGCAAATACAGTCATGGACAACGTCGATTACGGCAGCTACAACAACAAGAACATAGTTCTCAACGAGCTCATAGGGCTTAGGGTCAGGGTGCTTCGGTGCCTGGACAAGAAGCAAAGGGGCTTAGAGGGAACAGTCATAGACGAGACAAAGAACACGCTCGTGGTCGACACTTCGAAAGGAAGGAGAACGCTCATCAAGGCGTCTTCTACATTTCGCTTCTATGCTGGCAGGAAATCGTTCGTTGTGGACGGCCTGGAGATAAACTCTAGGCCATATGAACGCATCGAGAAAGGCATGAAGTTCTACAGGAAAAGGGAACAATGATGGATTGCAACGATCCGAGATGCCCGATACACGGGCAGGTTAAGACGCGGGGCGCTCGCCTCTCAGGGCTAGTCGTCAGCGCCAAGGCCAAGAAGACCGCGATAGTAAAGATAGACTATACTATCTACACCTACAAATACGAGAGATACCTGAGAAAGCACTCAAAGGTAGCGGCCCACAATCCAGAATGCATAAACGCGAAGTCCGGCGATCTGGTAAACCTCGCTGAGACAAGGAGGCTTAGCAAGACAAAATCGTTCGCAATAACCGGGATAGCGAAACCGGGGGTGCAAGCATGAAGGGACTGTCAACAAGAATAACCAAGACTCTTATACCTCTCTCAACGCTCACCTGCGCTGACAACAGCGGCGCCATGGAATTCAGGATAATAAACAAGCTGGGCAAGGGCCACAGGCACGGAAGGCTTGCAGCGGCAGGGCTCTGCGACATAGTGATAGCAAGCGTGATAAAGGGCACTCCTGCATATCTGAAGAAACCCGTAAGGGTCGTTATAATCAGGCAGAAGGCCCCGATAAGGAGGTCGAACGGGATGCGCGTAAGGTTCGAGGACAACGCGGGAATAATGATCGGCGAGGACAACCTGCCGATCGGCACTGAGGTCAAGGGGGCGATGGCCAGGGAGGTCGTTGAGCGCTTTGTGAAGATCGCAGGCGTCGCTTCAAGAATAGTGTGATGTTCATGATAGAAAGCAGCAAACCGAGGAAGCAGAGGCTTTTCAGATACAATGCGCCGATGCACTCTAGGCAGAACTTCGTTCATGCACACATCTCCAAGGACCTGGCCAAGAAGCTGGGAGTGAAGATGAGGAGCATCGGAGTGAGAAAGGGTGACAGCGTGAAGGTGATGAGCGGTAAGAACAGGGGCAAGAGCGGCAAGGTTCTGAGCGTAGACCTAAAGCGCGCGATCGTCTTCGTAGAGGGGGTGAACAGGAAGAACGCGAGGGGAAGGGAGTTCCAGGTTCCCGTCAGCGTATCTAACGTTTACATAACAGACCTTAACCTGACCGACAAGCAGAGGAACGCAAAGATAGAGGCCGCTAAGGCGGTCAGGGTAGGCAAGTGAGATTATGGCCGGACACGGAAACAAGAGGCACATGAAGAGGATAGCAGCAAAGCCCTACCCGAGGATAAGCAAGAAGGCAGCGAAGTACCTGGCCAAGCCAGGCGCGGGAAGGCACAGCATCGAAAGAAGCGTCGCGATACTCGTTGTGTTGAGGGACAAGCTCGGGCTGGTCTCGAACAAGACTGAGGCGAAGAAGGTGCTGGCTTTGGGCAAGGTCCAGGTGAACGGCAAGGTCGTCAAAGACGAGAAATATCCGCTAGGTTTCGGCGACATACTGAAAGTGACCGACTCCGGGGACTCGTACAGAATAGGGATAGCAAAGGATGCCGACATAAGGATAGAGAAGAACGAAGGCGGAGACGAGCGTACACTCAAGGTCGTCGGCAAGTACCTGGCAAAGGGCAACAAGGTCATGGTAAGGCTTTACGATGGCAGCTCGCTGCAGGGCAACGGGGATGTCAGGGTCAATGATTCCGTGATACTTTCGGGCAGCAAGATAAAGCAGGTTCTCAAGCTGAAGCAGGGCGTGAAATGCCTCGTGGTTGAGGGTACGCACGCCTCTGAGACCGGAACAGTAAAGGGCATAGAGGCCGGAGGGGCCACAAGCGTCGCAACTGTGGAGATAGAAGGCGAGAACGGCACGTTCAAGACCCCGGTCAAGAACGTTATGGTGGTTGGTGCTTGATATGCAGAACCCGATGCAGGAGATAAGGCTGGACAAGCTTGTGCTCAACATAGGCATAGGCGCAACCGAGGACAAGATCGAGAACGCGAAGGCCCTGCTCAAGAAGCTTACCGGGCACGAGATAGCATACACGAAGGCAAAGAAGAGGTTTCCAGAGTTCGGGATAAGGAAGGGCCAGGTGATCGCAGCAGTGGTGACTCTGAGGAACGGCGAGGCAAGCAGCTTCCTGAAGACAGCACTTGATGCAAACAACAACCAGATAGGCAGGAACGCAATAGCCAACAACTCCCTGAACTTCGGAGTAAAGGAATACATCTACTTCAGCGGTGTCAAGTACGACCCGAAGATAGGCATGCTCGGCCTCAACATCAACGCATCCTTCTCTAGGAGGGGGACGCGGGTGGAGAACAGGAAAAGAAGGAGGAGCATCGCAGGAAGGTCGCACAAGGCGATAAAGAAGGAGGAGCTGCAGGCTTACATTGAAAAGAACTTCGGCGCGAAGGTCGCAGAGGCAGAGTGATATTCATGAAGATCAAATACGACGAGAAATACAAGGGCAAGGGAACGAGAAAGTGCAAGATCTGCGGAAACGCGAGAGCGCTGATAAGGTCCTACAACCTCTACATCTGCAGGCGCTGCTTCAGGGAGGTCGCAAAGGACATAGGTTTTGAGAAGTTGTGATCATATGCCCGACATTCTATCCCATACGCTGAACAAGATAAAGACCTACGAGAATCTGGGCAGGGCCGAGTGCCAGGTGGCATCAACAAAACTGGTGAAGAGCGTGCTGATGACCCTTAAGGCCAACGGCTACGTCAGCGAGGTCACCGAAGAGAGCGACGGGAAGTTCAAGGTCCTCAAGATTGCGCTTGCGAACAAGATAAACAACATAGGAAGCGTAAGGCCGCGCTACGCGGTCAAGGTCGCAGACTATCAGAAGTACGAGAACAGG
>JASHTX010000050.1 GCA_030040335.1 Microcaldota archaeon
TTTATCACATATGCCCTGCTCGTCCTTATCGACTTAGGGCTCATTCCCAGGAATTTCTTAATCGTCTTCTCAAGCGTAATTCCCGAAGGGTCGGGCTCGCCCTTCTTGAATTCCACTATGATGCGGCCAGTCAGACAACCACCTTGTCATCCTCTGGCAACTCAGTCGCCCCCATAGTCTATATTGACCGTGAAGATTTATAAAAAGAACAGGCTGGTTCTGTACTTTCATCTGCCTGTGGCAGGCTGTTGCTGAGTAATGCAGTGTATGGATCCAAATCCGTAGACCAGCGCCCTGCAGTCAATACCCACAACACTTCTGCCCGGAAAGAGACTCTGTAATGTCTCAAGGGCACTCAGGTCGTTCTCGCTGTTGAAGATAGGCACCAGTACAGCTTTGTTTGCAATATAGAAGTTTGCGTAGCTTGCGGGCAGTCTCTGGCCCTTGTAAACAACCTTTCCAGGCATAGGCATTGGGATTACTTCCAAATTGCCCCCATCCTGGTCTTTCGCATGCTCGAGAATCTCCAGGTTCCTCCTTAGCTGCTTGTAGTTCGCATCGCTTTTTGCCTCTTCGCTCACACAAACAACCTTATCCCTGGAAACAAACCTGGCGATATCATCCACATGGCCGTCAGTGTCATCTCCTGCGATACCTTCCTTCAGCCAGACCACGTTTGTGGCGCCAAGGTAGTTCATCAGGTATCGTTCTATCTGAGATCTGCTCAGGTTCGGATTACGATTCTTGTTTAGCAGGCATTGCTCGGTTGTCAGGCAGGTTCCCGCACCGTTCACATCGATAGACCCTCCTTCAAGGACAATTCCGGTCTCAAACCTTTTGAACTTCGAGAGCGGTATTTTCTCAGGTATGGACGAATCCTGTTTTAGATCCTCGTATTTGTTTCCCCAGGCATTGAAATTCCAGTGAGTAAACGCCAGCTCATTTCCCTTTGGCTTGTTTGATACGAAGATGGGTCCGTAGTCCCTGAACCATACATCTACGGTAGGAATTACGTGTAGGATGATATTGCGACCGCTTATGCCATCGGAGTCGAGAAGATTTCTCACACGCTTCTCGCTCTTCTGATCGTCAACCAGGATGTTAACTATTTCGCCCTTGTGCAGCGTGTCGATAATCCTCATGTAAGTGGTTTCCACTTCTGGCAGAAGTTCGCCGGGGAACGTCTCGGGGTTTTTGGGCCAAGATAGCCACGTGGCCTCGTGCTTCTCCCACTCCGCAGGCATCCTATAGCCGAGTTCGAATGGCAAATCTTTTTGCAAGGTCGTCCACCTAACGCTTCGTCAGTTTCTTGTAAGAATCGGGTCTTCTGTCTCTGAAAAAGGTCCAGATCTTTCGTATGTGAGCCATGTCACCAAGGTCACACGTGGCCATTACCAGCGCTTCGTTCTTGCTGCCAGCCTCAGCCAGAATCTCACCGAAAACTCCAGCTATGAAAGAGTTTCCCCAGAACTTCATCTTGCCCTCACTTCCCACGCGGTTTACGGGGGCAACAAAAACACCATTTGCTATCGCATGACCCTTCTGTATGGTCTTCCAACCCTCGAGTTCGATTCCCGCAAGCTTTCTGTCTTCATCATCGTACCACCCTATAGCCGTAGGATAGAAGATTATCTCTGCACCACCAAGCGAAAGAGATCGCGCTCCTTCAGGAAACCATTGGTCAAAGCAGATTCCTACACCTATCTTCGCATATTTTGTCTTGAAAACCTTGAATCCCAGGTCCCCTTCAGAAAAGTAAAACTTCTCATGATAGCCGTCTGGATCCTCGGGAATGTGCATCTTCCTGTACTTTCCCAGGAGGGAGCCGTCTGCGTCTATGATCGCGGCTGAGTTGTAGTATGCATTGCCTGCTTTTTCAAAAATCGGTGCTATTATGACGACCTTCCTTTCCTTGGCAACCTTTGAGAGCGCCTTGGTTGTATCCCCTGGTATGTGCTCCGCAAGCTTGAAGCTCTTCCTGTCCCTATTTGCGCAGAAGTAAGTAGTACTGAACAGTTCTGGCAGGCAGACGATCTGCGCGCCGCGTCTTGAAGCTTCCACGATCTTTGTGACAGCTTTTTCCAGGTTGGCTGACGGCTTGTCCGACATAGCCATTTGGACTAATGCGATATTGACTCTTTTCATCATTCGGTCTGACTCAGAATCTTGTTGTAGTTCTTTGGCTTTCTTCCCTTCCAAGAGCCTTTCTGATACACGTAAGAGGCCAGAATCGGCAGCGCGAGGGTTGCCTCGGCATATACCATCTGGGTGTTGCTGGTATTCACCTTTCCCCACGAGTGAGCTTCCTTCAGCGTGGAACCAGACAGTCCACCATCCCTCTCGTCCGCAACCGTTATCTGTATGGCATACTTGTGCATAGGGGCGGGCTTGCCCAGTACATCTGTGGCCACAACCACATCCTGAGCGAAGTTCTTCGGAACGCCTCCGCCTATCATCAGCAGGCCTGTATCCTTGGCAGCAAGCTTCACCTTTGTCAGTTCCAGAAAGTCTTTTGCCGAGTCTATGGAAACATGGACCCTTGGATTCTTCCATTGGTGGTGAATAAGTCCGAAACCTGCGCTCGAATCAGAAAA
>JASHTX010000051.1 GCA_030040335.1 Microcaldota archaeon
AGAGTCCTTCGGACAGATGCCCGCTCACGAGATAATGAGAAGGGCATTGGATATAATAAACTCTGGGCTCAAAGAGGTACACAAAGAGCTAAAGAAATGACGCGGGGGTGGCAGAGCCTGGCCAAATGCGCAAGCTTGAGGTGCTTGTGGTCTAGTACCTGCGCGAGTTCGAATCTCGTCCCCCGCAAATCGGGTAAGGCTTAAGAATCAGGAAAACAAAGGAAGGAAGATGGCTGAAAAGGAGTATGTCATAGACTGCGACTCGAGGATACTTGGAAGGCTGGCCAGCCACGTCGCCAAGCTTCTGCTGCAGGGCAACAGGGTCACGCTCGTCAACGCAGAAAAGGCAGCGATAAGCGGGCACGTTAGCAACATAGTCGCCAACTACAAGCAGAAGATTGAGTTCCAGGACAAGGCCAATCCCGAGCACTCACCCTACTGGTCGAGAAGGCCGGACTTCCTGGTCAAGAGAATTGTTAGAGGAATGCTGCCCTACAAGAAGGCAACGGGCAGGGATGCCTACAAGAGGCTGAGAGTCTATGTAGGCGTACCGGCGGAAGTGGCGAAGCAGAAGATGGAGAAAGTGGAGATAAAGGGAAGCGAGGAGGCTTACGAGACATCGATCTCGGTGAAGGAGCTTTCCGAGAAACTTGGTTATAGGTTGAACTGATGGCTGACGAGAAGGGTTTTGAGAATCTGAACAAGGAGCTTGCCAACGTTATCCCGCAGGCTGAAACAAGAGCAAAAGCCATAGCGAAGAAGGTCGTAAAGAGGAAGGTCGTCTCTAAGAAGAACAAGCCTGTAGTGGAGAGCGCGAGGAGAAAGATGGCCATAGCGCGCGCGAGACTTGTTCCGGGAATGCAGAGGATTACAATCAACAACTTCGACATCAGCACCGTGAAGCCCAAGGAGTTCAGGGAGATGATCATGGAGCCGGTCAACCTCTCGAGCATAACAAAGGAGATCGCAAGCACCTCTGACATAAGCATTTATGTATATGGCGGAGGATCGAGCGGACAGGCACAGGCAGCAAGGAGCGCTCTGGCGAAGGTTATCGCAAAGGCCTCTGGGAGCGACGTGATCAAGAAGATGTACATGGATTACGACAGGATGATGCTTGTGGACGATGTCAGGCAGGTCGAGCCTAAGAAGTTCAAGGGGCCCAAGGCAAGAGCCAGGTTCCAGAAATCGTACAGATGATCTCATGGTGGAAAGGAGAGCAAAACAGGAAAGCACGTTCATGCTACCGTCAGGCAGAGATTGTGCGGTCATAAAACTGCTGAAAGAAAGAACGAGTGGAGAGTTTGGGGAGAGGGCAATCGAAGGGCATGTTGCTTCCCCGGCTCATGCATGGAGAAAATGTGATGCTGTTGCGGAAGACTGGGCTGTGAGAGCTGCGGTCAGGGCAACGCCGAAGGCTTATGCTGAACTCATTAGCCGCCGTGATGGAAGAGAGGCTCAGCTAGAATGGTAACAAGAGGTAGATGCTATGATGATACCAGTTAGGTGTTTTTCCTGCGGTCAGGTAATAGCTGACAAGTGGGAGGAGTTTGACAAGAGGGTCAACAAGAACGGAGAGGATGCGGGCAAGGTACTGGACGACCTTGAGGTAAAGAGATATTGCTGCAGGAGAATGCTCGTCAGCCACGTCGACCTCATCGATGACATAATAAACTACGGAAGGAAGTAGCAATAAGGATAAAAACATCTTGCGCCAATAGACTAGCACGGGGTCGTCGGCTAGCTTGGTTAGGCTTTGTGCCTAGGGCGCACAAGACCTGAGTTCAAATGGCAATTCGATGCCTGAGAATCTCAGCGACCCCGTATGGAAAGGATGAAAAAGAGGAAAGGCAAAATATGATACTTGTGATTGATGTTTATGGCTGAAGAAAAAGAGACGCTTGTGAATCAGGCAGACTACCTTGAGGTAGGCGTACAGATAGGCACGAGGATAAGGACCCCTGGCATGAGCAGATACATATACAAGAGAAGGGAAGACGGCCTCTACCTTCTGGATCTGCCGATGATAGATGAGCGCATAAGGACAGCGGCTAAGATGCTCGCCAGATATGAGCAGAAGGTGATAGTCGCTACTGCTTCAAGAATATATGCCATAGCCCCTGCGAGGAAGTTCGCCGAGATAACGGGCACGCAGGTGCTGAGCGGCAGGGTTATGCCAGGCGTCTTCACGAATCCAAACAGGACCGACTTCATAGAGCCAGAGATAGTGCTTGTAAGCGACACGCGAAACGAGAGGCAGGCGGTAAAGGAGGCTAGCAAGATAAATGCGCCTATCGTGGCGCTGTGCGATACGGACAACTGGATAAAGTACGTGGACATGGTGATACCGTGCAACAACAAGGGAAGGAGGTCGCTTGCGCTCATATACTTCCTGCTCGCCAGGGAGTTCATGAAGGAGAAGGGTCTGCTGAAAAGCAACGAGGAGTTCAACTACAGCATATCCGACTTCGAAGCCAAGGTCGAGATGAAGGTCAAGTGAAGTAAGTTAAATAAACTCTAATTCTGATACTTCTTCCATGTGGCGCCATTTCAGGGCTCAGGCCGCAGTCGACTTCATGATGTCATACGGGATAGCCCTCATAATAATATTTATCGCGATAGCTGTCATATACCAGATAAGCGTGCTGTCTCCAAGCCTGGCAACGCAGACCTGCACAGGCATGGCAGGCTTTTCATGCGAGCTTTTTATTCTGAACAAGACGGGAACCCTGCTGCTTACGCTGTCACAGGCGACCGGCGGCACTATAACGGTAAACGGGATAGCTTGCTCGTCGCAGCCAAATGCAACGGGAAACAAGCCTGAATATGGGAACATATACGTGACGAACGCATTTCCCTACTATCCGCCCGGTACACAGCCCGCTACTAACTCTCCGAACACGGGAATAAACATCTTCAGCGACAGCAGCAACACTCTATACCTCTACTGCTACACAGGTACAGGCGTTGCCGCAGGCACGCTGGGCGACAGCTACACAGGCTTCATCTGGCTTAACTATTCTGTTCCTGGATACGGAGTCCTCACGCAGGAGGTCGCTTCTCTGAACACCAGATACACATAGCCGTATGCTATTCGTATTTGCGCAGTTTCTCATCCTTGTTCGTCATTTTCTGGAAGAGCGGCTTGGGTTCTGCAGAGAAATCGAGGTTGACTGGATCTGACAGCAGCTTGAGAGTGGGCTCGCTCTTTATACTGAAATATCTGAGAAGCTCCTTGCTGGCCTTTGGAGTGAAAGGATAAAGGGCTATTGCAAGCGAGTAGGTTATCGCGATAAGGCTATCGAATATCTCTGTGAATTCCTTTGCATGCGCCACATTTTCTTTCGCCTTCTTAGCGAGAATCCAGGGTTCTTTCTTGCTCATTATCTCATTGCCAAGGTCTGCGAGCTCTACAACGGCGCCTACCGCCTTCTTAAGCTGCAGTTTGTCGAATGAGTCGCGATACTTGTCAAGTATCTTGGAGATGCGCTCTTCGCCGCTTACCTTTATGTCTTTGTTGATCAGCTCCTTGTTGCTCTTCGCCAACTTGAGCACCCTCTGCGCAAGGTTTCCTATCTTGTCGTTCAGCACCGTGTTGACAACCTCTACAAGCGATTCCTGGGTGAACTCGCTGTCGGCATTCTCTGGGTACATGTACATCAGAGCGAACCTCCAGTAATCAGGGCCCAGAAACTCAAGGGCGCTCTTCATGTTCAGGCCCACGCCCTGGCTCTTAGAGAATTTCAGCTTTTTGGATACGAGGAACTGTGATTCCTTTATTGTGTAGGGCAACACAAAACCCAGCTTGGAGCCAATAAGCATCGCGGGCCACATTATGGTGTGGAAGATTGTGTTGTCTTTTCCAAGGAACTGGACGAGCTGGGTGTGTTCGTTCTGCCAGTAATCACGCCATCTTCTTGCATCCCATTCCTGGGTTATGCCGATATAGCCCAGGACAGCGTCGAACCAGACGTAGACAACGGAGTTTTCGTATCCCGCAAGCGGAACCGGGAAGCCCCATTTCATGTTCCTTGTTATGTCCCTGGGTTTCAGTTCCTCTTTTATCATGCTCAGGGATTTGTTGATTGCATCCTTGCTCCATTCGTGCTTCGAGTTCTTCTTTATGAATTCCTTGACGTTTCCCTCCAGCTTGTTGAGTTCCAGGGCGAGGTTCTTCGTTTTCAGGAATTTTATGTCGCTTTTGCCGCAGATGGCACAGAAAGGCTCTATTATCTGCGTTGGCTCTAAAAGTCTGCCGCAGTTGTCGCACTGGTCTCCGCGCGCGCTTCTTTTCTTGCAGTAGGGGCATGTCCCCTGTATGAACCTGTCGGTAAGGTATCGCTTGTCTACATTGCAGTAGGCCTGCATGTCTTCTCTCTCGAGTATGTAGCCGTTGTTGTAAAGCTCGTTGAAGACGTTGTATGTGACCTCCCTGTTCTCTTGCGTATGAGTCTTGCCGTAGTAGGTGAAAGTGCATTCATACTTTTCAAACAGTTTCTTCACGGTCTCGTGCATCTCGTTTGCCAGCTGCTCCGGTTCGATTCCCTTCTTCACAGCTGCGAGTTCTATGGGAGTACCGTGCTGGTCGGAACCACAAATAAAGATTACATCGTCGCCCTTCATCTTCAGGTATTTCGAGTAGACGTCGGCCGGCAGTACGGAACCGACAAAATTTCCAAGATGAGGTATGGAATATACGTACGGAAGCGCAGATGTAACTATCACTCTAGCCAGCGAATCACCTAACCACGCTAATATTTTGCAAGAAACCCATTAAAAGACTGCTTTTTGGCGTTATTTTGGGGAAACGCATCAGAATAATGGAAGTACCTGCGGTTACGCAGCTATGTTTATATTCATGACTGAGCTCATTAGATTCCGGGGATTTGCGTGGAGGACACTGTAAAGCAGGAACTAGAAAAAAGGCTGCTAGAGTTCTACAACGCATACTACATAAACGACATCAACCAGATGTTCGTGTCATATCCGCAGAAGCGCGCGGTATACATAAATATCAAGGATCTTGAGAAATTCGACAGCGACCTTGCAAACGAGCTGATAAGCAATCCTGATGTAGTCATGCCCGCAGCAAACGCAGCGCTTATCAAACTCAGCCCCAACCCTGAACTTCTGGAAAAACCTGTTTATGCAAGGTTCCATGGACTGGACGGCACTTCAATGCCGTTGATACAGGACGTAGGTTCCGACAACATAGGAAAACTTCTGACACTCGACTCCCTTGTGGTTAAAAGGTCGGAGATAATACCGATGGTGCACATAGGGGTGTTCAGGTGTGCACTCTGCGATACGGTAGTCAAGCTTGAGGTTGACAGGGAAAATGTACCGGATGTCTGCCCTTCCTGCAAACGCAGAGCACTGCGGCAGGTCAACGAGGAATCAAAATTCATAAACCTGCAAAGGATTGCAGTGCAAGATCCTCTTGAGAGACTGAGGGGAAGCACGCCAACATGGCAGCTCGAGGTGTGGCTCGAGGACGAGATGGTAAACTCGACTCTGCCCGGCGACAGAGTGGATATAACGGGAACGCTCAGAATAAGGCCCAGAAGGAACTCGAGAGGCAAACAGGAGAAGGCGCTCTTCACAATGTTCTTGGACACCATCTCCGTGGTGGCGAAACAGAAGGAGTTCGCAGAGCTTGATATAACACAGGATGACGAGAAGGCAATAAAGGAGCTTTCCAAAAGCCCCCAGATATTTGAGAGCATATCAAAATCGCTGGCTCCGTCGATCTACGGCTACGAGGAGATAAAGAAGGCAATGGTGCTGCAGCTTTTCGGAGGTACACAGGACAAGAAGCTCATTGACGGAAGCCCTATCAGAAGCGATCTACACTTACTCCTCATAGGAGACCCAGGAAGCGC
>JASHTX010000052.1 GCA_030040335.1 Microcaldota archaeon
GCCCACATCCTCGGTTCTCTTCAACGTAACGACTGGCGAGGCCCCCCAGCTTTCTTGCTCCGGCTCATCAGCAGGCAATACCCCCTCCTGTAGCGGAATATACGGTGAATACGACAACGGAGTAGACATATTCAACGGCTATATAAATTTCTCTGGCACATCATCGAGCCCGCCGACTGGCTGGAGCTGGGCCTACACCCCGGGGGAAGGCACGCTTTCAATGGCAAACAGCATAACCCTGTACAGCGATAGCGGCTACAGCACAGCGATATATCCGGGCCAAACAGATGATCCTGTTGGAAACATAGTCGATGCGTACATACTTTCCACAACATCAAGCTCAGATGAGCTTATAGGGTGGAGCTCAGCGGCCCCTACAGGAGGTGCAAGCAACAACGGTTGGTGGGGCATCACAGGCAACGCAGCTTTTGCTGGTGCTGGAGGAGGATCTCCAGCTAAGTTCGAATTGGTGTACGTAGACTCAGGTGCGGGATCCAACGATAAGGGCGCTTTGGACCCTGCCAGTCCGTATGTTGCAACCCTGAGCTGGCAGGACAGCTACCCAGCGGCCGTATGGAACTACAGCACAACCCAAGAGACTCCGTTCATGGCACCTCCGTCCTCGGCTTACCCTACGCTGTACGTGAACAATAACCAAGAGATAGACATACAGTGGGCAAGACTCAGATCTGCCCCGCCTTCAGGGGCCGAGCCGTCTGTTCAGTTAGCCAGTGCATATCTGGTTCCAACTCTGAGCTTGGCTAATTCCCTTACGCCAAACGCCATAGACGTTATCTCTGGCTCCACCTCTGATAACGCGATGATGACAGCCACGTGCACAACCGGAGACACATGTGACATAGACAACTCTGCAGGAACGATTCTGGCTTCGGGAGTAACGACCGCAGCCCTGGCATATAACTCGTTGCCTTTGGGTTACAGCAACCTCTATGCAAACGACATCAATATTGATCTCGCCTCAGGAAACGTACTGGTGAGAAGAATAAGCACCGTGAATTCTATCGCCATAACTTTTGCCAATACCGAGGGTACTGCAATCCCTGCCAACGCACAACTAGAGATAAACTTCGCAGCACACAACTATACTACACTGGAAGCAAACGACATAGACAACACCGTAATCTACTTCAAGAACGGGACTGTGGACTACTCCTGGCTTGAGGGAGGCGTGACCGGCACGACAGAATACGCGGCTAATGTATTATCGGTAAGCTCTAATGTGTTCATATGGATCAGGTCGCCTGACACGACGTCATTCCTACCTGCGAACACCGGCACCACACCCACAAACACAATGTACATAGGATTCGACATACCCCAAAACAACCTGATGGACGGCAACTTTATAGGAGAAGCTCCGCAGCTCTCTGCGACTTACGCCGAGTACGATAACGGCAATCAGATATTCAACTACTACTTAGTGAACCCAACCTCCACAACAGGATGGACCCTCTCAGATTCTTCAGCTCTGGCCACCAATCCTCCTTCCGGAAGCTATTTCCAAGCACCAAACGCCTTCTCAGAAGCGTCCACAGGGGACAACAACTACATGTACAACAGCAACCCGGCGTTCTCGCCAGGCAATATCATAACCTACTGGATGCATATATCCCTGAACAACCTCGGCAACCTTATGTTCATGACAAGTGCCTCTGGCGAAGGGCAGATGTCCAGAATAGACGAACGTATCCATACCGGCTACCCTGATGACACTGGCTTCCTCTACACTAACGCTTGGAACAACTGGGGCGGTAGCGCAAGCCTCCAGGATCCTCCACCAAATGAATGGGACAAGATAGACGTCGCGATAGTCTCGTCTTCAAGTATGATAATGTACGATTCACCTACAAGCAACACGCCTCTCGGTACCTTCGGATCTGCCAGTACCGCCTCCGACACCCCTCACGACTATGGTGATTACTTCGGCCTTCAGGGAGACAGCGGTAACAACGGGACGGAGTTGGATTACTGGGATGCGATAATAGTAAGAGACTACCTTCCTGGCGGTGTCATGCCCCTGGCGGTGCCTGCTGTGGTTTCAGACTATAGTGCGCCCGCAGTCTCCATATCTCCTTCATCGCAGAATGTGGAGCTTGGGCAGGATGCAATCATAACTGACCAGATCAGCGGCGGCGTAACTCCCTACACATATCAATGGTTCGCCACAACTGGAAGCACGCCTACAAATGACAGCGCGGACGCCACAGAGGCCAACACACTACTCGGCACAGGAATGACAAGCGGCGAAGCGCAATCTCCTAATGCAATCTTCGCAACTAACACCGAGACCGCACAAGGCACCTATGAGTTCGCACTATATGTTACCGACTCATACCCGACAATAAATCCGTCCGGATCTGCGGCTGTGACAGTATACGTTCCATCTTCCAGCACCTCTTCGGGGCCAACCAGGTATAGTCTTGGTCTTGCAGATAACATCAACTCCACATTTACATCCCAAGCGCCTGTATTTTCGGTTACATCAGGGAGCCAGAGCGCAACATACTACCAGAACCAACTGCCAACTACATTCACAAGCGCAAGCCCTAATATTGACGTGACTTTCGCCTGTGAAATTTCGACCAGTAATGGCATCTACCAATATGCTGATGATGTCTATGGCCTTGGTCTCGGCGTGCAATGCGGGCAAACCTACCATAACGTGACTGTAGGTACCCTGACCGTCGTGTACAACAAAATAGCAAATGAGACTACCACTACCTCCACAACTCTCAATACGACTTCCACTCTCGTGGTCTCTCTGACCCCAACGATCACCACACTACCCACTACTGCAATTTCCACAGTCTTCACCACAATCTCAAACAATAATGTGGTGGTTGTGCCACCAAACCAGACCGCAGCGAGAATATGCAATGCCACCAAACAGAATAACTACAAGATAGACTACGCGGCAGAAAATACCAACCTTGTGGTAAGCAACGAAACCCTGAATTGTTTCGTCCTGAACGTAATAAACGTCACCAGCCTCTCAAACTCTACATGGATGGCCCCGAGCAACACTACCAAACTCCTCGCACTCAACATTTCGACAAACGCCAACAACGCTTCCATTGCAGCTACTGTGGGCTATCCTTGCGACCTGCCCTCCGGCTCGGTAGCTCCATACATTTTGCGCAATGGATCCTGGACTGCAATAACCCCATTCACAGTAAACCAGCTTACCTGCACAGTAACGTTTGTCGTGCCCCCAGATCCGGTGATCGCCATTTTCTATAACGCATCAACTACCGCACCAGCCGCACACGTGTCTTCAGTCATTTTACTCGCAATTTTGCTGCTGGTTGTGATAATCGTCATACTAATCTGGAGGAGGAAAAATGGCAATAGCAAGGGCAAATAGAATTATATAAAAGAGACTGCTACTCCAGAGATTGTAATTGTTGTGGGGACTTGCTTCTAATAAAAGAGCTCTAAGAGCGAGTTTATTAAATTTTAGCTGCATCTCTCATACATGGAATCCATAATTGGTACTATTGTTCTTACTGCGAGTGCGAAGCGCAGGTACGGCATCTATCACCTCGTCTTTACCGACACACGCGCGGTGGCTATAGATGCAACCGACCTACTCAACAATAATGCAGCACCAAATCCACTGATGAACTCCAAAGCCATGAGCTGGTTGTCAGGCGCCGCAATGCTTGGGGCTGCAGCGATGGCCAGTTCAGGAGGCTATAATCCTTCCATGGCGATGTCACGCGAACGAAACATGGAAAACAGTATGGAGATGCAGGCTTGGAACAGGGCGAAGAATGCTGCGCACGGCAAGCCCATAGTCAGCTACGATAGCAAAGAGCTTACTGACACGATGACCGCAGGAGGAAGCCTCAGCTTCTCCTACGACAAGATAAAGAAAGTGCAGATAAAGAAGGCGCTTATAGGGAACAACTATTCCCTGCACCTGGATATGGGGTTGGTCAGCGCCGAGGTATTTGAGCTTGCAGACGAGGCTCAGGACCAGGTGACCGCCCTGATAAAGAAAACTCCTCTCGCTTCAAAGCTTCAGCAGTAACAAAATTTCATGAAGTCTTTTTATACTTTCAGAGCAATACAACTGAGATACTGTGCCTGATCCTAGCGAATTTGCAATAACACAATTCACCGATAGCGAGAAGCAGGTGCTGAATCCTTTCTTCTCCAACATGAACAGGAACATTTTCGTGCTCCTTAACCTGCCAGAGGTCATAAAGGGCACGCTGTTTTCCAGGTATAGCCGCTCTGACAAGAGCGCAAGAAAACTCCTTCTTGACGAATTCATACCCAACAAGGACGTACTAGCAGTGATACAGGCCGAAACAAAAAGTCTTGATTCAGCTCTCGCAGTCTCAAAAGCCGAGGATTTCTACCAAAGAATCCTTGTGGGATATGGGGATGATTCGGTGGCAGAGCTGGCAGGGGCCCACATAGCCTGCGAAAACGTTTCGAGCCTAGCCGGCGACTATCTTACCGATTCTCGGATTGGGCTCTCATACCTTGAGAAATCTGCAC
>JASHTX010000053.1 GCA_030040335.1 Microcaldota archaeon
GCAAAATTAGGCTTGCTCATCAGCTTCCTGAGCATCCAAATGGAATCTTCTCCTCTTTCTTTTCTCGCCATACAAACTAATTGTAGATAATAAGTTATATAAACATGCCCTAGCTCTACCTTCAGGACAAGCGCTTGAAGTCAGGTAAAAAACTTGACCCTGCAGAAAAGTATAAAAACCTTTTCCGACACTAATACTAGCATGTTATACTTAAGTAAACAATTAGATACTCTAGTAAATAGACTCTCGACGGTAATGGAGAGGAAAAAGACCTCCATTGAGGGCACCAGGATCGGCTTCGTTGTGGACTTGACGGCTCCTCAGGAGCCTTTCGAGCAGGTCAGCGGGCTCGTACCCAAGGCGGTTACAAGGGTTGGAAATGAATATGCATACGTTGTCGCTTCCGGGCTCGAAAAGATCAGCAAACATGAAGAAAAACTGATGGAGGAGTCGAAAACAGCAGTTATCGATGCATTGTGCAGGGAAGATAAGGCGGATTTTTCGTTCTTCAACAGGGCGAAAGCGATTGCCGCAGCCTCTCTAGAGCCGAATGTTGGAAGCGGAAGGGCAAACTTCTTCTCTTATGTGGTCGCACACGATACCGCAGGCTACGGACCGATAAGCATACTGCTTGAAGACAGGCAGAACATAGAGGAGATGGAGATAAATGCCCCGTGCGCGCCGATAAACATCTATCACGTCAGGTATGGCAGGTGCACGACAAATCTGAGGTTCAGGAGCGAAGCCGAGTTCAGGCATGCAATCAACAAATTCATCTACGATACCGACAAGGAGCTCGGCGAAGACAGCCCGATAATCGATGCCCAGGTCGAGAATGCGAGGATACATGCACAGATTAAACCCTACGCGCTGAGCGGCGCAGTAGCATCGATAAGGCTCGCAGACAACAGGGTCGTAGGTCCTGACTACCTTGTGGGAAAGGGCACCACCAACTTCCACGTACTCGCGTACCTGTGGCTTGCCACAGAGGCGAAGAAAAACATAGTTGTCGCAGGCTCGCCAGCGAGCGGGAAGACCACCTGCCTGAGCGCGCTCCTTTCCTTCGTTCCCAAGACTGAGAAGATAGTGACCATCGAGGAAGATGTCAACGAGCTGAAAACGAAGATAGACATAAACATGACCGTTTCGCTCTACGGCTCGCGGTACGGACGGAAAAAAGTATCGACAAGGGAGCAGGTGATAAATGCGCTGAGGATGAGGCCCGACATGCTTGTGGTCGGGGAGGTGCGTGGAGAGGAGACCCGGGAACTCTTCTCCGGAGCAAACATAGGCGTTCCTTTCATGACCACGATGCACAGCAACCCAGATGGCCTGGACATAATAAGGAAACTCATGGTCAGCCCGATGGCTGTGGAGACGAGATCGCTCTGCATGCTGGATCTTGCGGTTTACATGAAACACGTAGATCTATCGAAAAGGGTGCTCTCGGATGCGTACGAATACAAGTGGCTTAGTAGGGCGGAGACCGAGACAATGGGTACTGAAATAGAGGGAAGCGACTCTGTAACGCTGCTGAAGATTGTCGACAACGGCGAACTGGCCATGGAGCAGCTCATGAACTCAAAAGTGATAGAGGCCTACTCAAAAAAGGCTGGAATCCAGAAGAAGGCAGCTATCGGCGAACTTGAGAAAAGAGCTGAGTTCCTCAGGGTCCTCTCCGAAAGCTGCAAGAACTCAAGCGAGATGCTTGAAAAGATACAGTCATACGGTTGGTGAGCGTTTGGGAGAAACGAAAGCTTTTCGTAAGCGTATTGCAAGATATCTCTCTTGTGCGTTAGCGATACTAGGCCTGACTTCAGTACTTTACTATGTCAACGGCATGCCAGGATTGCCCTTTGCAATTCTTTTCCTCACGATATCAACATTTTCTGTCTGCGTACTTGTATTTCTACTTAGGCTCAATAAGGCTGAATACGAAAGGAGCAGAACTCACAGGGACTTTATCGATTATCTTTACAGAGTCCTCTACTGCAAGGCAAGCGGATCCTCGTATTTTAGGGCGCTGGACTCTGCGGCTGTAGGTACAGAGTCGGAAAAGATGAGGGATGTTGAAAAAGAGGCTTCCAGAAAGAAGTTCCTCGGAGGGAGTTTCCTGGAACATTTCAGGTCATCAGAGGAACTTGGCAACTACGACTTGCTTCCCGCAGAACACTCTGACGGCACCATGAAAGAGCTGCATGGGATCACCAGGGCTTATGAGCATGCCCTGAAAGGGCGAGTTGCGGAAATTGAGGAATCTGCGCAAAGATACGCAACGCTCAACATGTTCATTTCCACCATATTGCCTTCTTTCCTGGTCTTCGCTTTCATAGGAGGGGCAATCCTCTCTCAATCCGGCTCCGGCATGCTGCTTTTCTCACTTTCATTCCTTGTCATAATCCCCCTCGTCTATTCTGCAGGCAATTTGATAATGCAAAGGCGGTTGATTGTTTAAAACTGGATTCCAGAAGAAACAAGAATACAACGATGCGCGAGTAGTCAGTTTAGCTAAGAACCTACTGGCCGATTATTCCAAATCCCACAATATACTCCACTCTCTTGAGGCTAATTGCGGAGGAGATGAGACTCTCAGGCGTATGATCGGCAAGCTAAGGATCTCGCAGGCCCTTGGCTCACGAGACATTGCCACAATCAGGAACAAGCAGTTCCAGGACCTAATGCGCATCGTTTTGCTTGGTGTAAGCACCGGGGCAAACGTCGAGCGCGCTCTCAGCCTCTTCATAAAGAGGCTTGAGTACCAGATAAACGCGAATAACAGGATGAAGGCCAAGGTGGGCGCTGCGCAAACGCTTACGAAGCTTGGAATGAGCCTATTCTTCCCGCTCTTTAGCGGCATAAGCGCTGTCATCATATCGAGCTCGCTGGGCCTCTTTGGCAAGAGTTCCATTTCAACATACAGAAGTTTCCTGATAATAGCGCTCGCCTACATTCCGATCATACTCTACCTCTCCTCCGCCTTCTCGCATCCCGAAAGGGACTTCGCAGCGAACCTGCATGCGTTGCTACCGCCATTCCTCTTCGCAATCTGCATCATCGTGTTTACCCAGGTTTATCTGGCTAATGCGTTATGAGGTGAAAAAATGAACTGGATAGAAAGAACAAAGGAGATGGTAGTGCCACCTGGCGCTTTTGCGCTCTTTGCGCTCGCCAGGAGCAAGAAGGCACAGGGTTCCCTGGAGTACATAATGATGGTGGCCGCTGCCAGCGTCGTTATAGTCATCGCTCTTGCGATGGTGGTGAAGCTGAAGGGGGCAGTGGTACAGAACGTCACTGTGAACGGCACAAGCACCGGCATAGCTCAGGCAATAGGGGACGAGCTCGGGTCGCTGGGCAAGGGCGTGTAGATTGAAGATCCAGCTTTCGCTAGAGCTGTTAATCTATCTGGCGTTAGCTGGGCTTTCATTTGTTTTTGCGCTCTCTGTCGCAGACAAGGTGATCCAGGCCTACAACATACAGGACCTTTTCCATTTTGACTGCTTATCGACGCTGAAAAACATCTCAAAAGCATGCTCGTAGCTAATGCGAGAAAAATAGCCCAAAGCTGGCGTAGTCCGTAGTAGAACCGGAGTCGTCTGAAAAACGACAGGTGCTCAACCCTTGAGGGTGCAAATCCCTCCGCCAGCGGGCTAATATTATGGCTGCAGCCAGATATTTAACATTTATGGTGGTGAAGTGAACAAAATAAACAGCTACAGGAGATACCTTGAGGAGAAGATAAAAAGGCAGAGCAAGAAACTTGCAAAAACCGAGAATACAAATGCAAGGCTTTTTCTCAGAGGCAGCGTTCTCAACCTGCAACGCGTTCTGATAGTCTTCAAGGCAAAGTTTAAGCTCGAGTAGCCTACCTAAAGCTAGTCGTTAAATGCTGCTGCTGGACTATCTAGCACCTACTTAAATAATATTGGCAGCATAAGAAGTTCAAGAGTGGTTGATTGGATCCAATGTCTCTCGATACATATGTGGTGGAGAAAGTGCTCCACCTGGGTTTTCCGAAACTCAGCTTCAAGGATGCGAACGGCAACGTGCTTTTTTACGCCAACGGTTCATTCCTGAGTTCAACGCTAAAAGATCCACAGGGCGCAGTTCTGGGTTCGATAAGCCAAAAGCTGATTGCGCTGGCTCCAACATATGATCTGCATGAAGGCGACACCAAAAGCAGAGTCATCGGCTCTGTGAAGAAGGCGCTCTTCGCGATGCCCACGCAGATGAAGATCGACATTCAGGACACTTCCGGGAACACAGTTGCAACCGCAAACGGCAATTTCTTGGGCATGGAGTTCAATATGACCGACCGGAACGGTGCGACTGTAGCGAAAGTAACAAGGAAGCTCGACGGTGGTGTGCTCAGCAAGATATCCGGTTTGGTTATGGGTGCCTACGTGATGAAAATAATGGGCAAAAGCGTCCCGACCCAGACTCTTGTGGAGTTTCTGGTCGCGCTTGAGCTCATAAGTGCATCGGGCTCCAAATCTTCTTCACGCTAGAGAATGATAGCTCAAACCAGATTAATCCATTGTTCTATTTTGTTAGTAGGACTGGCGCTTTCACTTCTACCTTCAGCCTGTAGAACGTCTTGCTTTCCGTGCCAGCGGGGCCGCGTTTGAGCGCTTTGGTATTCGGTAGCTCTTCAAAACCCATTTTCTTCAGTGTTGAATCCAGCTTCTCTGAGAAGTCCGAAAGGCCTGCTTCCCATTGCAGCCACCAAGCAACACGCTGCGGAAATATACTTATCTCTCCATTCTCCTGCGTCATTTTGAGCATTGAGACAACAGGTAGTTCTGATCTCACTTTACTATGCAGGTCTCTTATGGAAGCAGTATTTACCGCATAAAACTCTAAATGGGTGGGTTCCACTCTGGGGATAAGCCCAAATTCCTGCGTTAGCTTTTCGGCCACTGCCTGGAGGCTTTCCATCCACCTCTGATTTCGTTTGGATAGCAAGACTTAAATGTCTGGCGGGGGAGTGATTTGAACCCTCGACCTCTAGATTTCTTAGCGGTCATCGCACGAATGCTCTCCACTCATAGTGCTTTGCATATGAGTCTAGCGCTCTAACCAGGCTGAGCTACCCCGCCATGCTGCTTATTGCGTATGTATAAATAATAAGCTAGGCATATAAAAGCAGCATGGCCTCGGTGGTGTAACGGCCGCATGTAGGACTGTGGATCCTCAGGACCGGGTCCGACTCCCGGCCGAGGCCTATTTTTCCTGTTCGTCGCTAGTTCTATGCAAGTAATTGAAATAGAAGAATGAGCAGCCAGGTCGCTGCAATGATTGTAGGAAACATGCCGTCTATTTTATTAGCACTTATCGTATTGGTTTTGAATTTGTCTTTGATGCCGATGAATGAAACGGTCTTGTTCTTGTCAAACGCATCGTACATATTGGTGAATGTAGTGACGTCTTTTGGGAGTCGGGCCTCGATTGAAAGAAGTTGCAAGCGTTGGAAGCGCATGTAGTCGCTATTTCTGCGCATTATGAGATACCACATTACGGACAGAGCGAAACCAATTATCGAGATCGGTATGATCAATGTGTGCGAATAAAAGTTGCCTCCGATCAATACGGCAATCGCGCCTGCTAAAATTGTATTTATCGTTAGGAAATTTTCTGTCTTTTTCTGACGCGCTATGTCATAATGTTTCCAGAGCTCAAGGTTGATTGTGTATTCTCTCAAGAGTACCTCTTCCGTCCGAGATTTATCCAAAACCATTACCTCAAACTCTAGATTTCTGATAGGCGCGTGTACTAAATGGCCCTTTCATTACTGAACTGTTAAAGTATGAACTTCTAGTCTTTATAAACTGACCGCCGACCGTTAAATATGAATGTAGCATTGTTCGATATGGATGACCTCTGAGGCCTTGCCTTTAACAGCATTAATAACTCTTAACTGTGAAGAATGGTTATGGATTCTAGATCCGTGCGAAGCAAGGTTGTCAACTCCAAGCTTACGCAATTCCAGAAGAAGGTTCTACTTGCGACCCTTGTCATACCGAAAGGAGAAACTAGAACATACAAAGAGATAGCGATTGCGGTCGGCAGACCTAATGCCTATAGGGCTGTCGGCTCTGTTATGCGAATGAATCCGTTCGCACCTACCGTCCCATGTCATAGAGTCGTGAGAAGCAACGGCGACATAGGCAACTACTCAGGCAAAGGCGGAAGGAGGACCAAAGAACAGTTTCTGAGATCCGAAGGGGCATTGTAGGCAATCGTGGCCTTAAAACGCAGCAATAACTACGTATCACGTGTACCTGATGCGGATTTCTTCAATGCCATCTTTTTTAAGTTAGTTACTTGATGTTATACAGTTTCGATGGGCAAAAGAGGACTTCGTTATTCCTTGCTATTGCTGGCAACGCTGATTCTTTTCGGCTTTATAGCTTTCCTTAACTTCACGAACAGCTATAGAACCCAGAACATTACAAACACTGTGCCGTTATCCAGCACAACCGTTGGTTCTACAAGTACCATCATACCAAATAAGTCCACGATTTTATCTCCCTCGCCTCTGGTTGTCAAGCATGTTATCGTGATATTTCTCGAAAATGAGAATGAGACGCACATACTTAGCAACACCAGCGACGACCCTTACATAAGAAACGTGCTTATACCGAACTACTCTGTAGCAGAAAAATACGTCGGCATATCTCACCCATCTCTTCCCAACTACCTTGCGTTTCTGGCCGGAACCACATTCAACGTACACAACGATACTCTGGCCACGGACTCCCTTAACGCGAAAAATCTTGTAGACCTGCTGTCCGCACGCAACATAACCTGGAAGGCATACATGGAATCAAT
>JASHTX010000054.1 GCA_030040335.1 Microcaldota archaeon
TAGCTGGATGTCATGCAGCCTATTATGCCAGTAGCTGAAATAGGTCTGCATCATGGCGCGGTGAAGACTTGAAAACAGAAGCCGGGTTGCAGGGCATGCGTGGCTGGGCTGCAATAATGGTGATGTACTATCACCTTCTGCCTTCGTTTGCCTATGTCTCGATACTTCCCCTTGCTTTTCTCTACTCCGGATATTCCGGAATTATATTTTTCTTCGTGATAAGTGGCTACATACTGATGCGCAAGTTTGACTCGCCAGACTACAAGGTGGAAGGGAAGTTCAGCCCTGTGAAATACTACCTCAGGAGGATATTCCGCATCTGGCCGCTCTACTTCATTGCGATCCCGATCTTCATGGTGACGCTCGGCATGCCATTCAACTTGCTCGACCTTGTCTTCATGCAGAACTATTTCCCATCGACTTTCTTCCACAGCCCCTTCTGGACTCTTTTGATAGAGGAACTCTTCTACCTCATTCTGCCCATATGGGCGATAGCGTTTCACAGAAACTGGCGTCTGGCACTGGTCTGCATGGTCGGGCTTAATCTGGCCTATATGGGTTATCTCGCCTTCGTACTCAATATGTCGACTCCAACTCTTTACGCTTACAACCAGTTTCCTGCCTACGCTACAGCCTTTGCCTTGGGCAGCATAGTGGCACGCGGCAAAAACCTTAAGATAAACTGGATGGCGGTTGCAGTCATATGGTTGATTGTCTCTACCGCTCTCGCGAGCACGGCCGAATTCGTTGTCGAGTACGCGTGGTTTACTCCGATGATATTTTCTTTTGTATACTTTCTGGTTCTCTGCAACCTGCGTAGTTCCTGGTTTTTTACAAATAAAGTCTCGCAGGCGATCGGAAATCTCACTTATCCTCTTTACCTGATGGGCCTGCCAGTTGAAGATATACTCTTTTCGATCTTCGGAAACAACCTCATATGGATACCTCTTACTATAATCGGGGTTTTTGCATCTGCTTACCTCCTGCACAGGTTCGTGGAGAGACCTTTTATCGGCCTGGGCCGCAGTATCGAAGCGCGTATCTTCGGATCACACTAATGGGCGTTCCGGAACCGAGCCAGAGGAGAGGTATTTTAAGCTATAACAACACGTTATCAGCAGGCGGCGTGTCAAGATGCAGGCAGGACCAGAATACGGGAGAATAGCTGTAGTGCCCAAAGACTCTGGAAGACAGACATCGCTTGGCTACTTGTTGATATACTTCTGGGCCATACTCATACTCGCAGCCATAATCATTGTCTTTCACCTTGTCGTATTTCCTTCTGGTTCGCAGCAGGCAGGCTGCACCTTTGCAGCTGGTATCTATTGCCAGGACATTGTGCTGAGTTCCAATTCGATCGCAAGCAGCGCAGCCGTGTTGCTGAAGAATACGCAGATATACCCGATACTTAATCCCCAGGTGACGTTCAGTGCCAACAACGTTAGCGCAACTGGCAGTTGCTCTCCAGACATTGTACAACCGGGAGGAACGATGGTTTGCAACGCTACATTCCTGCACAAATCCTTCACTCTGGGCGCCCCTATCTCTGGTACTGTCTCGATAAGCGCGGTTCCATGCCAGAGTCTCAACGTCGCAAACTGCCAGGGCGGGAAGAGCCAGACCACCTCTGGCACGTTCAGTATTCAAATCTCAACAATTTCACAGGGTCCACTGGCAACGATATCGCTTACAGTTGCAAATACGACACAAGCCGCAGACGGAGCGCAGGATTCTGTGACTGCTACTGTGGAACTGCTGGGTACGCCTCTACCGCAGGCGACAGTCACGTTTATAGAGTCCAACACCTTTGCGATCCTATCGCCTAAGGTCGTGCTGACCGGAGGAGACGGAAGCGCCATTGCCTACATATCCAGCCTCCTTACAGGCGAGACTACCGTAACTGCTACATTCGAGAATGTCTCGGCAACAGCCAACATCCTATTCATATCTCCGATATCCATGACCGTAGAGTTCGGCCCGGGACTGAGCTCTATCTGCTCAGGAACAAACTCAGGGCAGACTATACTGAAGGTCGGCTCCAAGTCGTATACATGTTCGCAGCTGCCTGTAGTGCTTTTGTACAAAGCCGGATCCATCTATAACTACTCATTTGCCTCGCAGGTTCCCAACGTCCCTGACGGCTCAGGGGTGCAGTACGCCTATCTCTCTGCCACGGGTTGTGGCCTGAATGGGGAGGCCGGCCGCTTCACAGTTCCGAATTCCAACTGCACGATAGCTCTCAACTATACAAAACAATATTATCTCAGCGAAACTGTGAATCCGCACGCAGGCGGCACTGTGCTTCCGGGTAGCGGCTGGGAGAAGGCCGGCGCTCCGGTAACACTGAGCGCAATCTCCAATCCCGGGTGGGCGTTCACTGGTTGGGCTGGGATCGGGATTTCCAACTATTCTGGCAGTGTAGGGACTTTCACAATAGCGATCAACGGGCCACTGACTCAGCAAGCCAACTTCATATCCAACAGTATTGCGGTAACAACTACGATGAACTTTACGGTCTGCAACGGCCTCACCTCTGACCTGGGCTGCCTCTCAACCGATAACTGCACTGTTGCAGGAGGCACTGCGTGTGTATCAGGGTATGGCTGCAGCACAAGCACATGCTGCTGTTTCCTTAGTACGACCAGTACTACGACCTCTTCGACCTCAACTTCAAGCACTTCTACATCGACTACTTCCACATCCACTTCCTCAACTGCGATCTACTGCAGCCAGCTGCCCTACAACTTCGGTTGCCAGTCCTCTTTGGCCGATTGCCAGAGTGTAGCCGGTCCTGGAGGTACCTGCAACTCCTATCCATATGATTGCGATACCTGCTGCTGCGTCTTGACAACATCCACATCAACTTCTACAACCTCTACTTCAAGTACGTCCACAATACAATCTATCTCCTGCTCAAACAGCGCCGGCACCTGGACCTGTTCTGGGGCTTCGCCATCATGCGGCACGTCTGCTTGCGGCTCTTGCGTTGGCGGCACTGCTTCAGGCGCAAGTTGCACCGCGTCGTGCTCCAATAGCGCCGGCACCTGGACCTGTACTGGTTCAAATCCAACGTGCGGTAGCGCCTGCGGAGCCTGCAATGGAGGCAGCTTTGTGAGTGGCACATGCGGTACTGCGTGCTCTGTTCCTTACTCTTCCAATCCCAACGATTATGGCACTTGGGCCTGCTTGGGTTCAAGCCCTACATGCGGCACCACCTGCGGTGCCTGTGCAACAGGCACTGCATCGGGAACAGAGTGTGCGACCTCTTGCTCGATTTCTGCTTCCTCCAACCCCAATGATTATGGCACATGGTCCTGTCAGGGAGCAAGCCCTACGTGCGATGCGGCAACCTGCGGTGTTTGTGATGACAACAGCGTGCAACCAAACACTCCCGCACCTGCATGTACCGTCGCTTGCGCTGTTTCTCAAACCTCCAATCCTGACGATTACGGTACCTGGACCTGCACCGGGGCGGACTCAGGAGAGTCGACTACCTGTGGCAATTGTGGGGTATGCAATAGCGGCAGTGCGCAGGGAGCGGACTGCCAAGTGACTGCATCCTGCTCTGGAGGCGGCGGAACGTGGAGTTGCGGCGGAAGCAATCCTTCGTGCGGCAGCACCTGCGGCTCCTGCGAGAGCGGCTCTGCGTCAAGTGTCAGTTGCCCTACGACTGTCTCCTGTAGCTACAGTGGCGGCAGCGGTTCGTGGAGCTGCGCGGGACTCAATGCCCAGTGCAACAACGCGGTATGCGATGGTTGCACGAGTGGAAGCCCTTCGACGACTGCAAGCTGTACGACTGGAACATGCTCATACACTGCTGGCGGAAGCGGCAGTACTGGAACCTGGACATGCAACGGGCCTTATCAAACCAGCCCTCAGTGCAACCCCAATGTCTGCGACGCCTGCACGAGCGGCACTTCATCCAGTTCGGCAAGCTGCAGCACAGGAACCTGCTCTGCAACTACCAATGGTTGCTCGCCATGTAATTGGGTATGCAGCGGGGATGGCGGAAGCAGTCCAACCTGCAACACCGCTGCGTGCTATGATTGCAGTGGCAGCGGCGCAACAGCTTCAAATGAGGTGTGTAACGTTCCAACGGTCCAAGTTGTTCAGACTCTGGACAACACGCCAGTCAGCTCTCAGACTGACTCTGTTACACTCAACTATCCCGAAGCTGTAACGGCTGGAGACACGCTCGTGATAGTCGCAACTGGCGTCTACATTTATGGCTATTCAAAATCGTTCAGTTGTAGTCAAGATTCCTTTTCAGCTGCTGATGGCAGAGGTAACGGGCTGACTCTCCAAACATCTAACTGCGAATCTTATGCTGACAACAACTGCAACGCTCCTGGCTGCCCCAGGGCGACCAGCTCTTATATCTGGACGGGTACCGTCACCAACGGAGGCAGTGATTCCGTAACTGTTACCTCTAGCCCGTCTCAATACCTTTTGGTTGGAATTTTTGAGATCTCAGACACCGCCTCGGGAACACCTGTGAGTAGCAGCACTGGAGGCGGAAGCGGGGCTGGCCAACGCCCCGGTTCTGCATATACAGTCAGCCCGGCAATCTCTTACAATAATGGTGCTTTTGCTGTTGCAGGTCTTGCCGAGAATGTAGGTGCAAGCATATCACTAAGCGATGGATACCAAGGGGGATCATCGGCGCTGGGTAGCAGCGGAGATTCAGGGGTAGGCTATGAATACTCTACTTCGCTCGGCACAGGATCCGTATCCCTACCATTCGGCAGCAGCGGAATCACTAGCGTCGATGTGTGGAGCGAGTCGGGAGTTGTCATCACCTAGGTACTGCTACTTGTAGATCGACTTGTATGTGTTGCTGCTGTCATCTGTTATGACTATGCATTCGCCCTCGCACTCTATCAGGCATGCCTGACAGAGGATGCACGCGGATCCCTGAGTCGCCACAGAGAGTCCGCCGCTTGTGCCATCGTTGTCCTTTGCGAAGTGCTTGTGCCCGTCCTGCACACTCTGCCACTTGGCCACTATGTCAGGAAGTGTCTTGCCTGTCCACTTGTGATCCGCAGGCGCGGTATCCCCGTTTGCGCCTTCAGAGTCAGGATTGTCAGGCGTACCCCTGCCTTTCATCTCGAAAACCGCAACTGGACATACGTCCTTGCAGTGCTGGCAGCCCGTGCATTTCTCCTTCTCTACAAAAACATCCATTCTGAATCGCCTGAATTATAGACTCCGAACAACAGCTATTTATTCCCTTTGCTCATGTTCGGCAACTGAAAGCCGCACGGTTTCAGGCAACCGTCACCTTTGCCTCTCTTACGAGTATGCTTGGCATGAAGAAATATTCGCCTTCCGCTTCCCACGAAGACGCCTGTTTAGTATCGTCAGCAGCGCACTCTATGTTCTTCAGCATGCGTATCATGTTGTCGCTCACCCTTATTCCCACTATCGAGCCCACGTTCTTCTGCTTTATGGCGAACTTTATCTCCCCGTTCTCTATGTATAGGGCAAGGTCCCTGGGCACGGTCGAGAAGTCGCCGGTAAGGTAGTTGCTGAATCTCGTGTACCATAGGTTGGTGACGAGTATGCCCTTGTGCACGTTCCTGACCAGCTCATCAACACTCGCTACCTTCTTGTTGTGCCTGAAGTGCATCACGTTCGGGTTCGGCTCTACAAGGCCGGCGTTGCCTGTGCTTTTTGTTTTGTACTTTTTCGCTGTTGAATAGTTGTGAAGGTAGCTTGCCAAGATGCTGTTTGCCACCAGCGTGGTCCTCTGCGTCGGATAGCCTTCAGAGTCGTACGGAGATGCGTCTATCGAATCTTTCATGTCTCCCTCGTCGTATATCGTTATGTCCTTGTTTGCAACTTCCTTGTTCAGCTTGCCCGTGAACCAACTGCCCGTCTCCACGTTCCCTATGCATGCCATCGAATTGGTCATGTAGAGAAGAGAGCCTCCCGGAGACGGCATGTAGATGATGTCGTATGTTCCGTTCTCTATCCTGCCTGTCTTGTCGGCACTCATGGCCATGTCCGCGGCGTCGCCTCCCGTCTTCTCCGCGTCTATCTCTCCCAGCCTTGAAGAGGCAACCGCGTCTTGGAAGGAGAAGTTGGTTCCCTTGAAAGCCCTGAGGGAAAGCCTTACCTCGCTGTTGCTCCCGCTCGCATGTGCCCTGTTGCTTGTCACCAGCTCGTCCTCGCTGTATCCTACCAGTACCGTGCCGGCTACATTTGTCGCATGCTTCCCGAGAGCGCCATTTATCGCGGCATAAGCGATATCTGCTATCTCCTCAGTCGATATATCCCTTACTTTCTTATCAGGCGGATTTGCCTTTTTGTACTTGAAGGGCCCTTCGGCAAGGCCGTTGTAGTCCTCTTTGGCCTGGAGCAACGGCATCGCCTGCTTTGCCCTCCCCAGTGCCTTCTGTACATCGTTTTTCTCCAGTTTGTCTATGTTTGTGAAGAATACCCTTTTCTTGCTGGAGACGAAGAGCGATGCCGCATTCTCGAACTTTGTGACAATAGAATCCACTTTCGCATTTGCGATCTTGAGATAACTCCTCTTCGCCATGTACATGTGCGCGACTGCCTCGTCAAACCCGTCTGAAACAGCCATCTTTACTATCGCTTTTGCGTCAATCATGATCTCCCCTTTCCGAACGAGAGCAGCGTCGTAGGCCCGCCCATTGTCACTGGCACGCCCTGCATCGGCTCCCCCTTGCCGCAATTTCCTATCGAGAAGCCAAGGTCCTTGCCCATCAGCTTCGCCGCATGCCAGAAGTCTATGGTATTTGACTCTATAACGAAGTTCTTGACAGGCTTGTCCAGACTTCCGTTCTTTATCAGATAGGCCTCGTTGCCCTGATACCTCTCAAAGCTCCTTGTGTCGTCAATGTTCCACTCCATGAAGTTCTTTATGTACACTCCGTCCTTCGCCTCGCTAATAAGCTCCTCAAATGTTGCCTTGCCTGGCTTCAGGTAAGTGTTTGACATCCTTATCAGGGGCTCGTTAGAATACGAGTCGCTCCTTGCAGACCCGTTGCTTGCAGTGCCCAGCACGCTTGCATACTCCCTGTTGAGGAGCAGGCCTTTCTGCACTCCTCTGTCCACCAACAGCTTCGGCTTCGCCTTTACACCTTCATCATCATAGAGGTAGAAACCGTAGCTGTTCTTCAGAGTTGGATCATCAATAAGAGTTATCTCCTTGCTGCCTATCTCCATGCCAAGGTTGCCGGGATTGAGGTAGCTTGTTCCGGCCTGGGCGGCTTCCCTCCCGTAGACCCTGTCCGCCTCGTGGGGGTGCCCCACGCTCTCGTGCACCGCTATGCCGGCTATCTCCGGTGCCATCACCACGTTCTTTATCTTCTTCAGCTCCTCGTGGCCAAGAGTAACACCTTTCTCAAGTACCTTCATCATGTTTTCTGCATCCGCTACTGCCTGCCTTTCCATATCCTCCAGCTTCATCAGCTCGAAACCTCCGGTCGCCCCAAACTGGATAACCCTCTGCCTTGTCTCTGTGCCGCTGCCCACTATTACGCTCATGACAGAACTCACTGCAGGCAGGTCTGCCACAATCTCGCTGCCCTGAGAGTTGGTGAAATACGTCATGCTCCTTCCCGCGCCTCCGTATAGGCTCCTGAACTTCACGTACTTTCTACCTGAAAGCGCTTTGTCTACTTGCACAAGGTCAGCAAGAAGATCGTGGTCGTCGACCGAGATCTTATCAGCAACCTTGTATCTGGCTTTTAATGGCTCTTCTGGAGAGAATCTTGTGTCTACGCCCCTGAAACCGCGGAATCTCTCTATTGCCTTGCGAATATTGCCTTTCTCGAGCACATTTGTGGAGAAAGTATACAGCTTTGAGTCCTTTACCAGTCTTATTCTCAAACCAGTCTTGGCGTAAGCAGCGCTGCCATTCAGGACTCCCTGCTCAAGAGCGTATGAGGAACCGTAGCTATTCTCTACGTACGCTTCGGCATACTCAATTCCTTGCTTCTCAGCAAGTTTAATAGCATACTCTGCTTCGTCAGCTCCTGATATGCTATTTGCAATAACGCTCACAGTATCTCTATCCCTCTTCGTGTTATTAAAACATCATCTTCTATCCTGACGCCCCCGAAGCCGTTTACGTATATGCCCGGTTCAACTGTCATCACCATTCCCGAAGCAAGAATGGTTCTTTCTCCTCCGAGCCGAGCACCGTCATGCACCTCTATTCCAAGAGAGTGCCCCAGGCTGTGTATGAACCTGCCCATGTACTTGCCTCCCTTTGCGTTGTCTATGAAATCTTTGGCGTTCTTGTAGATTTGGTTCCCGTCTTTGTCTGGCGCCATCTCGGCAATTGCGCGCAGTTGCGCTTCTTTGACTACCTCAAACATCTCCTTCTGCCTTTCACTTGCTCCCTTGAACATGAAAGTCCGCGTTATGTCAGAGCAGTATCCGTCCACTACCGCACCGGCATCTATCAGGACGAATTGCCCCCTTTTCAGCCTGGTGTTGTCTGGAGAATGGTGCGGAAACGCTGCGTTTTTCCCGAAACAGACTATGGTCTTGAAAGAGGGTCCGCTTGCTCCGAGCGACATTTGTATGAAGTCAAATCTGGCCGCAAGTTCCAGTTCTGTGATCCCTTCCTTGAAATATTTCTGTATCTCAATCATGGCCCTCTTTGTCACTTTCACAGCTTTTCGTATTTTCCCTATTTCGCTTTCGTCCTTTATCAGCCTCGCGCCCAGCATGGCGTTGCTTATGTCCACCACTCCTCTGGCTCCAAACTCTTCCTTTATGCTCTTCAAGTAGGTGAAAGGCAAAAAGGAAAGATTCGCGCCCACTCGTTTGCCCCTTATCAATCTTGATACAAGCATCTTTTCGCTCTTCGCTCCGCCGCCGTATTGAATTACCTTCATTCCCTCCGGTCTTTGGGCCAATGCGGTCTCATATTCCAGAGGGGAAGTGATGAGCCAGGTCTTTTTGCGTGTTGCGATAAGCTTGGTGCCCTCAAAGAGGCCGCTAGTAAAACCAGTAAGGTAAAGGAAATTCGGGTCTTGTACCTGCGTATTCCTGATGTAAATAACATCGACTCCTTTCAGGTTCTTGAATATCTTTCCTAGTCTGGCCCTCTGCCAGTCGCTTCCTACCATGCGATCATGCATTTGCATTCTTCTCCATAAACCTGATGTTAGCGTCAATTCTTTCAAGAGTCTGCTTTATCCCCAGTCTTATCTCATCCCTGACATTCCGCCTGTCAGCAAAGAATCTTGCTATCTCTCCTCTTGTCCTGTTATCAGATACGAATGAGAGCTGCGTCACGAATCTCTTCAGGAAGTGCGTGCCTGAGCTGTATCTCTTCATAAGATATTTCCAATGCGCCTTGTTCCATCTCCATACAATGCTTCTTGTTTCAGGGTTAGATGCGATGATGGAAGATATGATGTATGAATCCTGCATCCTTACCTTGTCTGAATTTGCGAAGGTAAGCGCTTTACTTGCAAGAGTCTTGCTCCTGAAATCTCCAAGCGCGCCCAGCAAACGTATCTTCTCATCAGGGTCACGTTCTGCAATGTAACTTCTGCTGAGCTGGTCAAATACCTTCTTGTCGCCGCTCCATGCGGCAAGCGAGTAGACTGTGCCCCTCAGGTTCACATCAATCTTTTTCTTGCGCACCAGCATCTCTCTGAACATCTTGTTTGCCCATGAGAGCGCTCTCTTGTCCCCCATGTATCCCAAAGTCGATATTGCACCGCTTCTCAACCCTACGATCGTCGCGTCATCTCCTCTTCGAGTTTTCCAACCAAGCTTTGCAATCAACTTTTTGTGGAAAAGCAGGGTTACCCTGTCTATCTTGCCTACGAATCTCTTCCCATGGGCCTCATCAGAGAGCCAGTTGAGGTGCCTTGAAATGCTTTCATTGATTGGATAACCTCTGTCCATGCAATAGGCCTCGATGAACTTCAGGTAATCCGAAACAGGCAGATCCCCTGAGCGTACAAAGGTGAACAAATCGTTCTCAACGCCCCACGCATCAAGGCCCGCCAGTTTTCCCTGCTTTATGAGCGCACCCAATGAGGCCAGCGATTCATTATCGTACTGCACTCTGTATACTCCGTACTGCCCATAGTTGAGCTTTATCCATTTCGAGCTTGTTCTTATCGCCTGCCTCTTCTTGTTCATGAGCGTTTTTGAAGCCCCTGAGGCTGTGAGGTATGTTATTGGTATCGGCCATACGCCTTTCATCCTCTTTGATATTGTGTATCTTTCCTGGTCAAGCGAGAATCCCTCTGGGGTCTTCCTAACCCTGACAATTGGATAGCCGGCTTTTGTAACCCACGCATGCATGACTCCTGATACTGGCATCGCTTTTCCTTTTTTCTTTGACGCTGCCTGCAGTGCCAGCCAGAGGTCCTCCTTCGACGCATTAGAGTAGGCATTCTTTGAGAGATAGATGTGAAGTCCTTTCCTGAAAGCCCCCTCTCCGACATAGTTCTCGAGCATGTGCAGGACACCGCCCCCCTTGTTGTAGCTTATCTCATCGAATACAGAGTCAGCATCTCCTGGAGTTCTCACTTTTACGCTTATGGGGTGCGTATTGACCAATCCGTCCGCAACCAGCGCCCCTCCCACTGAATCTATCACGTATTGCGTCATTACTTTCCATTCGGGATGCAGAGCATCCATCGTCTTGTATGACATGAATTCCGCAAAACTCTCGTTTAGCCAGATGTCATTCCACCATTTCATGGTTACAAGATCTCCGAACCACTGGTGCACTGTCTCGTGCGCAACAACTTCCGCCTTCCTCTGCTTTTTCTGGAGCGAGCTCTCCTTGGTTCCAAGTAGCTCAACTTCCCTGAATGTTATGGCTCCCCAGTTTTCCATTGCCCCTGCGGCAAAGTCGGGAACTCCGATGTAGTCGACCTTTGGAAGCATGTATCTTATCCCGAAATACCTCTGGAGCGCGCTGACCGACTCCTTCGCGTACTCCATTCCTATTCCAGCAAGATCTTTCTTACCTGGAGTCGTTATCACTCTTATCTTTATTCCGCCCTCATCGCCTTCCAGGTAATCATATTCTCCTACTCCGAGGTAGAGGAGATATGGGGCCATCCTCGGTGTCTTCCCGAACGTCACGGTTTTTTTCTTTCCGTTCTTGCTCACGATGCTCTCTATGGGCATGTTGGAGATCGCATCGAGCTTTGAGTCTATGATGAGCGAGACCTCAAAGGTCGCCTTGAACTCCGGCTCGTCGAAGCACGGGAAAGCGACCCTGGCATCTGCAGGCTCGAACTGCGTGCTCAGCATGTATCTCTTTTTGCCGTCTTTCAGGTATCTGCTCCTGTAAAAGCCGTGCATTCCGTCGTTGTTGATGCAGACGAAGTCTATCTCGAGCGTCGCATCTCCGCTTACATAATCTTCTAAGATAAGGCTGGTCTGATCCTTGCTCTTGTCGTGGCTTATCCTGGCTTCTTGCCTCGCCCTGCCCGAAACAACCCTTGCGGTACTTATCTCTATATCCTTCGAGTTAAGCATTATGGTTTTGGTCTTCCTGCTTATGCTAACGCTTATTTTCTCTTTTCCTTTGGTCGTGAAGTTACCGAGATCGGGTTCGAAGAGCAGCTTGTAGTTTATGGGTATGACATTGTTTCCAAGCGTCTCATGACTCCCTTTGCCCATCCGATCATCAAGCAGACATGGAACTGACCCTCAGCCAAGCTGTACCCGAGCGCCGAAAAGAGCCCCTGGCATTTCCATTGACTCTAACCAAAGAGGCTTGCAAGTCCGCTGGCGGCTTCCTCTTCGCTCTTCTTCTCGTCTTCCTTCTCTTCCTTCTTTGCTCCCTGCGCAGCCTGGGCTGGCGCCGCGGCGGCCGCAACTGGGGCTGCCTGCATAGTCTGCGCGTTCTTTATAACGTCCTTTATGTTCACGCCCTTGAGAGCGTTCACGACAGACTTTGCCATTGCCTCGTCTGGCTCCTTTCCGCTTGCCTTCACCACATTCTTTATGTTCTCCTCGTTGACCTCCTTACCGACTGCGTCAAGCAAGAGAGCAGCGTATATGTATTCCATCATTTTCACCTAAGCGTCAACACCAGCCTTGCCCGCAAGCCCGGTGGCCTGCGCAGCTGCGTTTGCTATCAATATCTTTACTATTTCAGGCTCTAATACCTTTGCTTCTATTCCGACGTTCATGGCGCCCATGTAGGCCTTGAGAAGCAGAGCCTTCACGTTATATTCTGTAACCACGCCCAGGGCTATGCTCATCGCATAAGCCTCTGAGAAGTCCTTCAGGATCTCGCTCTTCACGAACTCCTGGTCTATCTTGAGGGCAAGTTCGCTGAATAGCAGGCCGTTCTCCATCGCAACGCTGAGCTTCGGAGATATCTCGAAAGGCTTTATGTCGAGTATCTTGAGCGCGTTGGCAACGGCACCGCTTATCTTCTTTCCCTTCTCCACGAGCACCTTCTTCTTCGCGATCACGACCTTGCCCTTCTGTATCTGGACGTCTATGCCCGCGTTCTTCAGCTCCGTGACCGTCTGCCCCGGGGCCACGCTCGTGTCTCCTGGCTCTATCAGTATGTCCTCAAGCGCGATCTGGTTCGGTTTTGCACCAAGCTTCAGCCTGTTTCCGCTAATGATCTTGTATAGCTCGAACGGTTCCTTGTTGGAAAGCACAAGCGCGAAGTTCTTGTCGAAGTGCTTCTCGAAGCTCTTGAGCTTCTTCTCTCCGAGCGCCCTGACAAGCAGGCTCTTTCTCGCTATTATCAGCTTAGAATCGGGCTTCAGCTGGTTCCTGACCTTCTGCAGCAGCCTGTCCGGTATCGCGTCTATGGGCATGACCGCCGCTGTCTTGTAGCTCTCGATCTCCTTCTTGAGCGCGTTTGCGTATTCTACTTTTTGAGCTTTCAACATCGGCATTCTACATCAACTTCATCGGTTTGCTCATTGTGAGCTTCACGTATACTGACCTTATCCTGTTCGAGCCTACAGCCTTGTCCACGTTCTCGACAACCTCCCTTATGTTCTCGTATATCATCTTTGCGTCCATCTTCTCGCTGCCTACCACGCAGTGTATTGTCGGAAGGAACTTGCCCTTGTTCTTTATCGACACCCTCTTGCTTGACTCACCGGCGATCCTTGCGAGGTCCTGGACTGCCATGACCGGTCTGGGCATCTTGTTCCTGGGTCCCAGGAAAGGACCGAGCTGTTTTGCGATGTTGGGCATGAGGCTCGGCTGTGCCAGCAGGTTGTACTTAAGCAGCGAGTTAAGCTTCTCCTTGTCGCTGGCTATGCTTGCCAGCGAGTTGCCGTCTATGACCTGCACTCCGTGCTTTCCAGCGCCCTCTACGAAGCCCTTCTCTGTTGCGAATATGGCAATCTGCGAGACCTTGCCCCTGCCGTTTGGCAGCAGCACGTCAAGATTGAGCCTGTTTGCCTGCTTGCTGAAGTCTACGCCCTTGAAGTTTATCGCGAGCTCCACGCTCTGCTCGAACTTCCTCTGATTCTTATTCTCTTCGATGAACTTTGCAAAGTCGTTGAACTTATCTTCCAGCACTGAAATCCCTCCTGCACGAATGCAGTACTTGCGGGAGAACAAGTGAAAACAGTTGCTCAATAAAAGTATAAATACCTTTTCCCGTAGCTTTCCAACAATCCCTCAAATCGCTTATTAATTTATCATTCTCTAGTTATCTCGTGCGTGCGCATGCAGATAGCCATCTTTCTGTTCACGCTGATTGCTGACCTAAACGCGATCCACTACCTGTTTGCAGTCTCTCCTCTCGTCTCCTCGGTTGCCGGTTCCCTCTGCGGCCTGATCACAGACGTCCAGACGATAATAGGCCTCATCGCCGTCGCCCTTTTCCTTCTCGGCGGCATACTTTACGCTGTAACGCATTTCACCCAGGCTGGCGCAGAATACAAGAGGGTCTTCACCGGCTGGGCAACGGCGATGATGATAGGCGGCATAATAGGCCTGGTGCTCGTCTTGGCCGCGCAACCCCTGATTCTTATCTTCAGCGGCTTTAACTTTGCAGAGGGCGGTGCGCTGTTCTACACAAACTGCGCTGCTCCGATACCAGCCCCTTCTGTCACGCTCTCACAGACTTACGGTCCGCTGGATACCGCCACACCTGTAACCGTTTCCGGTTCAGGCTTTACACCATCTACCCAGCTAGTCATATATTTGGCGGGCAGCCAGGCTGCATCAGTGACCACATCTGCCACAGGAAGCTTCGGCCCTGTTAGCCTGACAATGCCCGCATCTAGCAGCCCGACCACATACCTGATAGAGGGAGAGGACACCTCTGGCAATCAGGGATCGGCTGTTTTCACCGTAGTCCCCCCCTTGCAGCTTAGCCTGTTCTGTTATCCATCTCCTGGCGTAGTAGGAACATCGGAGCTGTGCGAAGCAAGCCTGACCAACGGCAACTCACCCACAGGGACGGTCACATTCACAGGCGAACCTTCTGGAATGCCAAATGCATGCATGGTATCCGATGGCATCTGCGATGCCCAGTGGATTCCGGGAGGAGGGAGCGAGAGGGCATACTCTATCTCCGCCTCATACTCTGGCGATGCAAACAACCCTTCGGTATCTACGACCAGCCCTACTGCGCTTACAATTCAGACGCCGACTTCGACTACGCTCTCCTGCTCTCCATCTCCTGACCCTGTCGGAACCAAAGAAACATGCACCGTCACGGTCACCA
>JASHTX010000006.1 GCA_030040335.1 Microcaldota archaeon
ACCATACTCCTGCCTACTTCTGGCAATGCGACCGTCGCAGGCCATGATGTGAAGAAAGACCCTCCCGGAGTGAGGCAGGATATCGGCATAGTCTTCCAGGATCCCTCCCTTGATGACCAGCTCACCGGCAGGGAGAACCTTGATTTTCACGCGATGCTCTACAGGATACCGAAAGAGGAAAGGGAGAAGAGGATAGCGCAGATACTGAAGCTTATCGAGCTGGAGGACAGGGCCGACATGCTTGTCAGAAACTATTCGGGCGGGATGAGGAGAAGGCTGGAGATAGGCAGAGGTCTGATCCACGACCCAAAGGTCCTCTTCCTCGACGAGCCCACGATAGGCCTAGATACGCAGACCAGGAGGCACATGTGGAATTACATAGAGCAGCTGAACAAGACGCACCACACGACTATTATAGTCACTACGCACTACATCGAGGAAGCGGACTATCTCTGTGACAGGGTCGCTTTCGTTGACCACGGCAAGATAGCAGCCCTCGATACCCCGAAGGCCTTGAAGGACCGGATGGAGGGGGATGTGGTCTCGCTGGAAATCGGAGGCAATGCATCCAAGGCAGAGGCCGCATTCAAGCGACTTTCATGGGTCAAGTCGGTCTCAAAACACGACGGCTTCGTGGATCTTACGATAAAGAACGGGGAAAAGCACATACCAGACCTTGTGGTCATAGCGAAGAGGCACGGTATAGAGGTAAAGTCAGTGGGTCTGCACAAACCAAGTCTCGAAGACGTTTTCATCCACTATACGGGCCAGACCATAAGGGATGAGGAGGGTTCAGCTGCTGATAGGATGAGAGCGCATCCGATGCTGTGGAAGGGGAGATGATGAACTTCAACGCGATATACGTTCTGTGGCTTCGGGAAATGAAGCGTTTCTTCAGGGCAAAGTCCAGAGTAATAGGCGTTATGCTAATGCCCCTCTTCTTTCTTCTGGGCCTTGGAGTGGGCCTTGGAGCATTGGTACACCTCAATAGCGGAGTCAGCTACCTTCAGTTCATCGTTCCCGGGATAATAGGCATGTCTCTTATGTCTACTGCTGTGTCATCGGGTTTCTCCGTAATATGGGACAGGCAGTTCGGCTTCCTGAAGGAGATAATGGTGACTCCCAACTCCAGAACGTCCATAGTGTTGGGGAGGGCAGCAGGCGGGTCGACCACTGCGATGATCTCTGCCACGGTGGTTACAGTAATAGCTATCCTGATAGGTTTCAAGGCCGTGCTGACCGCTACTTCGCTTCTTGCAATAGTCTTCATGATTCTGATCGCGATGACCTTCATAAGCCTTGGACTTATACTTGCTTCAATCATATCAGACATCCAGGGGTTCGGCCTCATCACAAACTTCTTTACGTTGCCGCTGCTCTTCCTGTCAAACAGCATCTTCCCGATAAGCACGCTGCCAAGTGTAGTACAAGATGTGGCTTACTTCAATCCCCTCACCTACGGTGTAGACGGAATCAGGGGATCGCTGGGAAGCGCATCGCTATTCCCCCTGACAACGGATCTCGGAGTCATGATCGTTGTAGTGATAATCATGGTCTCCATAGCAGCGTACGCATTCAGCAAGAGCGAAGTGGGCCAATAACACTGAAGGGCATGGTAAAAGCCGATACATAAACACGTTACAAAATCCTGAGAAAAGTATTAATATGGGTGTAACGAGGTAATACTCGATTTGTAGTGCTCAGATGGCAGAATCACGAATCAGAGTTTCGAGACTGGCACAGTCAATTCCTCCAAGCGAGACGCTTGCTACAAGTGCAAAGGTACGGGTACTGCAGTCCAAAGGAGTCCCTGTAATTGACCTGACTGTTGGCGAGCCCCACCTTGATCCACCTCAAGTGTTGCGAGATAAGGCCAAAGAAGCAGTTGACTTGGGCCTGACAAGATACAAACATGCGCCAGTCAATGGGAGTCTGGAACTCAGGACAAGAATAGCAAGAAAATTCAGGGAAGAGAACGGTATAGACTATTCTCCCGAGGAGGTCACTATTGGCAATGGTGCAAAAGGAGTACTTGACAATGCCTTCACCGCGCTCCTGGATCCAGGTGATGAAGTCCTAATAATATCGCCTTACTGGGTCACAACTCCGCAGCAGGTGAGACTGGCAGGTGGAACGCCTGTTTTTGTGCCGACCGACAGAGATTTCATGCCTACAGTGGAGGGAGTTGAAGCCAAGATAACCAGCAAGACAAAGGTGCTCTCGCTAAATTCTCCGAACAACCCCACAGGTACTAAATACAGAGAAAAACTGCTTAGGGGCTTTGCAGACCTTGCCATAACCCACGATTTGGTTGTCGTAGACGACGGGATATATGAATATATCTCATTCGATGGGCAAAAACACGTAAGCATAGCCTCTCTCGGCGATGAGATCCGCGCAAGAACCATTTCAGTGAACGGACACTCGAAAAGCCATTCGATCCCAGGATGGAGGGACGGATACGCTGGCGGTCCTGAAAATGCAATAAATGTGATGAACAACGTACAGAGCCAGAGGTCTGGCGGGCCTTCAGCCATAACGCAGTACGTTGCTCTTGCGGCTTTCGATGTGCCTTTTGATTCAGAACGCTTAGAGTCTTTTAGGGTGCGAAGAGACCTCATGGTCAGAGAAGCTGAGGATCTCGGCACTCTAAGCCTGCCAAAGCCACCAGAGGGGGCATTCTATGGTTTCCTCGAAATGTCTGAAGCACTGATGGACAAACTCCGCAAGAGGGCAGACGCATCGAAGTACGGTTCTGTAAGCGAAATCGCTGCTGGCGTGCTGCTTGACGAAGCGCATGTTGCAGTAATGCCGGGCAAGCCATTCGGATCAGACAGACACATCAGAGTAAGCAATGCGCTCAAGGATCCAGATGATATACCAAAAGCATTCGCCAAAATAAGGGATGCATTCTGATTATGGCTAATCCTGCATGTCAGTTGGTCGAAAGCATCTCAGCTACATAATTGTCCAGCGGATCCCTGTTATCTGTGACAGGCGGATAGCCGGTTGTGTTTATGGGCGCACTGTAGTAGCCTTGAGTTATCTCGTTGAATACCCTTGGCGTGACCTTTCCCTGCAGGTATCCTGCAATCTGCGGTTCTGAGAGGCCGCTTGTGTTGGTTGTGGCTAAAATGAGCACGTTCTGTATGGCCTCGGGGTCCTTCGGGTTGGTCAGGAAAACATAAAGCTTCGGAAAGACAGTGCTGAACGTCGCGTAGATGGACTTGAAGACTCCTGCTTTCTCGCCAGTTGCGGGTGAGACCACATCAACGAGCACTGAGCCGTTCGGATTAAGATGGTCGAGCATCTCTGTAGCAGCCTCTACAGTTCCCAACTGCGGCGGGAAGGTAAGGCCTGTGCCGTACGCGTCTAGGACAATCATGTCGTATTTCTTGGTGGTGTTCCTCAGGAAAAACCTTGCATCCTCGGCATATATGGTTATCCTTCCTCCGTTCTTTATCCCGAAATATTGTTCGGCAGTTGCAATCACGCCAGGGTCTATTTCTACCGCATCAATGGTCGCGTTCGTATGTTCGTAAAGGTCTTGGACCATCGCCCCCCCTCCGAGGCCCAGATATAACGCAGTCTTTGGAGGGTTTGGCCCATCGTATATCACGCTCTGGAAGCCATAGTATGCTAGCTGGCTCACGTTTGTGCTGTTTTCATAGCTCACTGTCTGTATGTCCAGGAAATTTGTCTGTAAAAGCAGTGTGCCTGAGTCGTTTATCACGCTTATGTGATAGTAAGGAGTCTCTGCCTGGTAGATTGGGGTTCCGAGTGGATTGATGTAGAGGTTGGGCGAGGGAAGGACCAAGGGCACCAGCGCTATGATCAGCAGTGGCAGGCTCTTCATGCCTAGCCCTATTACTCCGGCTGCTATAAGGAGCGCGCCTGCTATGTAGAAGCTCTGGCTGACACCCACGAACGGCAGCAGATAGTAGGCGCAGGTAAGGGCGCCGAAGATGCTGCCTATGGTCGAAATGGCATAAAGGTTCCCTGCGCTTTCGCCGACCGCATTGACTTCCCTCGTCTTGACTCTAACTGCAAATGGTGACACCATGCCCAGGAAGATGTTGGGCACCATCAGGAGCAGGACAGAGGCCACCAGAGGCCCGAACTCATAGCCGAAAACCAGGCTTGAGGTAAGGGCGAGCGGCGCTATGAATGGTGTTATGCACATGAAAATTGCGGCTGCAAACAGGAAGGTCGACAGTATCCTGGGATCCTGTGCCTTGTCTGCGATTATGCCTCCTACGAAATAGCCGATGGCAAGGGAGCCGAGTATCGTAGATATCGAGCTGGCCCAGCTGAAGATCGTGTCGCCCATGTACGTGGAGAGCAGCCTCTCCCCGCCCAATT
>JASHTX010000055.1 GCA_030040335.1 Microcaldota archaeon
CCGTTCTGCTGGTTGTAGATCACGCTAGTTCCAGGTTGCAGCGAATAGTACGCCTGGTTCTGCTTGGTGTAGATCAGCGATGGCGTCGAGTTGGTGAAGACGTTGGCCATCAGGTACGTCGGGGTCGTGGTGCTGCCGGCAGTTGTTATGCTGTTAGGTGCGATTGCCACTGTCAATCCTGGCAATGCCCTGCTGAAGGTTACTGACGTTATGTTGAAGAAGTTGCCCGTTGTCGAGATGCCGTTCATTGTGTTTGCAATGCCCGCCTGCCCGCCGACGCTGTTTGCGCTAAAGTAGACCGTCTGCGTTATTGACGATCCGCCAGCCTTTGTGTAACCTGTCAGTGTTACCGCAAGCTGGTGACCAGAGGTTATGAAGTTCGCTATGTACGGCGATGAGACCGCTAGCGCGACGTTCACAGGTGTACCTATTCCGCTGGTACCTATTGTTGTGTCAGTACCACCGATCTGGACCGAGTTCTGCACCAGGTTCAGTATGTACGGTGTCAGCACGTATGTCAGGGTGCTTGTGCTCTGCCCAGCGAATGTGAATGCGTTGGGTATCTGGCTGGTCACTACGAGCTCCTGAGCCGGCTCTGTAACGTTGTTTATGTTACCGAGCTCCAGGTTCGCGTTTCCTGCGCCAGGGTTTGCTCCTGCGTTAGAGTACTGCACGCTTCCTGCGAACTGTGACGAGAACGTCATCGCATCCAGGTTAGTTCCAAGAGTGTCTCCCACAAAGGTAACCTTGTACCTCTGAGGGTTCTGGATGAAGGCGAAGCTCTGTCCAGGGGTCAGCACTCCAGGGGTCACGTTGTACAGGATTATGCCGTATAGGTCTGTACCGTGAGTTGAGCCTGTGGTGTTGGTCCATAGCAGCTCCGTGTCCCAACCAGGGTCATTTGTCTGGTTGAATGTCTGCCCGCTTGTAACGTTGTAGACATTCGAGTAGATCTGTATCTTCGCGTACTTCTGGTATGCGTACAATCCTGCGAATGTGTTGTTTACGTGCACATAGACCTGGTTTCCGCTAACGTTGAACTTCAGCGTGTTGGAAGGTCCTGGCCATATTGAGGTGTTGTTTGTCAACACTCCCTGGTAGTAGATGTTGATTGCCGCAGGGCTTACTCCGTTGCTTGCAGCAGTACCTAGGTCTGCCAGTTGCACTGTGAACGGACCGCTGGTCACGTTCTTTCCTACGTATACGGTTGTCAGAGGTACCAGTGACTTTGCAAGTCCCAGTTTGCCTCCAGCTATTGCCGTTGACGTAGTTACCCCGCCAGTTGGCAGCGTTACGCTGACTATTGTCCAGCTCTGGCCTAGCAGTGTTATTGCCGCGTTGTTGATCGTGTTGGTTCCCACTCCAGCGCCGTTACCGACAGCAGTCGAGTAATAAGGCTGGTGTATCGGCTTGTTGAAGACAGCCTCGTATGCGCCTCCAGCGCTCAGCAATGCATAGCTCTGCACGCTTGGCGTTGTCTGCTGGTCGTATACAGGGAATCCTGTGAGCCACAGGTATTCACTCTCTCCATATGCTCCAGAGTTGGAGAGCAATGCGGGCAACTGAGAGTTGCTTATCTGCATTATGTTGTCGTATACGTTTCCTCCGCTGCTTCCCTGGAATGACTGGAATGTCAATCCACCGCCGTTAGTTGTTCCGGAAGGAGTAGATGAGCCTGTTGGTACGTTGGTAGCCGCAGTGTATGGGCTGTTTAGAGGCGATGCAGTTATCGTGTATGTACCACCGCTTCCCTCCTGGAATGTGTACGTTGTTCCTGTCTGTATGAATTTTGTGCTCTGTGGCGAACCAGTTATCGCAGCCTGGTTCAGTACTGAACCTATCAGTGCTGTGAAGCTGAACGATCCGCTTGGTGCGCTGACAGTTCCTGTCTCTCCGAGCCAGACCTGCTGGTTCGTGATTGAGCAGCTTGGCGTTGTTACAACGCACTTTACTCCGGAGGTTCCTGTTGGTGTCGCAGTGACTGCCTGAGATGTGTATGACAGGCTTCCGATCGTTGCAGCGATGTTTCCAGCGACTACGCCGTCAGAAGGCTTAGCCTGGGAACCGATGACGATCTGGACCAATGGTGTTCCAGAGTTCCCTATTATCTGTATGCCCTGGTATGAAACCGGGCCCGCAACTGCAAGACCGAAAAGTAGGCTTGCAGCCAAAACTCCAATTCTCTTTGCATTCATTCTATTCATATGCTCACTTTCTTTTCAAACATCTGTGCAATACGATAAAACTATAAGGTATTTAAAGCTGACGCTTTTGTGGTGTAATGGCAAGCACAAACTTCGTCGTTTGCTGTAATGGTATTCTTTCATAGCCTAAGTCATTCGACGAAAGGCAAAGTAGCATCAAAACGGGCAGACTCGAGTCGGATTCCTGCAAACGCATGCGATACACTCCTTATATATACTATATTACAGTACTTGTATGGGGCATTGCTCATTGAAGGCTAATAAAGGGATAGGATGTGCGGGATAGTGGCGTACATACGGAAGGGCAGCGGGGCCAGTTCGAGGGTGATAGAGGGGCTCAAGAAGCTCGAGTACAGGGGCTATGATTCCTGGGGCATAGCGACCGTGGCAGAGGAAAGTTCTGCGCCGGTTGCTGTGGTGAAGAAGGTAGGGAAGATAGGGAGCGTAGACTCGTCACGCGTATCAAGGGCATTGGGCAGGGACAGGGGAGTTGCGATAGGACATACGAGGTGGGCAACCCACGGGGGCATAACACAGAAGAACGCGCACCCTCACGTCGACTGCAGCGGCAGGCTTGCGGTGGTGCACAACGGAATAATAGAGAACTACCAGGGATTCAGGGACCGGCTGATAAAGAGGGGGCACAGGCTTCTCTCAGAGACCGACACTGAGATAATACCGCATCTTGTGGAGGAGGGGATGTCTGCGGGCAGAAGCTTCAGGGATGCGGTGCTCGAAGTTTCCAGGCAGCTGGAGGGCAGGTCGGCCTTCGTGCTGATGGATGCTGGCAGCGGGCAGATTGCAGCGGTCAGGCTCGGAGCTCCGCTGATAGTCGGGGTCGGGAAGGAGCCTGGAGAGATGTACGTCAGCTCCGACATCGCAGGTTTCCTGGACTACACGAACAGGGTCATGTACATAGACGACGGCCAGGCAGCGTTCCTGCACTTCGACGGAACGAGGCCGAAGTTCTTCGAGATAGCCTTCGGCGAGAGCGTTTACAAGAGGATAGTGACAGTAGACTGGAAAAGGGGCGAGGTGGGCAAGTCCGGCTACGACCATTTCCTGATGAAGGAGATAATGGAGCAGAAGCACACGATCGCAGACGCGATAAACCAGGACGACAAGAGGATACTCGAGATCGCCGGGAGCATAAGGCATGCATCCGTGGTCTTCCTGGTGGGCAGCGGCACCGCTGGCAGGGTCTGCGCCGCTGGCGAATACCTCTTCTCGACGATAGCCAAGAAGCACGTGAACGCAGAAGTGGCCTCTGAGTTCAGGAACTACAAGCACTACCTCACCAACAAGGCGCTGATGATAGCGATCTCGCAGAGCGGAGAGACGACGGACGTGCTGGAGGTGATAGACATCGCGAAGCCCAGGGGCGCAAAGGTGCTCTCGCTGCTGAACGTCTTCGGCTCAACAATGATGCGCATGAGCGACGACTTCCTTATGATAAACGCAGGAGCAGAACACGCGGTTGCGAGCACAAAGGCCACCACTGCGCAGCTCTCCCTTGTGACGCTCCTTGCCTACGCCACGGCGGGCAGGCTTGACGAGGGCAAGAGGCTGCTCCTCAACGCCGCGGCCCAGGTCAACGACATGCTCAACCCAAGATATGAGGAGTACATAAAGAAGCTAGCGAGAAAGCTGAAGAACAAGCACGACATAATGATAATAGGGCGCGGGGTCAACTATCCGATGGCAGAGGAGGCGGCGATAAAACTGACCGAGACCTCATACATACACGCGCACGGCTTCGCGGGCGGGGAACTGAAGCACGGACCGCTCGCGCTCGTGGAGAAGGGCACGCCGTGCATCGCGCTCATAGCCAACGACGACACTAAGGCAGAGATGCTCTCCAACGCGATAGAGGTTAAGGCGAGGGGCGGGTACGTGATAGGCGTCTCGCCTGAGAACAACAAGATATTCGACTACTGGATAAGGGTGCCCGACGCCGGCAACGCAAGCCCGATAGCGAACATAATACCGATACAGATGCTTGGCTACCACCTGGCGCTGCTGCGCGGCATAAACCCCGATTACCCGAGAAACCTTGCCAAGTCGGTAACCGTAAAATAATAAGGCTTTGGCTGAGAAATAGGAAGGATCAGATGGTAGGAATAGACGACCTCAAGTTCCTGGTTAAAAGACCGGGGCTCTCGCTCAGGCGGATAGGGAAGATGAGACAGATAATGGCGGACGAGATGGTGCTGCGCGAGGTCTTTGTGGAGCAGGCGTACGGCTGGCTTGTTTCCGGAATAAGGGAGAACACAACTGCAATAGACATAGGCGCGTACAAGGGCGAGTCATCGATCTTCCTCGCGATGCAGCCGAGGATAAAAAGAGTCGTAGCCTTGGAGCCGATGCGCGACACCTTCAATGAGGCGAGATCGCGTATAGCGCAGTCGCCATACAGCAAGAAGATCTCGATAATAAACAAGGCAGTATCCGATGTGGCAAGGGCCGGCAGGGGACCCGTTGCCAAAGGAGGCAGTCCGTTCAGCTCCGGATCCAGGAGCGGCGCTGCGTCGACAACGATAGACGACCTGCTTGAGGGAAGGAAGAACGTGGTGATAAAATGCGACTGCGAGGGCGAGGAGAGATTCGTCTTCTCGAAGAACTGCGGCGGGCTGGAGAACGTCTACAGGATACAGATGGAATACCACGATACGGCAAAGGAGGTTTCGGAGGTTCTGAGGGAGCGCGGTTTCAAGACAAGGAAAAGCGGCTCGCACAAGGGCGTATACTACAATGACGTTGGCCGGATCTACGCCTACAGGTAGAGCAGGCTACATCTTCCTGCTGGCGATTATATCTCCCTTCAGCATCGGCTCGGCTCCCATGCCCCTGAACGCGTATGTAGGCTTTGTATACTCCACTTTGAATCCCTCCCTCCTCAGCCTCTCGATAACGTCGACGTATCCGTAGTGGTATTCGACGTGTATGAGGTCGAAGCTTTTCAGCGTCGCGCTTGACGCCTGCTTGAATACCTGGTACTCGCAGCCTTCGCAGTCGACCTTCAGGGCACCGTGCCTTATGCGCAGGCTTTTGACTATTGAGTCAAGCGAGACGACCCTTACCCCTTTCCTCCCGCTTTTGCTTTCTTTTGAGTTGACAATTCCAAAACTGGTATACCTGGAGTTGAGGGAGACGTTGCCGGTCTCGCCTGATACGGCAAGGTTGTAAGTGCTTATCCTCTTTTCGAGCCCGTTGGCCTTCACGTTCCTCACCGCAGTTTCATATAGGTACGGGAACGGCTCGAAGGCATAGACGTGCTTCGCACCGCCCGAGACCGCGTAGTATATGGCCGTGTCGTCAACATACGCACCTATGTCGACGACGTCCCTGCCCCTGACGTCCATCATGCTGTGCTCGCCTGTCTGCATCTCGAGCGCAACAGGCCCGGCCACCTCGAGGTCAAGCCTCAGTGTCTTGCCATTGATCGCGAGAGAAGCCTTCTCCCCTTCTATCCTAAGCTTCAGCCTCTTCCTGGTGCCTTCTGGAATGTTGGCGAGTTCTGCGAGGCTGACAAGCCTGCCGAGATCGTTCTTGCCGACTTTCACCTGCATACCGTTCCTGAAGACCGCTGTGGCAGAGCGCCTAGCACCAAGATAGACCAGGAGCACTTCGTGCCAGTTCTTCACGGCCCTTTGCAGCTGCCCCATGGTGCTGTCGTAGCGCCTGAAGGCAGAGCTGGTGAAGTGGTAGGGCATCAGCAGATATAGCAGGGCGCGCTCCCTATTGCGTATGTTTTTTAGCGACATAGAAGATGCTGAGATATTGACCAAAGATATAATATATAACTTATTTGTAGCTACATTAGTGCAGTGAAAAGATGATCAGGCAGGCGGTCATACTCGCGGCTGGAAGGGGAAAAAGGATGCTGATGAGCGGCGGCCCCGCGGGCACGCCGAAGCCGCTCATAGAGCTGGACGGAGCGCCGATAATCGAGAGGATGATAAAGAAACTTGAGGAGCGGAAGGTGGAGATCGCTGTTGTGATAAACCCAGCCGACAAAGGCATCTTCGAGAGGAAGCTCGGCGGCCATGAGATAGAGTACGTGTTCCAGAGCAAGCCGCTCGGCACCGCGAACGCGGTCTACTGCGCGAAGAAGTTTGTCACCGAGGAGCTCTTCCTGGTGATGATGGGCGACGACATAACCGAATACGATCCAAGTGAGCTGCTCAACATCAGGGAGCCCACGGTCTTCGGATTCAGTGTGGATGACGTCTCAGGCTACGGGGCGGTGATAACCGATGATAACGAAGAAGTGGCAGACATAGTGGAGAAGGAGAAGACCGGAAAGGGCATAGCAAACGCCGGAGTCTACGTTTTGCCTAGGGAGTTCTTTGACATCTACAAGGAGATCCCGAAGGACAGGGCAAGCGGCGAGTATTTCCTGACGTGCGCGCCGAAGATAATGAGAAGGCAGGGAGTCAGGTTCAGGCTGCGAAAGATGGCCTACTGGTTTGGAATAAACACAAAGGAACAGCTGGAGGAAGCTGAGAAGAAAGCCAAGAAGGGGAAAAAGGGCTAGCATGGCTACTGCGCAAAGGGTATCTGTTTTGATATTCTCCAAGGACGACCTGAGGCAGGCTCTCGAGCTTGTTAAGAAGGTATACGTCAGCTCAGACGAGATAGTGGTGATGGATGCAAGCGGCAGGAACGAGAGGGAGTGGTTCATCAGGGAGAAGAGAAGGCTGGGTTTCGACAAGGTGAAGGTCTTCAGGGTCATAGCTCTGGGCTACAGGGAGCCGCTGATGATGTACGCGCTCAAGAAATGCAGCTGCGACTGGGTGCTAGATCTCGACACGGACATGATACCCTCAGAGCAGCTGAGGATAGACATGCCGAGGCTGATGCGCAACGGGAAGTGCGACGGATACGCGATAGCACTGTATACGCAGCACAACTCCTCGAAGCGCACCTTCGTCTCATACCAGGTGAGGCTCTTCAGGAGAGAA
>JASHTX010000056.1 GCA_030040335.1 Microcaldota archaeon
TAAGAGCCTTCGGGTATGAGCGAACAGTTCTTCAGCTGGTCGTAAACGATCAGCCTGCTCTGATTTTCGTAACCCATGTAAATGTCAATCAAGGAGAAACCGCTTTCATAGTAGACTTTTGTGGTGTTCGGCAGCGTATTCAGGTAATTTGCGATTGCATGCTGGTCAAAAGTCTGATATATTATTGTCGTATAGAGGATCTGGCTCTCGAGATATGCCGTTACAAGCAGGAAGACCAGGATGACTCCCGGTATCGCCAGGGTGACGGGGTATCTCTTCTTCAGGCTTCTCTCCGAGAAGTTTACAAGCGCCATCGCTATGAGCAGGACGGACGGTATGCCTATTATCGTCATATACCTTTCCAGCCTTGCGGTCAGGATGTATTGGAATGGAAAGAAGCTGATGTATATGAAACCGAACTCAAGGTAGAGCCAGGCAACAGTAAACCACAGGAAGGGTACGTATGCGCGTTTTTCCCTTATGGCAAGCAGGTATATGCCACAGAGCACGACCAGATAGAAATAGAAGCCCACATAGTTGTAGTTATACCCGTAGATATTCTGCCATATGTTCAGCGGGTTAAGATTGAGAGACACGATGGCGTTCTGGAATGCGCTGTAGACGTGGTAGGGAAACATGACGTTGAAATAGAAGTCCAGGTTCTGGTTTATCAGTATGCCCTCGGCCGGCGTACCTGCTGTGCTGTATACCGCCGCTACAGTGGTAACAGTCGCCAGCGGATTTTTGGTCTCAATGTAGTTGTACAAAAGAAGAATCACCAACGCGATGGCAAAGCCGTAGACCAGGTAAAGGCTGACCTTGTTTATCTTTATCTTTTGCCTGAGCAGCTCAACGACAAGGTAGACCGCTACCACGAAGACTATGATCCCGCTGGCTGGCGTTGTAAGTACTGAGGCAACCAGCGCAACGCCGCTGACGAAGTACCACAGCCTCGATTTTCTCCTCTCTCCCCACAATAGTGCCAGGAACGTGAGGCCGGTAAGGAAAGCCTCAGGCACATTTGGCGTAGGCGTTGCTGAGAGCGTTGCGAAGAGCGGGAAGAACGCAAGGAGTAGGGCTGCGATAAGGCCCGCGTAGCCATTGTAGAGCTCCTTTCCGATGTAGTATGCGATGAGTATCGATCCAAGGAACGAGAAAGTGGCCCAACCTGCAGTGGTGAGGTCGTTGATTCCAAAAAGCAAGTAGAAGAAGGCTATGGGGTATATGTTGAGTATCCTCAGGCTGAAAGTGTCCCCGTTCTCAACGAACAGTCCGTGGGCCGCCATCTGCGCGAAGTTGGTGTAGACGGTGTCGTCTCCGAAGTAGGACGGCCCTATGTTGAATACTATCTCATAGCAGAGCGCATAAAGAAGTATTATGCCCAATAGCAGGTACTCCAGCCTTATTTTTTCATTTGCCTTCATGAACTCAAACCAAGAATGTACTGTCTTCTCACCTGTATGCGTATATCATGCCATATTCCATTTTTAAACCGTTTGTTTCAGAGTGCCTGCTGATCTTCGGTTCCGTATATCGTACCCTGAAGCCTGCTTTCTTCAGCCTGCTGACGAGCTTGGCGTAGCCGAAGTGGTACTCTATTCCTATCTCGTCAAAGCTCCTGAGCGAGCTCTCCTTCGCATTTGCTATTATTTCATACTCGCTCCCTTCGCAGTCCATCTTCAGGACCGCGTTGCGCAGTCCGTATTTGCCTACTATGCGATCTAGGGTCACAGTCTTTATCCTCTTCCCATGCCCGAAGTCCCGTAGAAGGGTGTTGCTCACGCTCTCATAACCGGCATCTATTGCGATGGTCTTTTCTGAGCCCAGGACCGCCTCATTATTCAGCTTTATCATCTTGCCCATGCCGTTTAGCGACACGTTCTTTGCCGCAAGCCTGAACGAGTATGGGTAGGGCTCGTAGGCATAGACCTGCTTCGCCCCTTTGACCGCAAAATAAAGCGAGCTATCTGCGTTGTTGGCCCCTACATCGACTACGACCTTCCCGTTAACCCTCAATGGCGACCACTGTTCCGTTACGAACACCTCGTATATGTTTCTCATCGCGTTATCGAGCTGCACAGTGTTCTCAAAATAGAATCCTATGGTCTTCCTGCTGTAGCTGACCGATATGCTCTTTTTGCTACCGCTGACCGATATGCTTCTCAGGGCGCTTAGTTTGTATCTTGAATACAAAACCGCGCTATCCAGAAGACCAAACCTCAGGAGCGCGAATCTTTGCCATCCGTCAAAAGTGCTGATAAGCGTCGAGAACTCCTTGGTCTTCTCATCCAGCCCCCAAAAAAGATACTTCAGGTTGCTCCGCAACATTGGCTCTCTCCCTATCTAGAGTGTATTTGCGTACATTGCTTTATTACCTTAACTAAAGCTCGTCAGAGTGATGCCTGGTGCAAATCTGTTTATTGTCCGCTTTCATACGGAGTAAGGAAAGCAATAACATCTCCTATTCTCGACTCCTCGGCCTCCAACCCCAGGCTTCTGACAACATCCGCTATCTCTGAGGCCGTGCCCAGCTTTCCGAGAGCAACCAGAAAATAGTAGGAATATATGTATATGAGGTGGCTCTTGACGTTTGCCTTGAACAGAAGGTCGACTATCTCGGGATCAGCTTCTATGCCTGCGCCCTTCAGGACCTTTGTGACGCTCTCAGCGTTGATTTCCCTGCCCGCATAGCTGAGGAATCCTGCCGCATAAAGGTATGGCATTATTGCACTCAGATGCTTCATCACCGTCTCCTCGCCTAGCAGCCTCTGAAGCTCTGCGACAATGAATTCGGCGCTGGACGTGGCAAGGGTGTTTATTATGGCCTTAAGAGTGGCAATCGATGCTGCGCGGTAGGTGTCTTCATCAATTCCATCCGGGCCTCCTCCCTTAGTGAACAAATGCCCACCGCTAATGAATGCAATGCGATGTTATTAAATCTAGCGGTACCTTGCCTGCAAATGCCCGGCCTATGAAAGGTTCAGCAGCCCCTGTAGCTGGCCGTCTCCGTTATCGCTCCTGTTACGGTCAATGTAGGGTTCTGGGTGCTGCCCGAATAGCTGCCGCTTCCGGTTCCGCTCCAGCTCCTGAACGTACAACCGCTCTTGGGCGTCTCGCTGATCTGCTGTGTGCCTCCGGAAGTTACCCAGGTGTTTCCTGGAATCATCGTGCCGTCGCCCGATGGCGATGCGGTCATGTTGAGCGAGTACTGCTCGGCGTAGTCTGCGGTAACGGTGCAGTTTGACTCCGGAATGAAGCTGCCAGACTGTTTGGTCACTCCGCAACCCCCGATGCTGCTGTACGCGAATCTCGTGGTGGAACTGCCGCTGTAGTCTGTTACATATGAGTATGTGCTGTCCGTGCCTCCATTTAGCGAGACGGTGACAGGGAACATCGAAGGCGTATAGCCCTGGCCATCGACAGTCAGGATCGGGGCCGTCTGCGAGACGCCGCTCAGGGACGTGTTTGTCTGGAATTTAATTGAGAAAGTCGGAACCTCAAAACTTATTTCTATAGGCGGTGAGTCCACATTGCCGAATGATGCAACAATCATTGCGTTGACAACCGACTTGCTGCCCTGCGAGCTGTTTATGTACGAATACGCTCTCCCATAGCTGTCTGTCTGCGCAGCCTTTGGGTCTGTGGCCACATACGTCGCATTGGTAAGTACGGTAAAGTTAGTGTCAGCCCCTGGCACCGGAGTGTTGAGCAGGATGACGTTTGCAGTGAGCAGGTCTTTCGGCCCGTTGGGCGTCTCCGTGAGGCTTGCAGCCACCAGGTTAACCGAGACAACTGTATTTGCCGCCTGCGTGATCCTTGTGTTGAAGGTTCCAACAAAATTCTGGAATGGGACAGTGCCGCAAGCGAGTGCATTGGTATTCTGGCAGATCGAGCCCCCGAAGGAGATCTGTCCCGATACGTACTGCCCTGTGTTAAGCGCCTTGCCAAGCGTATAGGTGCACAGTACCGCGCCTCCGGGCCTTACATAGGAAGGCTGGCACGGCAGCACGAAGGTGCCCGTTCCTGTTGAATTTATGCTGAGCGATGGATTAAGCAGGTTGTACTGTTGTGCGTTAGACAGCAGCACGACCACGTTTGTCGCGGTGCCTGAAACCCCCATGTACATATCGTCGCAATAGCCGCCATAGTTGAGTGTGCAGAACTGGGGCTCCGTGAAGGCCGGTGCCAGTATGAATACGTAAAGCAGGACTAGCACTATTACCAGGGCTAGGAACGTCCAGGCATAGAGCAGCCAGTACTCTATTGCTGCCTGCGCCTTCAGCTCCTCTTTTTCTTCCAGTGCCTCCGTCATCAGATAAGCTTGCAATAGAAATTATAATAATCATGCTACAAAAGTCCCCAGTGAGGCCTGGGCTTGAATTGAAGCAAACGTCTATGGAAAGCAATTTAAATATCGGTAAGGCAATATTAGTGTAAACCAGCTGCAGTTTCCGGAGGTGATACGATGGGAAGGATGGACAAATTCCTGAGGAATGGAAAGTCGCTGATACTCGCTTACGACCAGGGCCTGGAGCACGGTCCCACAGATTTCAACAGCAGCAATGTCAATCCTAAATACGTCTTTGACATAGCAAACAGCGGCGGCTTTGACGCTGTCGTATTCCAGAAGGGCATAGCAGAGAACTACTACCAGAAGGGCGGGGTTCCGCTCCTCCTCAAGCTGAACGGAAAGACTTCGATTTACGGCAAGGATCCGCTTGCGCGCCAGAACTGCTCCGTAGACCACGCTGTGAAGATAGGCGCATCTGCTGTCGGCTACACTATCTACATAGGTAGCAAATACGAGAGCGAGATGTTTTCGGAATTCGGAAGGATACAGGAGGAGGCGCACGGGGTCGGCATTCCGGTTGTCCTTTGGATATATCCCAGGGGCGAATACGTCAAGGGCGACACCACAAAAGAGATGATGGCCTACGCCACAAGGACCGCTCTGGAGCTCGGAGCAGATGCGGCAAAGATAAAGTATGGCGGAAACGCTGAAGATTTCAAGTGGGCTGTAATATCCGCAGGGAAAATGCCGGTCTATATGGCCGGCGGACCGAAGGCTAACACAGAGGAGGACTTCCTAAAGCACGTGAAGGAAACGATTATGGCAGGAGGGACTGGTGCAGCTGTGGGACGAAACGTATGGCAGAGCGATAATCCTGCAAGGACGGCAAAGCGGCTGAACGCTATTGTCATACAGGGCAAGTCTGTATCGGAGGCTCTGGAGATCAAGTGATCGTGTGAACATTGGTATCTTGAATGGCGGCGGGGACTGCGCTGGCCTGAACTCCGTGACGCGGGCTGTGCTCAAGGCAGCTGAGAACAGAGGATATACTGTTACCGGGATACTGGGAGGATGGGGCGGCCTTCTCGAAGGAAAGTCCAAGCGCATAACCTATGATGAGTTTGAAAGCGCGATAGGCACCGGAGGCACGATGCTCGGGACATCAAGGGTAAACCCACTAAAGAGGTCTGATGGGCTCGCTCTTATAGTAGCAAACATGAAAAAGGCGAAGATAGACGCGCTTATAGCAGTGGGCGGCGACGACACGCTTGGCGTGGCGTCAAAGCTTGCCGAGAAAGGTGTGAAGGTCGTGGGCATACCAAAGACTATAGACAATGACCTCGCTGGCACCGATTACTCTTTCGGCTTCTTCAGCGCTGTTGACGAGGCCGTGAGGATGCTCGAGAGCCTGGCTACGACAGGCAGGTCTCATGAGAGGGTCATGGTTGTCGAGGTCATGGGAAGAGATGCGGGCTGGATAACCTCTTTTGCAGGCATCGCTGCCGGGGCAAACATGATACTGGTGCCGGAGTTCGAGG
>JASHTX010000057.1 GCA_030040335.1 Microcaldota archaeon
ATGTTGGGTCTCGGCCCTGTGTAGTAGATATCCGACAGGTTAAGCGCCTCATTAGTGAAGTTCTCGAAGTAGAGGAAGTAGCCGGCTGAAACCGTACCGTTCTTATTTGCAAAGTTAACCGCCTTTGAAGAGAAGGTAGTGTAAGCTCGAAGTTCACTCAGATATGGATCGCAGGAACCGCCATTTTTGCTGATCACGCTTCTGTAAGATGCAAGAGACGCGGGGTTTACCACGCTCACCTCGAACTCGGTAAGATAAGGCCTTGACTGGTTCATGGCAGAATAGTTCACTGGAGTTGTGTAATTGGTTGTCAGTGAATCGGGAGGGAAATTTCCGATGAAGTTAAACTTGAAGTAGCTCGTCTTGTTGCATGGCTGGTCCGAACCCTGCTCGGAATGCGCGCTGGAACCCGGAATGGTGAACGTATTGACGAAATCGCTTGCTTCTGAATAGTTTACCGGATACATGGTTGTTGAAACCGTAAATGTCTCCGTAGTTGTCACAGAAGTCGGAGTAGCAACAGTTGTAGTTGAATTTGAAGACGCAGTCTGCTTCGGAATGAAGAGATATGCGCCGACAACCACAAGAACGACCAGAATTATAATTACGGGCATAAGGGTTCTGTTTTTATGACCGCTATTTGAGGTCTGCTGATTCTGCATCTCGCCTGTGTTCATTGGCGGAGTTTGAGAAGAATTGTCATCCATGTGACCAACAACCCTAGTTCGAATGTTAGCTATGATTGTATGAAACGGAAAGCATAAATACCGCTATCACTGCAAACCGTCAGAATTTAATGGCGATCTGATCGGATAATCCTTTACTCCCCTGTTGCGTGGAGTTGGCGCCACCATAACGTCAGAACCTGGGCAGAATAAGTATCGAAGGGATTTTTGTCGTCAGTCAGCACGGGGTAGCCAGCAGTGCTGATGTTGTCATGGTAAAGGATTTCATTTTTTATGCCGCTCATTTGCAAGTTGCCGATCGTCTGGTTCGCGGCATTCACAATGACAGCTTGTGTGTAGTTGTTGTCATTAGTGGCAATCAGCTCTATGTCCTGCACGCTAGACAGGTTGGTATTCATTGGGAAGACGTAAACGTTTGAGAACTGCGTGCTGTAAGTCTTGTACAGGGACTTGAACACTCCAGATTGGTTTCCCGTAAATGGAGAAAGGATGTTAAAGTAGAATATGCCGTTTGGAGTGAGGTGGTCTCTGATCTCCTCTGCGGTCTGAATTGTTGCAAGCTGATATGGCATGGAAAGGGAACCGCCATATGCATCCATGACGATCAGATTATAGGTTTTTGTCGTGTTCCTTAGAAAAAAGCGGGCGTCCTCTATATGAATACTTATTCTAGTGCTGTTTGTGAAATTAAAAAATTGTCTCGCAGCTTGCACTACGGCAGGGTCTATCTCAACAACATCGATGCTGGCGGTGGTGTGTTTGTACAGATCAGTGACCAGCGACCCATCTCCGAGACCCAGGTAAAGCGCAGTCTTGATATTCGGATTTACTTTATACACTATCCTCTGATAGACGGTGTATGGTACAAAGGACCCTGAAGAGTTGGGATACAACAGATTTGCAGGGTATAGCGCATCCTGATCGGAAAGGTCCGTCCTCAGGCTAAGGACACCTGAGTTGTTTGAGATTACAAGATGGTAGTATTGGGTATCTGTTTGGTAAACGATAGTTCCTCCGCTTATGTTCTGTTGTTCAACAGGAACCAGTTGCACAAGCAGGATAGCAGGAATAATTAGGAGGAATACTTTGCTGAAGAATATCAGACCTGTCAGTATGAGTATCGCGCTTGTAAACAAGAAACTATAGGTCAAACCCAGATACGGCACTAGGACATATCCAGTGAGTAGCGCGCCGACTATGCTCCCAGATGTTGCTATTGCATAAAGATTTCCTGCACTTTCACCGACATTATTCACTCTTTTTGTCTTAAGTCGAACCGCATAGGGAGTGATCGCCCCGAGGGCGACATTAGGAACAGCGAATAGGACAACAGAGGCAAAGAGCGGGCCGTATTCAAATCCAAAATTCAGGCTGAAATTCAGGACATAGCCTGAGAAAGACGGCATGACGCCTATGAACAAGCCTGCTATGAAAAGGAACATCGCTATGCTTGAGACCTTCGGCGTCTTGTCGGCCATTTTGCCGCCTATGTAGTATCCAATGCCCAGAGCCGCGAGGACCACTGCAATGGAACTAGTCCAGCTGTATAGAGTATCACCAAGATACGGTGCCAGAAGTCTGACTCCAGCTATCTCAATCACCATGACTGCCATTCCTGAAAAGAAGACAGTAGGTTCAAGTTTGCTCAGTTTCATATTCTGCTCACCCAGACCCAGACGAAAGTAGGGAATATTGATCGTACAAGAGTTCTTCTGTAACGTTCTTTGCATCAGGAGCAGAAATATCTTGATCTATGAGAGAAGATACGCCAATTACTGTTTTGCCATGAAGAACATACTCTGAAAGGACCTTGCGATAGGGAGTCGGACTTTGGAAATTGATGTCTGTGAAATATAGAGTAAAGTTGCTTGTGCCGGTAAGGTTGGCGTAAGTAGAAACGCCTAGCGGCCAAGGAGTAGAGTTCAGGTACTGGGTTATGTTGTTTATGTAAGCGTATGCATCGGCATTCGTATTGAATGAGTAGTAGAATAGGGATATCGCAGATGGAAGGGAAGTATTGTTGGATTTTATCGTGAATGCAACGGTGCATGCATTTTCTATACCAAGGCCCTGAAGCAGAGAAGAGTTCTGGCAGTTTTGAGGAGTTGTGAGCGTGTATGAGTTATTATATAACGAATTTAGTTGCTGCAGGCTCAAAAGTCTCACAGTCTGCCCAGAGCTAATCAAGAATACGGAAATAATTATTAGAACAATCACTATGGAAAAGAGTGCTAAGAGTGCTGATTTGAATGTCGTCCCAGCTCTTCTTTCGTTATTCTCTTTTTGAAACATAAATAACAATCACATTGGAGTCTGCTGAGCAATTCACAACTTCAGGTAGAGATCGTGTCTGCCAGATAGCCTCCATCAACCATGAAACTGTTGCCCGAATTGCCAATAACGTCGTACACCACGTATTGCCCTTCTGAGTGGGTTACGCTATAAACCGCTATCCATTGGGAGTTTACAGGGTTGAGGATCTCATCCCCGACCTTCAGATTTGAAGCCGCAACCCACCCGCGCTCTGTGTAGAAGAGTTCATTCCCGTCTGTGCCAACTTGGTTGTTTATCTTATAGGACTCGCTGACAGTAAAGTAGACGATGCGCTGGACCACTTCAGGATATAATTTGCCTGTTGCGGCATCGTAAGAGATGATTATATCTCCGGGCATTAGGTCTTGTATGGGTCTTACGTCGCCATCTGCAAGCAGCACAGTGGTATTGGCCAGGAATGATGTTTCTTCAGTGGAGGCGGAAGTGGAGGTGGTGGTGCTGGTGGAGGTGGAAGTTGAGGTCTTGGTGGAGGTTGAAGTCGAGGTACTGGTGGAGGTGGAAGTGGAGGTAGAGGTTGAGGTGCTGGTGGAAGTCGAAGTTGAGGTACTGGTGGAGGTAGAGGTTGAGGTGCTGGTGGCAGTTGATGTTGAGGTTGTGGATGTTGATGTTGAAGTTGTGCTGGTGGTGGATGAAGTAGTGATAGTCGATGATGAGCTTGTAATCGTCGTTGATGAAGTGGCAATGAAGTTAGCCGTGAGAACGCCAGGACCACCTATGATGTTGGCTGTCGTGGACTGAAGAATTGAATTCGCCACAAAGGTGTTGGATCCTACGATCCATGTATAGAAGACATCTCCGGTGGGAGGTATTGCATAGACCTGATAGCTGACTCCGGATATCGCAACCACGTTGGCTCCATTGCTATAAGGAACTCCGTCCAAGGCAATTTCGCCATTCGGAGGCGTGGTCAGGAGAGTGAGATTGTATACTAGTGACACATAAGGAGACGCCACGGTAATACCTGTGCCAGTGGTGTTGTAGACCTGTTTTGTGCAAGTCGGCGAACAGATCTTGTAGTTTAGGGCAAACTTAGGACTTACCTGCGTGCCAACAGACGTACTGAAGCCTGTCATGACAGCGCTGCACACAACAGACGAACCTGCAATCGCGTTCTGAGGCAGGCAACTGCCGGTGTAGCTCGTGTTCTTGTAGTAATACGGGAAAACGGTGAGCGCATTGATTGGCATGTAGATGTTTGTTGCAAGATTGTTCTGGAAGAGAAGTATGAACTTCACGGCGGTCGCATTCACGAGCACGAGCACCTGAGAGCAGGGGAGCTGGGGTTCTATGTAACATGAAGACGGGGTGTAAGAAAGGCCGCCACTGCCCTGCGTAAGCACTATCGCGAGTATCGCAACCATGAATATGCCAAGCATCAGGAATGCCCAGGAGTAGGTTGAGAGGAACTCGACGGAAGATTGCTGGCGCATATAAGAGAGATTAGAGGAATAGGCTTATAGCCTTTTCAGTCGACCCTGAGGTCGAAGACCATCTCGACCTCTGTTGACGAATAGGGCCTTACAATCCTCTGATCGATGATCCTGCATCGCCTTTGGTTCCTCAGGAAGAAGTCTGCAAGCTGCTCTGAAACCAACTTCACCTCATCAGCTTTGCAGAATGCGTAATAGTGTATCATGCATCTGCTTTTGCACATCCTCAGCGCTGCACCAAGAAAGCTGGAAGAGTCCTTCGGCAGAGGCATGATTATCCGGTCTGCGAAGCCCTTGTACTTACTCGACAGCCTGTTCGCGTCACCTTCTTCGACCATGACGTTCGCTGTTTTGTTCATCACGGCATTATCGCGCATATACTTGCAGGCGCTCTTGTTAAGTTCAATCGCGATGACCTTGCATGCTGGATGCTCCTTGGCTATCTCAACAGCATAGGGGCCGACACCGGCAAACATCACGACCACTTTCTCTCCGTTCTTTGCAAGCCCGCTTATTCTCTTCCTCTCGTATGCAAGCCTGGCAGAGAAGAAGACCTTGCGTATGTCGAACCTGAATACGCAGCCGTTTTCCCTGTAGGTAGCGATGTAGGTCTTGTTGCCAGCCACATAAACGAATCTTCGCGTTCTGTACCTGCCTGTAACAGCGCCGCCTTTTCTCAGCACGGTTTCGATGTGCCTGTTTGTGCGCATGATCGCAAGAGCCAGTTTTCTGGCCACTCT
>JASHTX010000058.1 GCA_030040335.1 Microcaldota archaeon
AGAAATCAAGGCGTAGCGCTTGCAGTTGCATTCACTAGTGCAGCTTCGTTGACCAGGTAGTCAGGGTTGCTGTATTCAAGGGAAAGAACCACGTAGTTGCCCTTCCATCCGTATACCGCCTGAGCCCACGCGGTAGAATTCGTGTACTGGGCATAAGTATAATTCAACCCGTCCAGCGAGCCGGAGTTCGTATTTGCAAGCTGCATCCCATACATGAACCACGGTGAAATGGTGGCAGCGCCAACAAGTACCGAATCATGCGGGGCGTTAGGGACTGCCATTACAACGTAATACAACGAGGCGTCAGTGGCGTAATCGCTGCTATTAGACAGGGTCACCCATCCGCTCGTTATGTTGTTCTGCAGCTGCGGAACTAGGTTTTCAAAAACTGTGGCGTTGATTATGAAACTATTGGTGAACAGGTCGGTGGTTGTGTAGCGGTCGAGAGATGCGCCGAAGACCTGCTGTGCCTGTGACTGGCTCATAAAAATGCCTGTACCGTTCAAGGATTTTGTCTGGGTTACTGTAGTAAAGTTCGGAGCGCTTGAAGAAGAGTGCGAGCTAAAATACCAGTAACCTGCAAGTGCAATAACTATGACTATCAGGATAATCACTACTATTGCTGGTCCGCCGCCGCTGGGGTAGTTGGACTGAGGCTGGGCGTACGTTGAATTTGGATCTGTGTAATTGGAATTCGTATTTTGCGCCATGGATTACAACCTTATTTAAAGACCCGCGGTATTATAATTATTTGTAATAGTGGCAGCTAACAGGGGCAAATAAAGTCACCGTTGTCATCGAGGCACAGCACATGGATGTGAAGCAGACAAGAAAATCTGAACGCACAAAACCCGTAGTTCTTCTGCTAACAAACCTGTATAATGACCACGAAGACGAAGACATTTATTTGAGTCGATGCCTCAGAGAACATTTTGATGTAATCTTAAGCGGCCCTTTTGATTGTGAGGCTGTGGAAGACCGTGTTGATCTGATCCTGATAAGGAATACGTGGCCAAATTTTAATGAGAAAAAGAAGATGGATGAGGTGAAAGCCAGGTTTGCCCGCAAAGGGCTGTTGACCTATAATCCGCTTACCGGCAGGGGCGATATCAAAGGCAAGGGTTACCTGCTGGAATTGTACAATGCTGGCTATCCGGTCATCCCGTCAGTTGACAAGGTTGAAGACCTGTCAAAACTCCCTGAGACCGATATGTTCTTTGCCAAGCCAAAGTACAAGTGCGATAATACTGACACGTTTAGCGCTACAAGATATCAGCTGACCAACATCTGGCTTGAGGATTACATATTCCAACCGTACATCGATTTCGACTGCGAGATCTCATTCTACTTCATTGACGGTGAATTCATATACGCGTTCAGCACAAAAAGGAAGGTAGGCATGCATGACCTAGCGGAATACAGCCCAACAGCGGACGATCTTGCATTTGCCAGAAAGTTTGTGGACTGGGACAACCTGGAATACGGCCTGATACGCATAGACACGTGCAGGACCAAAGACGGCAAGCTCCTGCTAGTAGAATTGGAGGATTTCGAGCCTTTTCTCTATCTGTTGTGGGTAAAGATGGAAACAAAAAATAAGATGATAGACGGAATCATCAAGGCGCTAAAGGCGAGGTTGGAAAAAGGAATCACCAATGGCAGAGTTTCGTCGGCATAAGCTTATTAAGTTTGTAGAGAAATGAAACCTTTAGCCAGGTAAGATAATAAAATGACTGATAGTAGCACAGATATCAACGAGGAAATTAGGAAATCTTTGTTCAAGGGAAGCGTCGAGCTAGGAACCGGTAAGATAAAAGGCTATGACTTCGAAGGAGGTTTTGACGCTGCTAAGTTCTTCGAATCGTTCAAGGATACCGGATTCCAGGCAACCAACCTTGCCAAGGCGGTCGATCTTATAAAGAAGATGCGCGCAGATGGCGCCACCATATTCTTCGGCTTTACCTCAAACGTCACAACGAGCGGCTTAAGGGACATAATAACCTACTTGGTGAAGAACAAGCTTGTACACTTTTTGGTCACGACCACAGGTGGGCTGGAAGAGGACATCATGAAAACCCACGGCAACTTCCTTCACGGCGCGTTTGAGGCAGAAGGCGCCTATCTGAGGGAGCTGGGTGTCAACAGAACTGGAGACATATTCATACCCAATGAGAGGTACGTGTGGTTCGAGGGCTTCATGTCTCGTGTTCTCGGTGAGGTGTATTCCAAGCAGAAGGAGAGCGGAAAACTGGTCGATACCGTAGAGCTTGTCAGGCAAATGGGGAGGACTCTCGAGGGTTTAGACAGGCATGAGGAAAGCTTTACCTACTGGGCCAACAAGAATAACATTCCATTGATATGCATACCTCTAAATGACGGAGCTATAGGGGACAACCTATATCTATTCAAGAAAAATAATCCGGATTTCGACGTCACCATTGTACGCGAACACGAGCTGCTTTATGAAACTGTGATGAGTGCAAACAAGTGTGGAGCAATAATCATAGGCGGATCAGTGCCGAAGCATCACATAATGATGGCAATGATGCTGAGGGAGGGGGCGGACTATACCGTATACATAAATACCGGGATAGAGCATGAGGGCAGCAACGCAGGTGCAAACACCGATGAGGCAAAGAGCTGGGGTAAGATCGCGCCTGATGATAATAACGTAAAGGTCTGGGGCGAAGCTACGATAATATTTCCGATAATAGTTGCAGCAGCTTTTAAAGACAATCTGGGTCCTTCAGAGCAACATCAGTAAACCTTTTAATATATGTGTTCGCAACTACCTTACATGGGTTTATTTAGTACCGATTTCTACGATAAAATTAAGGATGAAAGGATAGTAGGCATGTTGCAAGGCGCCTTCACGTATGAGAAAGGCGGAACTGGGGGCACAATAATAGGCAAAGTGGGCGTAATAGGCGGAGGAGGAGGCGTATTGAGGCGCGCATGCGACCTTGTAATTACGGAGCACTTCCTGGTGGTGATATACGATCCGGTTATAAATGTCTCGCCTGGAATATTCGGATTTTCCAGCACGGATAATTTCAAGAACAATTTTGATAACTGCAAGGTCATAACGAATAGCAACCAGACAATTGCGGATCTCGCTCCGGATCCCAGAACTATCTCGCAGTCAGTCCCTTTGGAGAAAGTAGAGTTGGTTTCAATAGTGTACGCTACAATTGGAGGTGGACTAGTGGACAATTATAAAATGGAAGTCGGATTGATTCACTTGAGGATAGGCGGAAAGTTTCTTGGAATGCGCGAAAACATGATTTTCCCGCAGCCTGAGTTCGATAGCGTAGTCGACTTATTTAAGCAGACGGCCCTAAGCGGCAAGTTGGAAATAAAGAAAGAGCTTGTAAACTCCTTCTTTGAAAACATGGAATAAGAGATGGTATCATAGCCAAACTAATAGGAGCAATGACTACCGCAAACGGAGAGTTATTTTGCAAATGCGGTTTATTCTTCACTGATACCAGCGTAACCGCAGTGCAGTTGGGAAGTGTCGATGAATATGCGGCTGATGACAACTATGAGACTTGGGAAAGAGTTGTAGAAAGCGTTAACACAAAAAAGACATCCATGGTAGATTATAGTATAAAGGATATTCCGTTTCAGAACGCTGCAATGGGCCAGTCCATTAAAACAACCTCTTATGAGGATATAAAGTCCGTAACTATACGCAAAGCCATAGATACGGGAAAGGATCCTAATTACGACCAGTATGACATAATCTTTTCTACCGGCCTCTTAGCCGCGGTTGTTTACGTAATTCCTGCAGCGTCGCTTGATGAAGCTGTCGGACTGCTAAACAAGACTCCTCTTGCAAGCAAAATCAAAAGAACTTGACTGAGATGGGTTCCTATGAGGTGGATTCTGCGTTCCAAGATACACAAGGCCACGGTCACCGACGCCAACCTGAACTACATAGGCAGCATCACCATAGACGCTGACCTCATAGACAAGGCCGGCTTCTGGATAGGCGAGAAGGTTCTTGTAGTGAGCAATACGACCGGAGCCAGGCTGGAGACCTACATCATAAAAGGCAAAAGGGGATCAGGCGAAGTGTGCATGAACGGAGCTTCTGCACATCGCATAAGGAAGGGCGAGGAGGTCATAGTCATGGGCTTCGAACTTACCGACAGGAAGATAAAGGCTAAAAACATACTGGTAGACGGCAAAAACAGGTTCGTCAAGTTCCTCTAGTAGGGACTTTTTAGCCGATTAGTTCTCGCAGAGCTGCATCAAGAACATCGTAGTCGCCCTCACCCACATGTTTGTATCTCACATTTCCATTCTTGTCAATCAGATAGTCTGCAGGCCAGTATCTGTTGCCGTACGAGTTCCACGTACTGTAATCGTTGTCGGCCGCAACTGGATAGGTTATCTTCATTCTCTTGACCGCTGCTCTCAGCGCGTCTGCGTCTTTCTCTGAATCGAACTCGGGGGTGTGCACTCCTATCATTACAAAATCGCTGCCCTCGTATTTCTTATACAGCTCGTTCATGTGAGGCGACGCGTTAACACAATTCCCGCACCCGAACGCCCAGAAGTGGACGAGCACGACCTTTCCTCTTAGCCGAGCTATGCTGAGTGGCTTAGAGTTGAGCCATCCTGATATAGCTGTAATCTCTGGAGCTTTACCAAACACTGGCATGCCTGCCTTTTTCCCACCGAACATAGCCAGCATGATTATGATTTGAGGCGATATCTATTTTAGCATTGATTCTGCCTTATACGCATGGATGACGATCTCGCCCACACGCTGTTCCTGGGCCAGATGCTTGTTCTTACAGTAGCAGCGGTCCTCCTTGTCTTCATAGGCGTAAGGGCGTTTAACTCCGCTTCCGTGTACAATGCGGGGCTGGACGGGAGCGTCGCAGGGGCGGTAATAATAGGCAGTCCATGCCCTACCGGACAAGCGAGCCAAGCATGCAGCCTTGGCCCAGTATACTCATCAAGGAGTCTCATACTAAACCCGCAGTACGGTTCGCCTGTCTACATACAACTCTCGACAAACGGCACATTCTACGACCCCAACGTACCGGTGGGTAACTATACGGTCAGGCTGACGAATTGCGACTACACCGCGTGCATGTATGAATTGCCAAGAAACATAACGGTAACAGCCGGCGTTACAACTGTTGTCAACATAAACATAGAGACGCCAGGCAAGTAGCCATGCGCTAGTATTTTACAAGGCTGACAATCTTCTTGCCTTTCAGCTTCTTCCTGCCATTCAGGTCTTTTAGTTCCACTACAAAACCAAAGCCGGCTATCTTGGCGCCCACGCTCTCCAGCAGCTCTCCGGCAGCTTGTGAGGTTCCGCCCGTAGCCAGAAGGTCATCTATGACAACGACCCTCTTGCCCCTCTCCACTCCATCCTGGTGCATCTCTATCGTTGCCCTCCCATATTCGAGCTCGTAGCTCTTGCTTATCTTCTTGTATGGCAGTTTGCCCTCCTTCCTTATAGGTACAAATCCGACTCCGAGAACCTGCGCCACAGCCACACCGATTATGAAGCCTCTCGCCTCTATCCCCACAACATAGTCAACTTTCTCTTTGGCGAACGCGGCAGCCAGCCTGTCAACGCACTCCTTGAACGCTTTTGGGCTCTTGAGAAGCGGCGTTATGTCCCTGAAGAGAATTCCTTTCTTCGGGTAGTCAGGTATGCTGCGTATCTTGGCCTTCAGCATTTTTTCCAGTTTTCCCATTACTCTCCCAGACCCTATAGCCTAAGCAACGGACCGAGGAGGCCTATCAGCGATAATACGACCTGAGAGCCCACAACGAGCCCGGCTTCGGCCTCAAGCAGAGAATCAGACACGCTTTTCTTTTTAACGGTTTCTGCCACGATTAATTTGGGGAAAATAACTTAATAAATGTTTAAATTGTAAACGTTTTGTTCTTATGCACATAAGAAACGTGCCCAAGGCACTCGGGCTCATACCTGATGGGAACAGGAGATGGGCCAGACAGCACAGCCTCAGGTTCCTGAGCGGCTATAGGCTCGGAGTCGACAAGTTCATAGATTTTGCCGACTGGTGCAAGGATTACGGAGTAAGGAACATAGCGGTCTGGGCTTTCTCAACAGAGAACTTCAGAAGGGCGCTGAGCGAAAGGAGGATACTCTTCGATATCTACAGGAAGGTAGCTACTGACAAGGAGATACTCGGCAGGCTGCACGAGAACAAGACACGCTTCAACGTGGTGGGAAACAGGCTGCTGCTTCCGAAGGATCTGGTCGAGTCGCTGCACAAGGTAGAGCTTGAGACAAAGGACTACAAGGACAGGGTGATAAACATGCTAATAGCCTATGGGGGCAAGGACGATATGCTGCACGCAGTGAAGGGCGTTGTTGACCACGCGGTTAAAACAGGCGTAAGGAACGTAAGCGAGAACCTCTTCAGAGCCTACATGCTGTCAAACCAGGTACCGGACATGGACATGGTAATAAGGACATCAGGAGAGGAACGCCTCTCCGGATTTATGCCTTGGCAGACCGAGTACTCTGAGTTGTACTTCAGCAAGAAACTCTGGCCGGACTTCACGAAAAAAGACCTTCAGAATGCCCTCACTGACTACGACAAGAGACAGAGAAGGTTCGGGGTCTAGGCCTCGTTTCCGTGTTTTTATGGCTGATTCAAGGAAATATATCACGCATTACACTGATTACTTCGAGCTAAAGGCTCCTGGCGTTATGAAGCAGGTGGTAGCCCTTCTGCTTCTAGGGGCCGTATCGGGAATCCTCTCAAGCATAGTAATATACCATGCTCCATCAAGCATCGACTACCTGAGAATCGCTGCGTATGGAATGAGCACAGGGATAATGGTGATAAGCCTACCGGCTTTTCTCACCGCGGTCGTAATAAAAACTCTGAAAAGGAAACTTCTCTTGAGACATGCGATGCTGTCTACGCTGCTCATAACGATAGTTTATTCGATACTTGTATTCTTCAGTTCCGCTGCGTTCGCGCTGACACAGAATACAAACTACGCATATGTTGTGCTTCTGGTCTCTAATGCTGCAGTTTACGGCTACTGGGTCGTGATGGATAGGTTCCTGATGGTGAGAGGCAAGAGCGTCATAATAATAGCTGCTGTACAGCCGCTGCTAAACGTCCTCTTCTACCTGCCTCTTGGCACATACATACTCTATTTCGGAATGCCCCTTTACACGACCCTCATAAAGCTGCTTGCAGGGATGTTCGTCTTCATGGTTGTCACGTATATTCTCCTTTACATAATAGACAGGCCATCAAGGAAGATAATGGAGGAAAGCGGGTTAAAGATACTCACAACGATGGTCAGCCAGTGGCTCTACGACCTCACCAAAGACGTCAAGGTGATAGGTCCCGATGCTGGAGTGAAGAGGGAGCTTGATATTGACATACTCGCATTCAGGGGAAGCAAGGGTCTCAAGGCGGTCTTCGTCAATCCCGACATACACTTCGGGCCTTTCCAGGGAATCGGAGGCAGCGTTGCGCCTCTCCAGATAAGCGGCATGCTGATCAGAAGGTTTGGAACTGTTCCATTCGTGCTGCACAGCCCTCTGGATCTCCAGGACAATCCGATAAGCACCTCAGAGGTCTACACAATCTCAAGGGATGTCGAACGTGCGCTCAAACAGGGCAGGAACGGGTTTCAGGAGGCCTATGGCAGCATAAGCACGGGTAAAGAGGGCAAATGCAGGGCGATAAACATAGGTGTGGGCGATACAAGCCTCTTCCTGCTTAGCAAGGCGCCGTATGTCACTGAGGATTTCACGAGAGACGTGGGCGTGCAGCTCAAACAGGCAGCTGTGGAATCGGGAAAGAGGAATGCGATACTTGTAGATTCCCACAATTCCAGATTCGAGACAGCGAGCGACAGAGAGCTGAACGGCATACAGGAAGGAAGCGTTTATGTGAAGATGTACATTGAAGCGATAAAGAAGGCGAGCGCTGGCGGGCAAAAGACACGGCTGAGGCTCGGAGCCTCACATGTAAAACTCAAAGATACATTCAGAAAACAGAAGGATCTGGGCGACAGCTACACGAGCGTCTGCGTATTCGGGTACGGGAAGAGGAGATTCTGCCTGGTATACTTTGACGCAAACAACATGCTGCCAGGGTTCAGGGAGAATATTGTCAGGCACATAAAGTCGAAGTTCGGAATGGCTGCTGAAGCGTGCACCACAGACACGCATTCGCTAAACACAATCGCAGTCTCTGCGAAAACCGCACTGGGCAGGCACACAGAAGCAAGCGAGGTAATACCGATACTGGACAGGATGATCAAGAAAGCACTGAAGGAGATGGAGCCTGTGAGATATTCGTACAAGAAGGTTACAATAAACAACTTCGGGGTCTGGGGAGAGAAGGCTGATGAACTGATTGCAAGGACGAGCAGGGATGTCAGGAGGATACTGAAGTACGTGGTGCCGCTTGGTGTTGTTGTGGCCTTCATAATAGCCGCATGGGCAATCTACGTGGTGTGATGGCTTCGCTTCTACTGCTCTACCTGCTTGCGCTTGTGCTCCTTGCCTACAGGCTCTACATATCACAGACCAGGAAGGAGGTATTGCTCCTGCTTGCCTGCATCGCTGCCGGGAGCGTGCTGGCCGCATACGAAGGCGTCAACATCGCGATACTGCTTGCCGGCATCATGATATTCAGCTGCATGGCATCGACTTACCACACCAAGGACAACTACCTTACGGTACTCATAGCTCTCTTCTACATAGCAGACTTTTACACTCTGCCTACTTTCATGGCACAGGCAATGTTTTTGGGCATTCTCAGCGGCGCATTCTTCTTCATGAAATCAAACAAAGATAGGAATTTCAGACTTGAGAGAAGAAGAGACATATTCCAGATACTTTTGGGGCTCATTTTGATAGCTGCTTTCTGTTTCATCCCGCAAGCGTACGCCAAGCTCATGGTGATATTGCTGGCCACGCTCGCATCGCCCATTGGAAACTACGCGATAATGAACAAGAAGAGCAGCGTTTCCAAGGCAGTCTACTCATTAGAAAGGAGAGGCGCGGCGTTGGGGCAGGGCGCGCTCTGGCTGCTGATGGGCACGCTGCTTGCAATATCGTTCCTTTCAGCAACTGAGGTCATCGCAGTGATAGCCTCGATATTCATAGGCGATTCTGTGGCCACGCTCGTAGGGACTACTTACAAGTCTCCCTTGCCGTACAACAAGAAAAAGAGCATATCAGGTACGCTATCTTATTTTGTTTCGGCTGCGGTACTCTCATTCCCGTTCGTCGGGTATGTCGGCCTTCTCACCGCTGCATGCGCCGCAATCGTTGAGAGTTTCCCAAAACAGATAGATGACAATTTTGATACCGCATTTGCACTCACGATTCTGATAAAAATACTGGCATACGCAGGATTGATATAGACTGGTTTACGAACAATATCAAAGATGTTTTAAACCTTCTAAGTAACTAGTTGCACATGAAAGACTCAGCTTTGGTTGTTTTGTTTATCGCAATGGTATTAATTGCTGCAGTAGGTTATCTTGCATATCAGCATAGCGGGGAAGGTACAGGATTGACGACAACCAATCCATCGACCAGCACCACTACATCGATTCCTATAGTCAATGAGTCAGAGGGCATATTTCCACCATCGGGAGTGCCTGGATTTTCAACGTCTGGAGGACTCTGTGGAGGAATAGCACGTCTAACATTTACTAGCATGTCTACAAACTACGTTTCTGGGATGCTGCAAAACAATCTTTCTACAGGCTACACGTATAACCCAGAAGCTACAGACTATATTCTTGCTCCTGGAAATGTTGGGATCATAAATTATACCGTCAGCTATCACTGCTCCAGTGCTCAACCCTGCAATTCCTCTCTTTCCCATGCAAATATAACAAATCAGCTACTTCTCTTCCATGGGTCGTACTCAAACGCATCAACACCTGGAATAAATATTTCCATATCACCGCAAGAAGAAACCTTGGCCTTCAATCAAACTGCCACCTTTACTGCACGAATAAATGCATCAGAAAATGCCGCAGAGGGAACTTATTATATGGAATCGATGTCCTGCGGATATGGTGTTCTTCTGACCATAGGTAATAGGTCATACAGCGGTCCGATACCAAACGAGATAATACCGGTCTGATAAAGTTGCTTGCATAGACAAGCCAGCATGACGTCGATTGGTGCCATAACTTATTCTCATTATAACAAATGATGCTGTTAATTTTGTAAATTTCACCAATACATATTAAGGGTCGAAGCGTAATATCTCTTGGATGATATAATGGGCAAGTCAGCTATTTTAGTCATGGAAGCAAGAACAGCATGGGATGACTCCAAGGTAATACCAAAAATCAATGCCGTAACTGATGCCTCTAGGGCTAACGGCTATCCTGTCATCTTTTCAACCCTAAGGAGCGGAGGGCCCAAGCATGGTTTTGACATTCACCCTTCGATTAAGGTTTCGCCTACGGATATTTTATTGGAAATGAGAAGTTCAAGCGGCGCTTTCAAAGGCGGCGAACTGAAAGCAAAATTGGATGGCCTCGGAGTTAGCCAGGTGGAAATAGTCGGCTTTGCGGACATGGCAGTAGTTAATACGGCATTTGCAGCACGAAAGGCGAATTTTGGTGTGCGGGTGATTGAAGATGCCTTCGGAGCATTTTCTGAAGGACTTAAAGCTAGTTCTGTAGAACAACTCAAAAGGAACGGAGTTAGCGTAGTGCAATCTGCACAAGTCATTCAGGAATTGGCTCGCGTTTAAGGAAAACTGCGATCTTGTGATAATTTGAAATTGAATTTACGATCTAAAAAAGGGGCTGAAAGGGAGGGCACTCCGCAGGGAGTGATGCCGATCGCCAACGCACCCCAAGGCGCAGAGAGGATCAATTTCCAGCTTGTCTCGCGCGGAGCGAGAATGATTGCTGACAACCTCTATGCAAATGACTTCGATACATTCAGGGAACTAACTCAAAATGCTTTCGGGGCGGGGGCCAGAAAGATTACGATGCACTTAACCAAGCAGACGGTAGACTTTGATGATGATGGAAGAGGCATGCCTTATACTTTCGTAAGAGACGAATGGGGAAAGATAGGTCAGAAAAGTACCGAAAATGAATTTGGCTTTTTTGGCTTCGGGAGGCTCAGCGTTTTCAAGATTGGAGACAGTGTCAGCATAGAGACAGAAACCAAAGACATGCTCGGTAGACAAGAAAGGACACACATCGAGTGGAGAGGCTTAATGGATGCTCAGATCTGGAGGGTCCCACCCACAGGCAAAACAGGCACATCCTACCACATAAACCTGTCTTCTGATAAGACACTAGAAGAGGATGCCCTTCGAAAATACCTCTCTGATTCGGTCCATCTTCCAGCAACTCTGATGCTTAATGGAACTCAAATAACCATGATGAGACCTAGGGATGGAGCGGCATACGCTCTTACCGACCAGAAGACCGACTTCGCAACCAACTCAGGCAACAAAGCATCGCACACATATGATCTCTTCCTGCACCCAGAAATGAGCAAGATGGTTGTACTTGAAAAGGGGCTAAAGATAACGGAGTTCGACTTCCCAATGGGTGGCTACATAGACTTTCAGGACAACGTGAAGACCGCAAGCCGTGGCCAGACAACCATCAATCACTACGACCTAATGGACAAGATCAAGGCGGCATACCTGCAGGTTTTCGGCAAGATGAACAACAGCCAGCTCAGCGTTTATACGGCTAAGATACTCGACCTTGCTTTCGAAGCATCATGGGAGAAGGATAAATACAAGGACGCTCTTTCAGAGTTCATCGTAATAGGAGACAAGAACCTCTCCCAGATGAAGAAGGATGAAAACACAATCTTCTACTTTGGAAAGAGCGACAGCCCATTTGTCGAGCTGATGAGTGAGGAGGGCTACAATGTAGTGGCAGTTGAAGACAAAAGACTCGCTGACATGATGCGGAGCAAGGGAATCAGGGAACTAGACAACGAGCTCGTCCTTAGACACAGGGCAAAAATCGAACACAGACACGCATTCACCCCTGTAGAGCAAGAAATGCTGGACTACGCAGCAGGATACCTCTCTGAAATAGCTTTTGCATACGATGAAGACCTAAAAAGCGCTCGGGATAAACCTGTAAAAGAATCCGGCAAGGTGACATCTTCGAAATCCGCTATAGAAGAGAGCGTCTCAAAGTTCAAAAATAAGGTGATGGGCAAATCAGAGAAGTTTTCGTCAGACCACCAATCGCAGATTGCAAGTCCGTTCGAGGTAACAAAGGTGGGAGAGGGACTTGCGGGAGGAGGTGTAACCATCTTTATCGGAAAGTATACCAAGAACCCCGAAAAGCACATAGATACAGTTGCATGGCACATTGGCAATCTGGGAAGCGGCATGATAGCTCTGAACATAGACAACGAGATAATTCAGATGATACTGGCAGCCAAGAGATTTGGGCTACTGAAGGATATTCTCGACCACGAATTCGCACACGAAAAAACGCTAATTGCAGGCCACGGGGACGATTTCAGCAGAGCCCTTACCACCATACAGATGGCTCACATAAGGCAGCGCATCAAAGTGGTCTCGATGCGAACCGATAATCAGTCTGGAGCAGGAGGAGCCAAGGTTGATGGCAGCATGGTGGGAGGACGAGATACATCGCTTGATGAATTAAGAATTGGATTACTTGAAATAAGGGAAGCAAGGCGGTGAGCAGAAAGACTACTGTTTGTGATCTGAACCAAGGATAGGAACTATACCCTTCTGCCTCTTCTACCACCTGGTCTCCTTGTAGTGTCCGTAGGAATTGGAGTTACATCCTCTATGCTCCCTATCTTAAAGCCGCTCCTTGCGAGTGCCCTCACCACAGCCTGCGCACCTGGACCAGGCGTCTTTGCACCGTGACCGCCGGGTGCCCTGATCTTTATGTTGATATGCGTTATCCCTTTCTCTATCGCGGTCGCGGCCACCTTGTAGGCGGCCTGCATCGCGGCGTAGGGCGATCCTTCTTCCCTGTCCGCATCCACTATCATCCCTCCGCTTCCAATTGCTATTGTCTCCGCACCTGAAAGGTCAGTGAGCGTAATTATCGTATCGTTCTTTGAGGAGAAGATATGCGCTACGCCCCACCTGATTCCCTTTGGCTTGTACCTCTCTGCTGCTGCGCTTACTGCCTCTTCGAATGAAAGAGCCTCTGCCTTCTTGCCCTCTTGCTGCTGCTGTTTTTCTTCTTTTGATGGGGTTTTCTCTTTCTTTGCCAAGTATTCACCTAGTTAGCCTGCTCCGCGCTTGGGGCAGCCGGAGCCGGTGCAGGGGCTTTCTGTTCCTGCACGACCTCAAGTTTTATCGGCTTGTAGTATGAGATTCTCTGCTCTTCGCTTGCGAGCACAAGGTGGCCAGGAGATGTGATGCGCCTCCCGTTCACCGATATCAGGCCATGAGAAACCAGCTGTCTCGCCTGTCTCATGCTCCTCGCCAGTCCCTTCCTAAGTACTACAGTCTGGAGTCTTCGTTCAAGGAGCGTCTCAACGTCAAGCACGAGCAGGTTATCGAGGGTGGCATCGCTCTTTACCATGTTGTATCTGCTGAGCCTCGCTATTATATCTTTGCCGACTTCTTCGCTAGCCTTGCCTGAAAGCACTTCCCTGACGTTCTTTCTTATTCTCCTTATCTCGCTCGCCAGTATCCAGAGTTCCCGCAGATTGGCCAAGCCATACTTGTCCCTGAGTGCATGTTCCCTTTGAATTCTCGAGGAGTCCCACATGTGCGAAGGTGTTTCGTATTTCTTCCTTATTCTCTTCGGGTCTCCCATCTAATCACTTTGCTGGAGGCGCTGCCGGTGCAGGTGCTGCGGCTGCCGGAGCTGCTCCTGCAGCTGCAGGTGCGGCTGCTCCAGGCGCTCCTTCTTTCTTTTCCCCTGCAGGCGCCCTTGACTTCTTCGCCTCCTCCTGTATTCTCTTCTTCGTAACGCCCACAGTCTCTCCGGTCCTGCCAGTTGATCTCGTTCTCTGCCCTCTCACTTTCTGGCCGTACTGCCTCCTGAAACCCACCCAGCTTTGAAGCTTTATTGTAGAGTCCATGTCCTGCTTGATCGCCACGGTAAGGTCAGTGCCGACAACATGCACATCGCCTCCGACTCCGGGCTCCTTTCTCCTGTTGAGCATGTAGGTCGGAACCCCGAACTTCCCCGGCTCCTTGATTATCGTCTCGAGCTTTTCGAGCCTCGCCTCGTCGAGCGAGCCTATGCTTGTGCTTTCCGCGATTCCGAACTGCCTATCCGCAATCAGTGCCATGGCGCTGGCGAGGTTGTGGCTTATGCCCTTTATGTGCCTCAGTGCTGCGGCTATCGTGTACTTGCCGTTGATGTCCCTGCCTGCAATTCTGACTATGTTTTGCGCTTCGCTAGCCTTGGGCTTGCCCTCCTGGGGCTTCGGCGTCGTGGGCTTCTGCTCTTGAGCCATTGAATTCCTTAAGCGAGTAAAGTAAAGAGATGCAGACGCATGCGCGCCTGCGGTCCTCAACTGTCTACAATAAGGCAGACATTATTACTCTGCAGTTGGTATTTATAAGGATTTTTCTCAGCCGGTATGCTGATATGAGAACATACGTATTAAAGTGCGACGAGTATGATGCCAAGCATGATGGCCAAAACCCCTATTTTTGCATTAGTCTCAAGCCGCTCGTTGAGCACCAAACGGGCCAGGAGCAGGCTTATCAGCGGCGCAGAAGCGGTTATCGGCCCTACAATCGAGAGGTAGCCGTAGTTTGTGCCTATGCCATACATTAGAAAGGCGATTGTGTCCAATACCACGTATACCGAAAAGGTCTTTGTTATCTTCCTGGGAAATGAGATATCAGTATGCGTCAGGAACGAATACACAAAGAGGATCAGAAAGCTGCCGAACAAAACAAGTGTCACAGACCAAAGCCAGCCAACCGATTTGGAGAGTATTCCGACAAGGGCAAATGTGACGCCCCAACTTAGCATCGCAAAAAGCGCATACTTCACCCCCTCAGCAACAGTGGTTAGCTCGAGTCTCTTTAGGTCGGTCCACTTGAAGGAGACAAGAAGCGTGCCGATTATGACAAGCAGTATGCCGTACAGCTGCGCGTGTGTAATGGCCTCAAAAAGGAAGGCTATGCCAACTATCGCCACTATTATAGACCATGAGCTTGAAATCGGCACGATTATTGAAACATAGCCCTCTTTCATTCCTTTGAAGAAAGACACCAGGCCTACCGTACTCGCGAAAGAAGCCACTATTAAGAGAAGTATGTCGTAATTACTCAGGTTTGGAAATCTGAAGAAAAAGATTCCTATCAGGGCCAGCACAAGTGCGCCTATGAGGGAATTCCAATATGCAAGTTTTACCTGGTTTTCCCTCTTCACCATGAAAGCAGGAATGAAGTCTACAAAACCGTAACAAACCATCGAGATTAGAGCTGCAACTATGCTGATTACGAAAGCAGAATAAGTAACCATGCCTTCACTTTGGCTGAGAACATTATAAACCTTAACCAACTGTCATTGACAGTTGTGTTACGCCGGGGTTGGGATTTTCCTAGACTTTTGAGTCTCAAAAGCCTATTTTGAACCCAAATGGCTCCGAAGAACCATGCGCTTGCAGGATTATTTTCCAGGCGCACGCATTTACCGGATTCTGCCACCCCGGCTCGCTTACTATTTGCTTCAGAATTATTAAAAGGGTGTATTCTCGTATCTCACTTCCCGTTGGCTTCCGGTTTTACAGAAGGGAAGAGAATTACCTCCTTTATGGAGATGTTGTTCGTAAGCAGCATGACAAGCCTGTCTATTCCTATGCCGATTCCAGCTGTAGGCGGCATTCCGTACTCCATAGCCTCTACAAAGTCCTCGTCCATCGGCGGCATCTCCTCGTCGCCCTTCTTCCTCTCTGCAACCTGTTCGTTGAACTTCCTCTTCTGCTCTATCGGATCGGTCAGCTCCGAGTAGACATTCATAAGTTCCTCTCCGCCGGCGAACATCTCGAACCTTTCGCTTTTTCTGGGGTCTTTCCTGTGATCCTTGACCAGAGGGCACATGTAGGTCGGATAGTCCATCACGAAAGTGGGGTTCCAGAGCTGCTCTTTGACATACTTGTCGAAAAGCGCATCAGCGACATGGTATCTGTTCTTCACGCTCGTCTCTAACTTCTCCTTCTTGGCTATGCGCTCGGCCTCTGCGTCGTCTTTTATCTCGCTGACATCCACTCCGGACTTTTCCTTTATTGAATCGACGAACCCCATCTTCTTGAACGGAGGCTTGAAGTTTATCTTCTTGCCCTTGAACTCCACCTCGTGAGTATTGAAGAGCTTGTGCACAAGGCCGCTCAGCATTTCCTCGAACAGCTTCATGTACGTGTTGTAGTCACCATATGCTTCATAAGCCTCCAGCATGGTGAATTCAGGATTGTGCGTGGAGTCTATATCCTCGTTCCTGAAGTCTTTCGATATCTCATATACTTTCTCAAGACCGCCTATTATCAGCCGCTTCAGGTAGAGCTCGTCTGATATCCTCAGAAAGAGCTCGCTATCCAGTGCGTTGTGGTGAGTCTTGAAAGGCTTGGCAGTAGCCCCGCCGTATACCGGCTGCAGCACCGGAGTCTCCACTTCAAGATATCCGTGATTATCCAGAAAGTTCCTTATGTAGCTTATTACCTTTCCTCGGATCACAAAAACCTTTCTCGATTCGGGGTTCGCAGCCAGGTCAAGATATCGTTTTCTGTACCTCATCTCCGTGTCGGAAAGCCCGTGGAACTTCTCTGGCATCTCGCGCAGCGCCTTGGAGAGGACTTCCAGGCCCTGAAGCTCGATGCTTATCTCTCCACGGTCAGATTTTATGACCCTGCCCCTGACCCCTACTATGTCTCCCCTATCTATCATGTCTAGGAGCTCCACTGCCTCCTTGCCGGCGGTGTCCGACCTGACCATAACCTGTATCTTTCCGCTTGAGTCGAGCAGGTCCAGGAAATGAAGCTTGCCCATGTGCCTCGCGCGGATTATCCTGCCTGCTATGGAGACCTCCTTCTGCTCGAGAGATTTGAAATTGCCGATTATCTCTTCTGCGTGATGGGTCTGATTGAATGAGTATGGATAGGGAGTCACACCCGCCTTCCTGAGCTTGGCAACCTTATCTAGTCTTATATCGTCAGCCATTCTATCTCTTTCCACTTTGATTTGGCAGATACTTCTAATATTCCTTGTGTTTTATGCACGGGCTCGGGGGGATTTGAACCCCCGACTTACAGGTTAAAAGCCTGCCACTCTAGCCAACCTGAGTTACGAGCCCTGATTGCTTTTATGATACTTATCTTATAAAACTGTGAGCTTATGCGCTAAAGACTGAACAAGAATTTGCTCGATGAAAACGTTTATATCTTGTAAAATAAGAATTCTGATGAGTTAATGGCTGCATTAACCGACCTATTGGAACCACTGTTCACACCTCAGAGAAGAGACACTCTGAGAAATTTCTTACAAAACAACCTGCAAAAAGAAAAAGAGATGGTATCGAAGGTACTCAACTTCCCGTTCACGTC
>JASHTX010000059.1 GCA_030040335.1 Microcaldota archaeon
CCGATCGCGTGCTTGCCACCTCCTATGATGTTGCTCACGGGCTTTGGCATCACAGCCTTTGCGTCTTTCAGAAGGTAGCGGTATAAAGGAACATTATGCTCTCCTGCGAGTGCATTCAGCGACGCAAGCGAAACTGCTATAGCGATGTTGCCGCCAAGCTTCGAGAAGTCGCTGGTCTCGTCAAGCTCGTGGAGCAACGAGTCGACCTCTGATATCTCTCTGAATTCTTTGCCGTCGAATTTCGGTGCTACGGTGGTGTTGAATACTTTTACACCCTCGTCTATGCTGTTTCTTGGATAGTCCTTGGCCTCGAACTTGCCCTTGCTTGCACCGCTCGGAGAAGTAAATCTGCCAAATGTTGACGCAGAGTAAACGTCGACCTCCGCGGTGAACTTGCCCCTCGAATCCAGAACCTTGCGTATGGATATTTTCTTTACTTTCATCTCAGCCCTCCAGTTTTTTTCTATTCAGTAAGGCATTAATAGCCTGTGATGGACTCCTTTTCCCTGACTGCAAGGCAGACCTCATATCGTGGGTTAAGGAGCAGAGGTTGTTCATTTATATACATTATTCCTCAATCCTCTTTTGAGAACACTAGCTGGTCTTAACATGGGGGTAGAAGTCTATCTGTTTGATGAGGTACCGAAGGGAAGCATAACGAAAAACGCGCTGGGAGGGAAGGGTTACGGACTTGTTGAGATGACCCAACTTGATCTTCCAGTGCCGCTCGGAATAGTCGTAACCACGAGGATGTGCAACGATTTCTTCAAGAATGACAAGAGAATATGGCCGGAGCTCAAGGCCGCAATACTGAAGAAAGTAGAGACTCTTGAGAAACGCGTCGGAAAGAAATTCGATGACATGGACAATCCGCTCCTTGTATCGGTAAGGTCCGGAAGCCCGCTCTCGATGCCAGGAATGATGGACACCGTTCTCAACCTCGGAATAAACGACAAGATAACTGAGGCATTGGCGAAGAAGACTCGAGATCAGAGATTTGCCTACGATACCTACAGGAGATTCATCCAGCTCTTCGGCAAGATAGTAATGGGAATTGATGGGGCGAAGTTTGACAAGATACTCGAGCAGGTAAAAGAAGAACATGGAGCGAAGACAGACATAGAGGTGAAGGCAGACGGCTGGAAGGAGGTTGTCAAGAGATACAAGGCATTGGTAAAGAAGGAAGCTGGCAAGGACTTCCCGCAGGACCCGATAGAACAGCTCCTGATGGCCGTTGGGGCGGTCTTCAACTCGTGGTGGAATCCGAGGGCTGCGGCGTACAGGAAGATATACAAGATACCAGACTCGCTCGGCACGGCCGTGAACATAATGATGATGGTCTACGGCAACTTTGACGACAGGTCAGGAACGGGTGTAGCGTTCACCAGGAATCCGTCAACAGGAGAGAAGGAGCTTTATGGAGAGTTCCTGATGAGAGCGCAGGGAGAAGACGTTGTAGCGGGCATAAGGACGCCGCTTCCGCTGAACAAGCTGAAGGGGCAGCTTCCAGAGGCCTACAAGGAGCTCGCCAGGATAATGGGCATACTTGAGAAGCATTTCAGGGACATGCAGGACATCGAGTTCACGATTGAGGGCGGCAAGCTCTACATGCTGCAGACAAGAACAGGTAAGAGGACAGCTGCAGCTGCTGTCAAGATCGCGATTGACATGGAAAACGAAGGCATGATAAAGAGGCAGGAGGCGGTTTTGAGAGTTGAACCTGATCAGCTCCAGCGCCTTCTCTACAAGCAGATAGACCCGAAGGCAAAGATGACGCCCATAGCGAAAGGATTGCAGGCTTCGCCCGGGGCTGCAGTGGGCAAGGTGATGTTCACTGTCGAGGAGGTGCAGCAGGCCAAGGAGAAGGGCGAGAAGGTCATACTGGTAAGGCCGGAGACAACACCGGAGGACATTGCCGGAATTGCGGCTTCTGATGGCGTGCTTACAAGCAGGGGCGGGATGACAAGTCACGCAGCTGTTGTTACAAGGGGGATGGGCAAGCCTTGCATAGTCGGGGCAGAGGGAATAAGCGTAAGCGTGGAAAAAAGGATGTTCAACGTTGATGGCAAGCAGATCAGGAAAGGAGACACGATAACTATAGACGGAGGCAGCGGGCTCGTCTATACCGGCGAGATGCCGCTCGTTGAGCATGGAATAAACGCCCAGGTCGCTACGATACTCAAGTGGGCCGACGGATACAGGAGGCTTGGCGTGAGGGCAAACGCCGACACTCCGACAATGGCGGCAAAGGCCAGGGAGAACGGCGCCACGGGCATAGGACTTGACAGGACTGAACGTATGTTCAACGCGCCGGAGAGGCTAGCGCTCGTGCAGAAGATGATACTCGCCGACAGCATGGGGGAGAGGCAGAAATACTTGGATTTGCTTAAGCCTCACCAGAAAGGGGACTTCGTGGGAATCTTCAAGGTGATGGAGGGCCTGCCCGTGACAATTAGGCTGCTCGACATGCCGCTCCACGAGTTCCTGCCGAAGATGGAGGAGATACTGCCTCAGGTTGTGGAGCTCAGGCTTGCTGGCAAGAACAAGGAAGACCTGAGGGAGAAGGAGAGGGTGCTGAAAAGGGTCATGGAACTCAGGGAGCAGAATCCGATGATGGGGCAGCGAGGAGTCAGGCTTGCGCTGGTTCACGCTGAGATATACAGGATGCAGGTCAGCGCCATCTTCGAGGCTGCGGCAGAGCTGATGAGAAAAGGCGAGAAGGCTCCGGAGATAGAGATAATGATATCACAGGTAGAGGGTGCTGAGGAGTTGAGGAAAGCAAGGGAAATTGTTGAGGAGGAGGCTTCGAAAGTGATGAAGGCGCAGGGAGTAAAGCTGAATTACAAAGTCGGCACTATGATCGAGACCCCGAGAGCCGCACTGACAGGCGCAGAGATAGCAAAATACGCGGACTTCTTCTCATTCGGTACAAATGACCTTACGCAGGCGACATTCGCGTTCAGCAGGGACGACGTTGAGGCGAAGTTCATACCATTCTACATAGAGAACAAGGTGCTTGATTCGAACCCGTTCGAAACTCTTGACTGGAACGGAGTTGGCAGACTTGTGATGATGTGCGCAGCAGAAGGCAAGAAGGCAAACCCTAAGCTGAAGGTCGGAATCTGCGGTGAGCACGGCGGAGACCCGAAGTCGATAGAGTTCTTCAACACCACTGAACTCGACTATGTGAGCTGCTCTCCTTACAGGGTGCCGGTGGCGAAACTCGCCGCTGCGCAGGCGGAGCTTCGCAAGAGTCATGCAGGTTCAAGCAGCGTGTGAAAAGAGAGCTAGGTCCCGTTGTCATTTACCCAGATGAAAGCGGCTGTCTTCCTGCCGTTGGTCACGCCCCTGGGCCTTGCCACCTTCCTGAAGCCCATCTTGAGGTGGAAGAGCTCTGTGGCCCTGTTATACGGAGAGGCCCAGCTTCCGGCTACTACCTTCATACCCTTGGCCTTCTTGAAAATAGTCTCGTACAGTTTTTTACCTATGGACCTGCCCTGCGAGCTGCGCAATACGCCGACCTGGTCAATGAAGATGGACTCAGGCTTGGAGTAGTGGTTCAGCACATACGCCTGCAGATAATTGTGCGGCTTTGTGTAGCTGGTGGGATAACCCATAACGAACCCGACTACTTTTCCTTTCTCAACCGCCACAAGAAAATATCCGGAATACTTGATTGCCTCCAGATATGATTCTGCACGCACGTCTCCCCTCAAAAAACCCCTCGAGGTGTGCTCATTCGTTATCTCTCCGACTACCTTCAACGACTTTCCGACGTTAGAGATCGTTCTGGCATCGGATGGTTTGGCTCTCCGGATCGTTATGCGTGCTTTCATTCAATGCCTTCGAGGATCGACTGCCAGTTGATTACCCTGTAAACCTTGCTGGTATCAAGGCTCCTGAGCGGGAGGTCTCCGATCAGCACCTTGTCGATCACGCCGCGCTCGCTCTTAGGCTTTTCAGCGACCATGTCCTCCTTGTAGTAGTTCCAGAACCTCTTCATCGCGGTCTCCAGGTCGTCGAAGACGCCTACCCCGAAGAAATCTCCGCTACCTACAAGCTGGTTCACGATCACGTATCTGCTTACCAGAGAATATTCGTCATCTGTCCTGAAGAAATCCCTCGTCGACCTCGCGTCCTGCTCGAACCTGCTCGAGATTATGTACTTGCCAAAGATCGTCATGACCGTGAACGGATCCAGCTTCTCCATCACGAGCGTGAACCTCTTTATGTAGCCGAGCTCGACGAGCTTCTTGAAGTTGTAGGCTATGGTGTTGAAGTGCATGCCGGTCTCCTTGGAAAGCTGCTGGAACGTGGCGCGCGAGTTCTTGTTGAGCAGCAAGAGCAGCGTCTTGTACTTCTCGGGCAGGTCGAGGCGCTCCAGGAGCTCGTTCCGCAAGGGATAGAAGCCGAGAGGCCTCCAGGCGACCTCTGACGGGTTCCACGAAACCCCGTAGTCTGCGAGGTGAATCTGCAGCCCGCGGTCCCAGTGGACATAGTCGTCCCTAGACTGCGCGTTTGCGTATATGAACATGTCGTACGAGCCCTTGATCGTCGCAACTATCTGCGGTATGTGAAAGCGCGAGAAGACCTGCTTGAGGTAATCGTCGCTCGGCCTCTTGTTGAACTTGATGATTATTATGTGCGGGTTGAACAGGCCGAGCTTGTCCTCGTCCAGCTCCAGCGTGTACCTTATGCCAAGCTCCTTCTCAAGCCTGGCAAGCCTGTCCTTGGCCGTCTTCCTGGAGAGACCGACGCTCTTCGCCAGCTCTGACATCGTTATCCTGGAGTTTTCGGAGAGCAGGCGGAGCATCTTCCTGGAAAGAAGGTTGTACTTGTCGTTGAACTGGCTCTTGAACTCACGACCAGGCTTTGGCATGCTTATGCTTCGCAGCGCAGATTTTTTAACCTATTACAAAGTAACAAAAACTTCAGTAAAAGTGGTATTTTTCGGTTAGTATATAAGCAGCCTTTCCCAAGTGTAAGCGAGAAGGATGAAGATTCTGACGCGCGGTTACCTGTACATGGTGCTTTCCCTGATTCTGGGGGCGCTCTTCCCTGTAGTGCTAGTCTTTGCCAAAGGCGTCGACATCTTCGAGTTCTTCATGTTGAGCTATCTCCTGGCAATACCGTTCGCCTTGCTGCTGGTAATAGCCTCGAAGAGGTGGAAGACATTCACTGCCTACGTGACTGACCCTAAGAGGCTCGGAATAATAACGCTCATAGGCCTGCTCACATACGCGTCGGTGGGCATAGGACTCTTCTACGCAGAGCAGTTCGTGAGTGCGTCGCTGGCCACTGTGGTCTTCAGGACATCGCCGCTGCTCATGCTGCTGCTCCTGCCCACAGTGCTGAACGAGAGGCTGACCAAAAGCCAGATTGCAGCGCTGTGTCTAGCGTTTGCGGGCATATACATAGCGCTGAGCGGAGGGCAACTTTTCGGCATATTCGGCAACGCGAACATATCGATCGTGCTCTTCCTGGTTGCAGCGGCTTTTGCCTATGCGCTCGGAGCCGTGCTGATAAGAAAATACGTCTTCAACCTGGAGAGTGCGATGCTGATATTCAACATGGCCCTCTTCGTGATCTTTGCAGCGCTCTACGTTGCGACAGGCGTGAACTCGAGCCAGCTGCAGCTTTCTCAGCTCGGGGCGATATTCTATGTAGGCATCTTCACGAACATCTGCAGCTTCTACATGTACTTCAATTCGCTCAGGATACTCAAGATGACAGTTGCCACTAACTTCCTCTTCCTCTCCCCGTTCCTCACGCTGCTCTTCGCAAGCGTGCTGCTGGGCGAGGTAATACAACCGTACTACGTGGTCATAGCGCTGCTGGTCGGGGCCGGCCTCATCATCCAGAGGTATGACAGGGTAGGAGGCAGCTACCGCACAAGGGATTCCAAGAGACTCAGGAACTTCGCAATATTCGACGTCACCGGGGCTTTCGTCAACACCGGTGAGCTTGCAATCCAACATGCAATCCAGAAGGGCGGCAGGGTCCTGGCGCTCAAGCTCGATGCCGGGCAGAAGCAGAAGGTAAACTCGCTGATATCAGACGGTGGACACTCAGGCGTTTTTACAGATGAGCATCCGCGAATAACCGAAGAATCCACTTTCGTCAAGGAGATAGTGGGGGCCAAAGAGAATGAGTTCGTGGTAATGAAAGCAGGAGATACTGAGGAAGGAGAGCGCTTCTTCGAGACGCTTTCAGATGCAATGGGAGTGTAAGCGGTAATAGGCCACTTCTCATATTAACAGCAATATCTGTTTAAAATGGAAAAATCGGAGGGTATTTATATTTGCTAAGCGTAATAGTATTGCGGGTTTTGAGTTATCAAATCTTTTTGATACGCTAAAACCCCACCACCCGGAATGGGGTGCGTCGCAAGATGCGCCCTCTTCTTTTTAATTGCTTATTTTGAGAGACAGGGTATGGCAAGCAGTCCTAGAGCTCTTTCTCGCACCAGTACCGCATCTCTCCTTCTCCGTAGTAGTTGAAGACCTCCTTGGCGATCCTGTAACCCTGCTTCCTGAAAAACGCAATGCCGGTCTTGTTCGTCTTGTTTGTTGCCAGGCCGATCTTCTTCCTGCCGAGGTTTATCGCCTTCTCCTCAGCGAAGCGCATCATCTCGCTCCCTATTCCCCTGCGCCAGTGCGGTGGGTGGACGCATATTCTGAGCACCTCAAACTCGTCGGTCTCGGGCTTGTCGACCAGAGAGATGTAGGAGATGTAGTTGCCTGCCTTGTCCTTCCAGAGCCAGGTCTCCGAATCGTGCTCCACAGTCAGGTGGGTGAGCAGATCTTCCTTCGTCTCCAGGTGAAGGAGAGGGTGGTGGGCCTTCGAGACCTCTGCGTCGAAAGCGTGCAGCGAATCCAGGTTTTCCTTCACATCGAGCTTGCTTACATTGAGTCCGTCTTCGCTCATGCAAGCACCCAGCCGTAAAGAGTAGACGGCGCGGCTTGCGCTGCGCCGTTTTTTGGAGCGGGCGCGGAATTTTTAGCTTTAAGGGTGGGTGACATTAAAGCTGAGGAGTCATAAAAGATTACGCTCCGTATCCGGCCCATGTATGGTTATAAACTTGTATATATAAATGCGGACCGAATTTGGGTAAAAAAGAGACACTTTGAGGATAATTTGTCGTTTTCGCAATCTACTTCACTCTAGGAACTCCGTAGATATAATAAAAATACTGAATTATGGAGCTAGACAGGTTGACAATCTGTAACCTGTCCTCTATGCATGTGTGCTATAACAGGGCAATCAGCTTGTTTTTTGTGGAAAACGCAACTTCTAAAGGCTTTGCGTGCAATAGATATGCATGGAAGAGGAGTCGCTGGAGTTCTCGAGCAGGTTCAATGAGAAGTACAGCCTGGTATCAAGGAAAATGATACGCATGCTGTCAGAGAACTCGAGGCTGACCAGCACTGAGATTGCCGGCAGGCTTGGGATATCAAGGCAGGCGGTCGCGAAGAGGCTCAGCAGGTTGGAGAAGGAATTTGGGATCAGGTACGTGCCTGAGTTCAACGAGGACAAGCTTGGCATATCGAACCCTCACATCGTAATGGTGAAGTTCAGGGAGAAACCAAGCCAATCGTATCTTGCAGACATCTTCTCCCGCTCTTACATAACTCAGGTCGTGGTGTCTGTGAAGGGTACCTACGACCTCCTCATATACGCAAACTCGCTTTCGAGGGACGCGTACATACACTGGGACAAGGGAATGCAGATACTGCTCGCAGACTACGAGCCCTCATGGCGCTCTTCTGACATAGGGCATGCGCAGCTCGGCTTCTATCCTTTGCGGAACGATCTCCTAGGCAGGGTCTCCATTCCAGAGGAGTACAAGACGATACTGAAGGCCCTGAACACCGATGCACGCGCATCATTCGAGTCGATCTCCAAGCAGTCTGGCATGCGCGTAAACAGGGTTGTCTACAACTTCAAGAAGCTGCTGAAGCTCGGTTACATAAAGCGCTTCACGCTTGCGATGACAAAACTGGAGAATGCGGTGATAATGACGCACTTCGCCAAGTATAATATCTCTAGGACTTTCGAGAATGATGCAAAGGGGACCAGACCGGTCTACAGGGCCGACGACCAGTACCCCTTGGTCAGTAGATACATAATAACAAATCAGCTCGTGGGCAGCTACGACTTCTTCAGCGCAGGAGTCTTCGACAGCCCGGAGGTAGCGTACAAGAGGAACATCGCCTGGTTCAGGCACCAGCTGAAACCCGAGCGGCCGAAGCTGGTATACGGAATAGTGGACAAGGTCATCGTAGGCAATCTGCCTGTGAGGAGCGTAGACACATACAAGGAATACGATGCGATAGTGTGGTCGCCTGATTTTAGGAAGGAGGAACATCTCTGAGTTCGACCGAATCATTTCCTATCACTATGACCTTCGCATATTTTTCACCTCTCCTGCGCAGCATTCTTTCCGTGTCTTCAGGCCTTTTCAGCCCTGTCTCGTACTCTATCGCGATCTTCTCGCCGTCCTTGTAGGCAATCACGTCGGGTCCGTAGGCATTATTGTAAACCATGTTTCTGATGCCGTTCTCGGTGAGATACTTGCTTATCAGGCTGACCATGATGTCGTGCTCTGCGCTGTTCCTCGGCATTGCGATATACCATGCACCTTCAAAGGGTGGCTCGGACACAACATGGTATCCGATTATTCCGGTTTTTATCAACTCGATCAGCGACCTCGTCACTTCTTCCTGTTCGAATCCCTCGTTTCTGAGTCTCTCTTCGAGCTCGCGTTTGCTCACTATCCCCTTTGCCAGATCAACTATCCGGTGGACAGGGTCCCTGATTGCTGGCCTAAATCGCAGGCACCTAACTATTTTAGGACTCCTGTCATATGCCAGCTGCACCAGCGCGCAGCCGCGCTGGAGCTCCCTCAGCGCCTTCCTCACTTCGATGAACCTGTTGTACTCAGTGCCGGCTGCAATTATGTTGGCGATGTAGTTCTGCTCTTCAGGTTCCCTCTGCGTGAATGCGATCAGCGTAGCTGCGTTGCTCCTTATTTCCTTGTCCAGCGCCTTTGCCCGCTGCGCTATGGCGATCATGCCTAGGCCATACTTCCTGCCCTCTGCAACCAACCTTGCCACGACCGGGCTGTCCTGGAGTTTTTCCGCCTCGTCTATGACAATATAGAACCTCCTTTTGCTTCCTGATGCGCTGCCCTGCAGGAGGTTTGCATATATCTTCCTTAGTATACTCTCCATATAGAGCGCCTGTGCTTCTGAGCTATGCAGACTTGCGAGCGAGAAGACAGACCTGGAGTTCAGCAGGCTGCCAACGCTGACGCTCCTCTGGAACTGCTCTCCGGCTACTGCGAGCAGGCGCTTCTCAAGCGCGTCGAGCACGTTCTGCTCCGGCTTTGATCTTGACCTGCGCTTGAAGACCTTTATCGTGTAAAGCAGGCTGTGCATATTCGGCGTGCGCTCCTTGACAGCGCTTATCCAGTACGTGTATGCGATGCACCTGTAGAGCGTGCCAGCCTGCACCTCTCCGAGATGGAGCACACGCTTGAACATGCCGGTTATCTCTGATGTGCGTTCCCTCTCTGTTAGGCCGTCAAGGTCAAAGATATTCACAGCGTGTATACTCGCGTCGTAGATCACGGCATGAATATCTTTCGCACCCTCCACATACTCTGCGTGCGGGTCCAGTACAAGAAAGTTTGCTCCGTGCCCTGCTAGCTGCCTGAGGATCAGCTTGCATGCGTTGCTCTTGCCGGCCCCACTCTCACCGGTTATCATCACGTGCCGGTTCGTACTTTTGTCCAGGTTAAGCCTCATGGATTTGAAGTACCTTCTTTGCCATTGCCATCTCAAAAGACCAAAGCGCCTCACTAGGCGCAACTCGCGATGGACTTTGCCGAGAGTTATAGAGTTTCTGTTTTTGAAAAAAGTAAACATAATTTCACCAATGCTGCCCGACTTTAGAGGGTGAACATCGCAGCGGGCAGGAATAAAGCCAACCCTTTTATATCGGGAAAAGACAATGCCAGCATGGAAAAGGGCAGGTCGCAAGAGGGCAGGACGTCTGAATTCATGGGTGTGAAGTACCTGCGGCGCCAGCACGAGCTGGAGCTCATAGGCACCAACATCTACACCTCTGGAGCTGCACATTCTGGCATCGGAAACATTCACGAATTACTTGACAGCGAGTGGATAAAGGATACGGGAGGCAGGAGCGGCAAGAAAGCAACGTCAGAGTACCAGTACCTCTGTTTCCCGCCCAGCCATCAACTCAGGACAGGGCTTGTCAGCGAGGAGGTGCTTGATGACATAAAGAGCAATGGGAAAACGGTGCTGAGCGTGGGCGCTGGCTACGCCTTCACCGAACGAGTGTTGGTCAAGAAGCTTGGAGTGAATGCGGAGCAGATAACGCTGGCAGACCGCGCGAACGTTATGCCGAAGGGTTTCAAGACCCTTCTCTTCGACATGGAAGAGGAATGGAAGCTCGGAGGCAAGAAGTATGACTACATACTCTTCGCCCAATCCATAATACTGCCGAACGAGAGGTCGAAAAGGATGGGCAGGATACTAGAGAAGGCATACGCTGCGCTGAACGATGAAGGGCAGATCAGAATCACCGGCACGTTCAGCCCAGAAGAAATAACAAACCTCAGAATATGGCTCGGAAAGAGGCATCCTGAAGCCGAGCTTGCAACAGACGACGAATTGTACCTCATTGTGATAAGGAAGGGCATACGGTGAAGTAGCTGGCGCTTTGCCCAAGACTACGGCATTCTTTTTTGAAAATATCATAGCGTAGAATTCACCTCTTACAAGATAACCAGTTTCCTGGTTAAAAGTGAATATTTTACCAACAAATAAATATGGGAAAATACCCTTATGTTACGTAGTTTTGCCTGATTTAGAACTCGGAAGCTAGGAGGATGAGATGACAAAAGCAGTGAAGCAAAGGGAAAAGGGAAGCGAAGACCTGAGCGCGTTCCTTACGAAGTACCCTGTGTTCAACGCCAGACAAGAAGAAGACAAGATGCACCTGCTGGCGAGATACGATCGCATAAAGGCGCTCTGGAGGGCGGACACAGAGCCGGATCTGAGGGCAAGGGGTAAGGATACAGTGACGCTCATGTATATGGTCAGCGCCTTCAAGCCTCCGAATGCAATCACAGTTGACCTCTCTTATCCCGATCAGGAGTGGCCAAACGCCCATCATGAAGTTGACATCCACGTGACTTTCAGTTATGCGGGCAGGAAGAAGACTGTCTCTATGGGGCCTTTCCCAACTGTTGGGGAGCTTTCGCTGCCAGAGAAAGCGCGAATTTGGATGGCATTGAAACCCAAGAGCGATGACTCATCTGAAGCGGTCCAGCACGTGGCAGAGGTGATGGTGGGAAGAGACAAGAACGCAGGGGACCAGTTGTATCCGGAGTTCGATGACCATCAGGGGGCGATGACCACAAGCCTTGAGGCGCTTGGTTATAAGAAGGTAAGCGGGCCCGTAATGGTAAAGAATACCGGCAGCCCAATAGGGCATGATTTCAGGTATCGGTTCGTGGATGCTCGAGATCTGCAGCGGTTGAGAAGGGCGAGACCGGGCGGGGATTGAAGGCATAATCCAATTATCGAATGGGGGCGGAATCAATTATTTTCTGAATGGGACTATTTATAATGGAACTTTTGCTTACAAAGTGCGAATAACGTCAATACTTAAATAGACGGGAAAACAACCATTATGCAGTGAATTTATGACTCGTGTGCGAGATGGAAGCAGGCTCAAAGATCCCAATGAAGGCAGGGTAATGGAAGCGGTAATAGCCTTGAGGGACAGGCAGCTAGGCGGAAGGAAGGGCAAGATAACCGAGTCGGCAATACAGAAGAAGATTGGAGGTAAGGCCCGTTCAGAATCACATCTTGGTCTGCTTGCAATCAACGATATTGCTCAAGAACTGCGAAGGCGCGGATTGCTAGCAGAGGATTCGAAGCTGGGCTATCGGCCTACGGACCGTGACAGGGCAGCGAAAGAGGTTGCGAAACTGAACCGAACACTTCAGACAAGGAGCTCAGAGTCGGATCTGTAATACGTAACTATGATGCAGGAAGTATCATCTGCAGGCTATGAGCTTCTGGATAGGAAATATCACAGGGAAATGAATGACTGGCACAAAAGAATCAGATAGTAAGGTATTGGACGTCCGCAGCAGGGCCATACTTGCCAACAGAGGCGTGGTCGGACTGGCGCACATACAGAAAGACCAGATACCAGACCAACTCAGCGAACCCTACATGAAGATGCTCAACAGGACCGATAGGAAGGAAGGCGATGCGGGGCAATTCGGCCTAGGGATGGCCCATTCGGTGATAGTGCATCTGGGCGCCCTGCCTGCGCCAAAACGCGTTATGCTCATGATCGAGGAGGACGCAAACCAGAAAACCGTGAATTTCTTCGCTGCAGTGCTCTACGGGCAGGAGGACTTTAACACAGTCCTCTCCTATTACGAGTTTTCATCGGGCAATGAAAAAGGGCAGGGTCTGAAGACTGTAGATCTTAAGGAGGAGAAGCCGGCACCTGGAAACGCGCCGCTCTATGCGCTGGTTATAGGACCATACAAGCTGGCCTCTGATGCATACCGCGACAGCATGGCGGTTGAGGAGGACAAGATGCTTGCGATTAGAAGATTTCGGGAAGAGTTTGGGCTGTCGAGCAAAGCGCAGGTCGAGATACCAAGCCCTGCAACTGAGCCTAGAGCTGAGCACCCGAACTGACGATCCTCCTAACCAGCCTCAGCTCGCCCTCTCCGGAGTGCTCCCCAGGGGTCTCGAGTATCATGGGCTTCGAACGTAGTTCCTCGTTTGCCAAAAGGGTTTCGAAACCGCTCCTGCCTATCTTACCGAAGCCTATGTTCTCGTGCCTGTCCAGTCCAGAGCCGCACTGGTACTTCGAATCGTTGAGATGTATTACGTGTATTCTGGAGACGTCAAGGGTGTGGAGCACGTCATCAATAACCTCTGGCTTTGTTATGTCGTAGCCTGCCGCGAAGATGTGACAAGTGTCTATGCAGAAACCAAGGTTTTTGGGGCCTATGCTGTTGTACAGCCCTACAAGGTCATCCAGGTCTGAGCCGACGCTGTTCCTCTGCCCAGCCTCGTTCTCCATAAGAATGTAGGTGTTCTTCGCTGCAGATGTCGCAAGCCTTACCGCTTCCCTCACTCGCTCGAATCCCTTCTCTTTGCCCTCGCCCAGATGGCTGCCCAGGTGTATGACAAGGTACTTCACGCCGAGCGCTTCGCACCTGTAGACTGCGTCTAGATAAGCCGCCTTGGTCTTCTCATAGACCTCTTCCCTGGGGGATGCGGGATTGGGGAGATAGGACATGTGTGCTATGACAGGCCTTATGCCGTATGATCTCTCCTTTGCTGTGAACCTCTCTAGCTCTCCGGTCTCGAGTGCTTTGGTGCTCCAGCTGCGTGGGTTCGTAAGGAAGAGCTGCATGCATGTGCATCCCAGATCCCTGGCGCGATCGAAGGCAAGGTCAAGGCTGGCAGAAATAGAAACGTGGTAGCCGATGCGGAGCATGGGCATACTTGCAAAGCCGCGTTATTTATATCCAGAAGCAGGTCACTCTTGCTTCCCGGAATTGCCCGCCGGAAGCCGGTTCGCCTTGATCACTGAGCTGAGCTCGGCAATCTCGGTCCCGGTGACATTGAGATATTCAACAAGGTACTCTTGCAGTCCTCTGTACTCCTTCTTTCCGTATCCGCTGGCATAGATGAATGCACCGACAAGCGGCATCAGAGGTGCCGAATCGTCTCCGATTACGGCCCTGAGATTCGTCTTTCTCACCAGCGACACAGAGTCCTGAATCAACTCGCGCGTTAGCGCATAAGCATAGCCCACAGCCTCTATGCCTTCAACCAGTTTCTGCGCGGTCGTCTCTATCCACCTTTCTTCTTTAATCTGCTGCTTTTCCTGCCCCCATGTCTGCCTTCCGGGTTTGTGACGATTCTTCTCTGTTACGGGCTCAATCTGGCTTGCTGCAGGGTCGGCTTTCTCAGTACTGACTGCTACTTTGGCCTGTACAGGTTTTGGCGCGCTCGCTGCCCTGGTCTGCTCCAGCTCCTCGAGCCGGTCCACCTCGCTCCTCAACTTTGCGAGCCTTATCAGATTCTCGACTCTCTCGCTGGCGTCCTTGTATGGGACGCGCTCTGGATCCAGCCAGTCCTTGCCAGTCTGGACCACGTCTCCGCATACATTGCAGACGCCAACCCCGCGCTTGTCGTACTTGACTGAGCCGGAGTTGCACTTCAGACACGGAGTCGGGCTTCTCAGCTTATACTTGTTGTTTTCACTCATTTTCACACCGGCGCGGGTATGTGCATTACCAGCAAGTCCGCGTTTTCCCGAGAGCAAGTAGATACTGTTTTCCGCTTATTTATGCATTGACTTTGGATCCTGAGCAGATGCGGTCAGGCTTTGAGCGCGACCTTCGAGCCGGTCTTGCTCATGGTAATCGCCTCTGCTGTATCGCGTATCACGTGGTTCCTCACCTGCGCCTCGTTAGATGCGCGCTTGAGCAGGCCGCTCTCGTACTCAGTTCCCTTGCCCGCAAGGTAGATGTAAGCGAAGGTCATCGCACGCGTAGATGGCGGGTTCTTGCCCAGCAGTTCGCTGAGCGTGGCAAAATCGGTTTCAGAGGCCAGTTTCATTGCCGGACCTCTCAGTTCCTCTGGCAGGCTGCCGAGCTGCACCTTGCCTATTTCATCGATGACCTCTTTCTTGTCCCGCCCTGTCTTTAGCCCTTCTGCTACATCTCTTCCCATAGCCTGGCTTTGCTCTCGTGCATCAGGCTGAACTGGAGAACTATCATCTCGCAAATGCGGAGGTTCTGGAGGCTTGGGTTCCCTGGAATCGGGGATATCTGGTTGAATAGGAGGCAGCGGTTGCCCCGCTTCAGAGTATGCGGGAACAGTCTGCGCATGCTTGCTGGCTGCCCTGTGGGATCTGTTATTGACCGTAGTGGTATGCAGGCCGAGCCCATCCAGCTCGATTTTCAGTATGCGGAAAGCGGATTCGATGGTTCCTGTAGAAAAGCCGGAGGCAGATGCGAAATTTACCATCGTCTTGCCCTCCTGTTCCATGAGAGAAGCGGCGTACATGCAAACGGCCGTGACCTTGACCGGACTAGTATTAATTGCGAAAAATGCCTTCCTTCCCTCGGCCTTGTCGATGATCTCCATCGTCCGCTGCGCTGTCCTCTCCGACACGCCAGTTTGGAAACTTAGTCTCTTGACAAAGTCCTTGGGTCCCAGATCCTTCTCTGTAAGGCTTAACAGAGAATGCAGCTCATTGTAGTCGCTCCCGAGTTTGGCCCTGTTCTCGCCAAAATCCCCGGGAAACATTCCAGCAAACTCCGGGAGCGTTATGGGAATTCCGATCACCCTTATTGCGGAATAGACGGCAACATTGGCTGCTCGTTGGTACGACCGCGTAGACGCGAAGTTCCTATCAAGGCCTTCCATGTAGTGGCGCGCGGCCAGCGTTTTCACTTCTCGTGCATCGCCGAGCCCGTAAACCTCGAAGAGCGTATCCAGCGCCGCGAAAGGCTGAGTCAGGTATGGATGGTTTGAAGGTATTTCAGATATGCCTGCCGACGTCGCATTTTGTCGCATGGCTGAGTCTGAATCTCCTGACATACCCTCAGAAGCTATTCCGTTCTAGCCTATTTAACCATTTGTAGAGGTTCGTTAGCAAGGCGCTTAATGAATGAGAGTGCTCTTTATCCTCTCCCTTAAAGCTGCGCCGTGCAGCTGCTTGTCGGCAGTTAAGAATTCATCGCAATTGGCATGCGCAAAGGATGCAATCTGGAGCGCGTCTGCGATGTAGATGTGGTTCCTGACCACATAGCCTAGGGAGTTAATGATGAGTTCGGAAGAGAGCCCAACAAATTCGATCCTGTTTGACGCTGCGAGCGTCTTGATTTCGTTCAGCAGCTCATCAACCAAAGCTTCAAGCTTTACCTTTCCTGTTCTTTCCTGCTTATCAAAAATCCCTACAATCTCCCCTATGTTCCAATAAGAAGTATAGATGACCAAATTTCCGACCCTCGCCTCCTCGAATATCTTGTCTATGCTTGGTGATCCATCCTCGAAGATGTACCTTTTGACGAGACTGCTAGTGTCCAAGTATACGCTTCTCACGATCTTCCCTCATTTCCCTCAGCACCTTGGTGGAGTTAAGGCCTGTTCTTATCTTTCCCCTTCTTCTGATGACCTCTTCAGAGCTTATGTATCTTAGTTTTACACCGAATTGTCTCGCCAGGTCTTCTATCCAAGAATCTCCGATTGACCTGAAAAGGTCCTCAACGGCCTTGCTTACGCTCTCTCCTTTCCCTACCAGGCGTACTCTGGCATTCTTCAGCAACTCATCATCCACCGAAAGGGTGAGCTTCCTTTTGACCATGTACGTATATACGTATATACGTATAAATACCTTCCTGTGCAGTGAGCCCGGGGAGGGGCGGCTGTACCGCCTCCTCCAAAGTAGACTGCCTCAGTGATCCTATCCCGAGAAAGTGCCTCGCTTCACTAGGACTCAGCACGCCGGATATTTCCAGGGCCTCGACGATTTCCGAGAGGTCCCCTTTGTGCTGGAGGTCGAAGAGCGCATCTATTATGCACAGCGCCATGTTCCGGCGCTCCTCTTCGAGAATGATGCCGTCACCCGAACGGGTAACCATGTACCTGTTCATCAGCACCACCTCGAGCTCCTTCCGCAACAGCCTATACTTCTTCCCAGACCCATAGTTTCCACTCACTCTCACCATATCACCCAAAAAGCAGAGACGGCTCAAGCCGATGGCTTTCGCCATGTCGTTTTGTATAGCGTTGACCTACGCTTTCCTGTGAATATGTATTGAAGTAAAAGATTTATATCTCTTATGCTCACCTTATAGTAAAGTATATATTCTTTAATATCCAAAGTAATAGCGCCAGCAAAAACTGGCATCACCCAAAAGTAGAGGCGGCGAAAGCCGCCCCAATGCTCAACGTGCTGCAATGAAGGCGCAACTAAGTCTTGAGATTCTTATCAGCATGTCACTGTCGCTCCTGATAGTGCTCGCGATTCTGCAGTATTTTAGTGCGGCGCGGGTGCTGATGGTAAAAACAGAAGGCGCGCTGGTTGGCATGGCAAACAGTGCACGGGCATACGAGGGGAAGCCGGTCACATGAAGCTTGTTATAATATCATTGGATCTGATGCTAGCCCTGCCCATCCTTGCGCTTGGCCTTGCAGTCCTCTTCTCGAGCATCGTGAACTCTCAAACATATCTGCTTGCCTTTGCGGGATTGCAGAACAAGACACTGGACCTTTTCACGACCTCGCAGCAGATCGCGCACGCTCTGGATGCGAATCAGGTGAACGGAACCACTGCTGCAGAGCTCGCGTCCGATATTGCCTTGGGAAATGGAGTTGCTGCAGGAGTATTGGATGTTGGCTCTGCTGCTGATTGTGTCAACGCCCTCACGCTCTGCAGGATCGTGACGGTATCAGGCGCAGCAAGGCTGCTGGTGGTGAGCTATGAAAATGCAGGCTAGCATCGAGTTCCTGCTCGTACTGAGCGCTATTGCAGCACTGAGTCTCAGCGTAATCTCCCTTTACGGGAAGCAGCTCTTTGCAGAGACAGGGGCATTTGCGGAAGTGGCCAATGCGTCTCAGGCAAATATCTCACTCTCGAACTACACGCTTCCTTACTACAGCCAGGCGGAGCAGGAAGCGTACTCGGCAGAGATAGTCGGGAGAAACGAGAGACTGGCGTACGTGATAAGCCAGCCTTCGAACATTACCAACCTTACAGAAAGAAGCCATTGTACATACTATGGCACGTACTATCCTCCGCCCGGCATTGGCGAGCAGTGCGGCACCTATAACGCCTGGTATTACCTTGCCGCGAACTCCCTCTGCCCGGACAGCAGCGCATACTGCATCTTTGCGAACGACACGGGATACGCAGTTGAGAACGCGGGCCCGGCCAGAAACTATATCTACAATTTCACTCTGGAGATAAGCGCGCAGGGCGACCGGATGCTGGCATATCTGCAGAGCGGGCAGAACGAGTCTCCGTTAATGCTTGGCAACACAACCGTGGGCTACGCAAGGGTCGTTGATGTAAGCAGCGGCGAGCCTGGCCTTAGCTTGAGCCTGATAAGCTACGGCGGCACCTACTCGCTGCTTAACGAGAGCCTTTATGGGCAATACGCGCAGTCCGAAAGCCTCGCGTATCCAGTTTTGAGCTACTACAACGGAAGCGAGGTTGACTCTGACACGCAGGCAACCATACAGGAAGCCGTATACTCTTTCACCAAGGCTTCGAAGGAACTGAGGTATGGTCCTGCTTTGCATGCTCAGTGTGATGTGGCAGGGTCGCAGTACGTATGCAATGCAACCTACCCATTCTTCTACGTAATCGATGCCAACGTCTCCGGCGGCCTCGGAATCCAGAATGAGACCCTCTACTACCTGGGTTCCGTGATAAGGGTGTATGCATGAAGGCCCAGTTCGCAACCATAGAAGCAACGCTGTCGTTTGCGGTGATAGCTGTTGCAGCGATTTTCGTCTCACAGCAGATCGGCGCGGCAAACAGAAGTTTCCAAGCTGAGGAGAGCAGGCTTGCGCAGGCTGCTGCAATCTACGACATAGCCAATGAGTTTGAGAGGAATATCAGCGCAAACTACTGCCTTGCCTCATACCTCTCCCAGGATTCAGTATGCATGAGCTCTCTTGTAAGCAACTACGAGAAGGTCTATGGGCTGGCGACAATTGCAATAAGCGGAAATATGACCGCTGCCTCAAGCGCTCCGGAGAACGGAACCGCTTGCTTTGAGGTTTACCTGCAGGCGGAGAACTCGACAGGCAGCGTCTGCATTGCTGCGGGTGGTTGAATGTCATTCTACGGCCTTGTTCTTGTGGCCATTGTTCTGATTGTTTGCATATACATGTCCCTATTCATGAACGAGCTAACTGCGGTAGCTTCGGCATCAAATGCGAGCATCGAGATCGCACAAAGCATAAACGCTGCGGCAGGAGAGCAGGGATAGAACAAAGCCACTTGTCATAAACGTAAATGCGGCAACATTTCCGCACAAAAGGCGTATAAATATAACTCTGTAATATATCATCGGGGAATGGGTTAAGTGTCCTTGGGGGGAACATATTGGGGAATATGTACCACGCGAGGCAGTCAGAGATCGGTCATTTTGGCCGGGCCTGAGAAGCCATAACGGAGACAGCCTCAGCGCGGTAAAACGGGGGCAGAAGAATGCTGAGCTTAGCATAGACGGCACAGAGCTGCTTGACAGGCTCAATTATGCCAAGACTCTGATGAAGAGCGGGAGCCTTGAGGAGCTGAACAACAAAGTCAGGAAGAAGATAATAAGCCTGGAACTGATGGCCGTGGAGCGTAGTCTTTCCAGCCCCTCAACCAAGAACGCGATAGAGGCGCTGGCAGAATTCGCGTGGAAACTTCCGGATAACAGGCTGTGGACCGTGCTTACGCTCACTCTTGAGGAGGGAAACGGGGGCCTCAGGATCGCCCCTGACCTTGCAAGGGCGCTCATAACCAGCCAGTCGCCCGATTATGCGGTCAAGAAATACAGGGAAGAAGCCAAGATGCTCGGCAGGATGGCGAGGATCTCGTTCAGGGCCGATGTCACAAGCTACTGGCGCGAGGACGGGAGCGCCAAGAAGGGGCCGGAGCACTTCGTGCCATTGGTTGAGAGCGAGATAGACTGGAAAACCGGAATAGTGAGGGGCAAGTACCTGTTCTACATGCTCAGGTACGAGGTGGACACGACCTTCAATGTTTTCGGAGGAGTTCTTGTAAACACCATGTTTCGTCTGCGGCCGACTCCGGAATACGAAGGTGTGGGTTTCAGGTTTGCGGTAGACGGCAATGAGAGGCTTGTCCTTGAGGAGGCGGATCTGAGGGCACACTTCGGCGCATACAGGGTCCCGATAGAAATGGCCGAGAGGACGCGTGAGCGGAGGATAAAGGTCACGGCTGTGCCTGACAACGGGCACTATACGAACGGCCATGCGAACTTCCTTGTATTGAAGGACGACCCGGAAACCCTGGCAAAGGTAGTTGCAAGGTATCCGCAGCTAGCGAACAAGGATATCAAGCACGCGCTGGACGTGATAATAGAGCTGAACCCGCAGATAGACTTCCTCAAGCACCTGAACCCGAAGCAGGCTTTCCAGGAACTGGAGCTGGTGATGTGGGGCTCCCCGAAAAGGGTGAAGGAATTCTACGAGCGCGGGGAGCGCTACGATGTGAGGGCCAAGCTGGTCATGGATGTCTGCGGGGAGCGGAGCAGACCATGCTCTGATCCTCTGATAGCCAATACGGCCGCATAGTCTCAGAGCTGCTAGTTTCATCAAGACTGCAAAAAGGCGTGCTGTTTCGATAGGATTTTATACTTATGGCAGTATAAGAGTCTTGATTTAATGGTGAGCGGTTTAGAGCTAGGTGTTATAGCAGTAATTGTACTGATTTTGCTCATCCTGGGCGCGATATGGAACGGACTGGTAGGCAAGCGCAACAGGGTGCAGGATGCGTGGGCGCAGATAGACGTGCAGCTCAAGCGAAGATATGACCTGATCCCCAACCTCATCGAGACCGTAAAGGGATACATGAAGTATGAGAAGGGCACGCTGACGCAGATAACGGCGTTGAGGAGCTCGATAGTCACGGGCAGCGTGCAGGACAAGGCCGCAGCGAACAACATGCTGAGCGGCGCGCTCAAGAGCCTCTTTGCTGTTGCGGAGAACTACCCGAACCTCAAGGCGGATGAGAGCTACCAGAACCTTCAGAACGAGCTTGAGAACACGGAGAACAAGATCTCATTCGTAAGGACTTCTTACAACGATTACGTGCTTGATTATAACAACGCGATACAGCAGCTTCCAGGAGTGCTTGTTGCAGGCGCGTTCGGCTTCAAGAGGCAGGACTTCTTCCAGGCACCTCCAGAAGCGGCGGAGCCTGTGAAGGTCGACCTGACGAGCGACGACTCTGATGACGCGAAGCCGCAGGGCAAGGCCTCGAAGGCGCCGAAGAAGTAAGGGTACAGGTGTAGATGGCCAGTTTCTTCGATGAGATAGCCAGGAATAAGACAAAGTCACTCATCTTCATGTTCATCTTCACCCTCTTCTTCATAGGAATCCTGTGGTTCTTCGTCTTCGCTTTCCTGGGCCTCGGCTGGATCACCTTCGCGATCGTCTCTCTGATCGTGCTGATATATGCGGCTTACAGCTACTACCACGGCGAGAAGCTCGTGCTGCGCGTATCAAGGGCGCAGGAGGCGGACAGGAAGCAGTATCCAAATTTCTACGCTGCGGCAGAGGGCCTCTCGTCAGCCATGCAGGTCCCGATGCCGAAACTCTACGTCATGAACGATCCGAACCCGAACGCATTCGCAACAGGAAGGCGCACCAGTCCATCGATCTGCGCGACGACTGGATTGCTCTCGATGATGAACAGGGACGAGCTTGACGGAGTCATAGCGCACGAGATGTCTCACATAGCAGACAACGACGTCCAGCTGATGACCATCGCGATAGCCTACATCGGAGCGATAGGCCTTATAGCGGCTTTTGTGAGGGGCCTTATGTTCTTCGGATTGGGCGGCTTTGGTGGAAACCGCAGGGGTGGCGGAGCGATCCTGGTGCTGCTGCTTGTGGGTTTCGTAATAGGACTGCTAGCGCCTTTGTTTGCCACGCTTATGCAGCTTGCGATCTCTAGGAGGAGGGAATATCTTGCGGACGCGAACGGTGCGAGGGTCACAAGGGATCCTGCGTCGCTTGTCAGCGCGCTGAAGAAGCTGCAAACTTATTCTGCAGCTCCTGCGGCTAAGCCGGTCCAGCACGCGAATGAGGTCACGGCGCCGATGTACTTCGCCAACCCGTTCACAGGAAAGAGCGTGATGAACCTCTTCTCAACGCACCCTCCGATCGACGAGAGAATAAAGAGACTGCAGGCAATGTACTAAGGAACGGGAAAAGATAGCTGTTGCTTTTACTTCTTAAGCGCATCAGCTACAGCTTCAGATATGTCTGTTATGTGCGCCTTGGGATATAGCACTGTGTTTGTGCCGTAGAGCTCTGAAACGCCAGCCTCCTTCAGCTTCTTCGCAGCATCGCCTATCATAAGAAGATGCACAGCAGCAGCAACGATGCGCTTGGCGCCCTTCTTTTTTGCAAACTCCGCGGTCTGCACAACTGTGCCGCCGCTGCTTATCATGTCGTCCACTATCACAACGTCCATGCCATCAAAGTCTTTGTCTGGTCCGCTTAGCATCCTTATCTTTCCTGTCAACCTGTCCCTTTGTTTCTCCATCGAGGCATAATCGCACTTCAGCGTTTCGGCAAAATTCTGTGCCATGTGCGTTGCACTCTTGTCTGCGGCGAGCACAAACGGCATCTTCACATTGCCTTTCAGCGCCCTGGCCAGAGGCACAGAGCCGTCGATCACTTTCACTGCACCATGAAAAGCGGACAGCGGCGCAGACTTGTGAGGCGCTACGGTAAACAGCGTTGTTATTCCTGAGTAGCCGAGCAGATCCAGCACCGTCGATATGCTTACAGCGTTGTTCTTCCCCTCGAACTTCATATCCTGGCGCGCATAGGCCAGATACGGTATCACGGCCTTTATGCTCTTTGCCTTCTCTTTCCTCAGCTCGTCTGCAAGTATGAGCAATTCGACGAGGCCCTTGTCCTGATAGGGATACAGGGATTGCACTATCACAACGTCCTTTCCCCTCACCTCTCCGGGAATGACTATTTCGGACTCGCCGTCAGGGAAGAGCTTTCTGGAGACTTCGATTGACTCGCACCCCAGCGCAGATGCGACCGATCTGCCGATCCCATTCCCGCTTGGGCCTTCTATAACAAGCATGAGAAACACTTGCGATTAAGAATTATAATGCTTCGCTGGCAGCAGGATAGCGGCTAGACCCTTGTCAGCGTGAGGCTGGATGTGGAAGTGGACGTGGAAGTGGCTGAAGTGCTCGCTGACGAGGTCGATATGCTGCTAGAGGCCGTCGTGCTGCTTGACGTAACATTCACCGTAGTTGGTATTACGGTTGTGACTGTCGAGACCGTGGTTGGCGGAGGAGTAGGAGGAGGCTTGATAAAGAAGGCAAGCGCCACAACTATTATCAGCACCACACCGGCTATGACCCCGAGGTTTATCGAAGGTTTTGCGACGCGCTGATCTGGAGCTTTCTGCTGTTGCGCGGGTTTTTGCATCGGCTGTGGCTGAGGCTGAGGGGGTGTTGGTTCCTCATCGATCGTGATGTTCGTGGGCTCGCCTACAGGGCCAGGCTCGTCGGGCATCTCGTCCATGAATTCAAGCTACTTTCAACCAACATCAATAAAACTGTTTCTTTCCAAGGCAGAGGCTGAAGTTCACATGTTGGATTACTAAGGTCCTGGCAGCTCGTGTACCACTTTGCTCATGAGCTCTGACCACGCTAGAGGTCCTTTGTCGCTTGCTCTTCTAAGCGCTTTGGCCGCAACAGTGTCAGACGCCCCGAGCTTGGTGTAATCTTTGGCCATCATCGCAGTCATGACCCTCATACGTCTATGCGGCTCATCCAGCGCTCGCTGTACAGCCGCAATAACTTTGGCGTCAGGCACCGAAAAACCGTTGCCGTGCACGCCCTTGCGCATTGTAAGAGCGGCATTCGTTCCATTCCCTACAACCTTTCTGCCGTCTTTCCTATTTCCATGCAGGACCACCTTTAGAGTAGTGGTAGCTTATCTGGGAGCGTTCTTAAGCTTAGTGTCCAATTGCCTCTCCGAGTATCCTGAAAAGATCGTCGATGTAGACGAACGGCACGTACTTTTTGGAGCTCCTTGGATCGCTCAGCTCCTTCTTGAGCTTTGGGAACGGCATGAGCTTCACCGCATCGACCTCCTCCTTCTGGAGTCTCAGCTCGCCGATGACGATATCGCGCTTGTAGATGTAGACATGCTGGAACTCCCTGTTGTGGTAGGTCGGGCTTATGATCTCGTCAAACCTTGTCGCAATTATTTCCCTGAGTTCGCTGGGTCTTGCCTTGACCCCTATCTCCTCGTCCAGCTCCCTCACAATGGCATCTCTCGGCGTTTCGCCTGCAGAGACATGGCACGTTGCTGATGCGGTCCAGAGTCCGGGCTGCGTTTCCTTATTCATCGAGCGTTTCTGCAGCAGCACCTCTCCCTTCGATGTGTATATCCACGCGTCGCAACCCTGGTGCCACAGCCCGCGCCTGTGGACCTCGTTTCTGGGCATCACCACGCCGGTCTTTCTTCCGCTTTCATCTAGGACATCAAAGCTCTCGGCCATAGAATCAGGATAGCATCTTGTTCAGCTGCGGGTACTGTTCCAGGGCGTGCTCCTGCTGGAGCTGCTGGTAGACCATGTACATTATTCCGACGGTAAGCAGCACTCCCATTCCCGTGCCTACCGCTCCTGTCAGCGTTGCGAGCGCAGCGAGCAGTGCCACGAAGATGCTGCCAAGAACCGTTATCGTGGGTATGTACTTGTTGAGTATGTTCTCCACTATTCTCGGATCCCGCCTGAATCCGGGTATCTGCCATCCAACGTCCTCCAGCTGCTCCGCAACTGTCTTCGGGTTCTGACCGGTCATCTCTATCCAGAATTTTCCGAATGCAACAGCAAGCGCGACAAGCACGAGGGTGTATACCACTATGTGTATCCATTCTGGAACGAAGAGTATGACAGGATTGGCTGCGCTACTCCATGGAACGTAGAGTTCGCTCGTGTGGGTTGCGAGATAGGAGAAATAAGCGGAATAGCCGCCTACGCCACCGTAGGTTGTTGAGTAGGGCAGCGGGAAGGTGGGGGATATAAGGTAGACCAGCCCGCCGACCAGCGTGAGCGAAGCGGCGCCTGCTGAGGTTGGTGCCAGCTGGTAGAAGGCTATGAAATGGGCGAAATTCGCCAGCGGGCCTGTTACGTTGGCTATGAACCTCATCCAGACCGTGAGGCTGAGCTCGAACGAAGTGGCCAGTATGACCGGAAGCACGCTGACGTAAAGGAACGGTATCGGCAACCGTCCTCCCACACCTCTCAGCTGCGAGAAGACCAGGGGCAGCTCCACCTTCATGTCATACGCGTAGATGCTGACGAGGAAGACTATTATCGCAAAGAAGAGGGGTGCGAATGCCAGTACGGCGTTGGGAATCGCTGTTGAGCCGCCTGCTTGTATCGCCTGGATTGCTTCTGCGAGCAGTATGGTGGTTGTGCCGGCAACTATTGAATATGCGACTCCGCCGGCTATGAATAGGTTTATGCCCGACGTTATCCCATACTTTGTCATCGCCTCGTCCATGAAGACTATGAAGACTGCGCAGAGAGCCAGCTGAAGCACCACAAGGCCCGTGTAGGCAGAGGATATGATGGGAACGTAGCCTGTCACAACGAAGATGTAGGCCTCGACAACAGCTATGATCATTGCTGCTGTTTTCTGTATGCTCTGGAACCTGCCCTTCTGCTCCGGGTCGTTCAGGTCAACGTTGATTATTCCGGTGCCCATTATCAGCTGGAGCACTATGCTTGAAAGCACTATCGGCCCTATGCCAACCGTTATCAGGCTTCCGATCCTGGAGGCGAAGACGATGCTTATCAGCTGTATGAGCGGCTGGTTTATCGTGGACGTGCTAACACCGAAAGCCGGGGTGCTAAACATCAGGTAGTAGATGCCCATTATTACCGCGGTCCACCTCAGCTTCTCCTTGAACGAGAGTGGCGCGCTGGGCCTGCTTATCGCAGGTACATATTTCAGGAACCTGTCAAGTGAATTGAGATTCATTTTGCACCCGCTGGGCTAGATCATTCCTCTGATACTTGCATTCTGACAATATAAATCCCTTTGCTGTCAGTATCTCTCTTGACTTTCACATTCCTCCCGAAGGCGCCCTTGAACATTCCGGAGAGCAGGGCTGTGGAGAGATCTACGAAGCGGCTCACAGATGTAGTGGTATTGTAAGCCAGCCTTACGACCGCGCTGCCGTTCTTCCCATCGGTGACCTTCACACCATCTATACCCAGAAAATCCGATGCCTTTTTGACCATGAACGCAAAGTTGTGCGCTTTCTGTGAAGCGACCAGCATCTTGCCTGAGAGGTAAAGGAACTTCGATGCCTCTCCGAGCATCGGCTCTGAAAGCAGGGGCCTGATCGCGAGCATATAGTAGGCGCTTTCGCCTTTCCGGGCTTCTGCGTTCCTGATTCCCAGGTCAAGGGCTCTTACTATGCTGACCATATCAAGGCTTGAGGAGTCCTGGGGGTTGAAGCTTTCGCCGCCAACTGCCACGAACTGGCATGCCCTCGCGCCGTTGAAAACGCACGCAACCTCGCTTGCAGTGACTGTGGATTTTGAGTGCGCAGAGAGAAACCCTGCTATGACTCCGGCTTCAAAAGTGTGGGTGTTGATTCCGAGGTTGACGGATTTGGCCTTTATCCTGTATGATGCAAACATGCTCCTTGTCTCGAATGGGTAGTATGAGACCTTCCCGAGCCCAGCGTTCTCGAGTATGTGCTCAAGCGAACCTATGGTACCGTCGGAGCATGCGAACGCGTCTGAACCAAGCTTGAATCCTGACCTGAAAGCCAGGGTCTGAAGTTCCGGGGCTACGTTGTAGAGCAGATCCTGAAGCTGAAGATGCCTCTCGGGCGCCTTGGCGGGCGGCTCTGTTATCTTTTTCAGCAGAAATTCCTCCCTTCCCGATGCAACTGGCGCATCTTCCTTCTTTGCGACAGATTTCTTCCTAACCGTTCCCTTCTTTGCAGGCATCGCCTTTCTCATCTTCCTGACTTTCTTTTTCATGCACAAACACTAGCGCTTCCTTTTGTGTACACCGCCTATACGAGTTATCCTTCCAAGCTGATAGTATATAAATATTAGATTCAGGGCTATGAAAAGCACAAGGAGCCAGTTCTGGTAATCCCCAACGAATGAGATTGCATCGCTGACAGCGAGCGTCCCGAAGCCTATCGCGTACATGACCGACGCAAGTATCGGGGCGTAGCAGCTGCAGCCGATTACAAGGCCGGTCAGCGATGAGGTGATAATGCTGAGTATTCCGCCCTCTGCGCCGGCGTACTTGGCGCGAAGCGATTTGGCTATTGCATATATGCTCGTTGTCATCAGCACCGCGGCGCTGAGTATCAGCGCGTAGATCAGGTAAACCGGAGCCGTGATGAAGAAGACATCCTTGTTGCTGATCAGTACAAGGTACTTGAAGAGTTCATAGTATGCGATTGCAGCAACTATGGTGATGAGTATGTACAGGGGAGATGAGAAGACGCTCTTGAGGACGTGGATCCTGTGAGGTCGCTCGGCCGTGACCGGCATCTAAAGACCCGCTGAGGTTTCTATCTTCTGGATCGCCGGCAGGGAGCAGACTGGCGCGGTGTTGTTGAGCGTCTGGCAGACCATGGCAACGTAGAAGTCTGCGGCAGCGTATTCGCTCCATGCAAACTGGTCGTTCGGGTCTGCGAGCTGGCTGAGCAGTTCTCCGTGCGTCCACTGGCTCATCTGGAGCGTGCTGTTGCTTGGCGGTGCATCGCCGAAAACTACTGCGTCAGCACCGGGCACTTCATAGGCGCCCCATATCGTAAACGGCGTTCCCTGGAAGCCCTGCGTGCTGATAACATAATCCATTGCGTCCTCGTAGGCGAGGTTGCCTGTGGCGTTTACCCGCTGCTGCATTGTTGAAATCGGGTTGAGGTCGAAGCCTCCTGTTATTGGATTTCCGTCTTCAATCGCGAGGAAGTTGATGTAATTGCTGTTGTAGAAGTCCCCGGCTACGGTGGCCGATTCGTTGTAGTGCGCCGGAGCCCAGTATATTGTGGGCAGGTCTGCGTCTCCGAATGAGCTGTAGCCTATGAAAATGTTGGAGAAGTTCCCAAACCTTGAGAGCGCCAGTGCCATGGCCCACCTGTTTTCGCCGCAGTACACGCAGGTGATCGAGCCAAGGTATATGACCGTGGGCTTGCCGTTTAGGATAAAGAGAGGTAGTTTGCTTGGAGTTGTGCCAACGTTGTTCGCCAGAGAGTGATTGAGGTACATCTCCCCTGCAGTCTCATAGTAGGAATCTGGCGCGTTGTTTATGATGCTGAGCGCGCTTGCGTTGAAAGGAGAGTCGATGCCAGTAAGCCTGTGCCCGAAGGACTCGTTCGCCGTCACTACCGGCGAGTCGCTGTATGACGTGGCTGGCACCAGTATCTGGCTCGTTATGTTGTAGCCCATCACGTTGGGGCCGCTGGGAGTTGTGACATTCTTGTATACGGTGACGTTCCTTGTCACGTTCCTTGTTATGTATACGACCTTGCCCTGTGCGGTTGCGAGCGCGTAGGAAAGTATCGCTATCGCGACTATGCAGACAAGCAGCGCGACAACCAGAAGCGTGTTGGTGGAGTTGGTGTATCTTTCCATAGAAACTTCTGACTCTTGTGGTTAGTGAAGTTATTGGGAGGATAAGTATATAAAAGGTAAGTGAAACGTGAGGAGGCTATCTGGAAATGAATAAAAGAGAAGATGTATTAAAGATTATGGTGAGAGCACGTCACAGTACATGGCGATGGAGATAGAGAGGCAGCAGATAGCAACGCGCCTGGAGTTTATTGATGCCCATTGTCACCTGAACCTGCTCGACAACCTCACCCTGGAGGAAGCTCTGGCAGACGCAAGAAACAGAGGAGTAAGCACAGTGATAACATCAGGAGGCAGTGCCAAGGACAATTTCGAGAGCGCGAGACTGGCAGAGAAGGAGCATGTATTTGCAGTGGTTGGCATAGGGCCAGACTTTGCAGCAACAGATTCTGCTTACGCAGTAGAGGTGCCGGGCCTGATAAGGAGCAGCAAGAAGATCGTCGGTATTGGGGAGATAGGAATGGATGCAAAAGTGGCTGATAAGAACTCGCTCGCAATACAGAAGGAGGTCTTCTCGCAGCAGCTGAAGGTCGCGAAGGAACTCGACATGCCCGTAGTCATACACTCGAGGGGAATGCTGGGCGAGGTCGCATCCATGCTGATAGACATGCAAATCAAACGCGTAATGTTCCACTTCTTTGAGGGAGACGAGAAGCAGGCGGTCGAGCTCGCAAGCAGGGGCTATCTCATATCGATCCCTCCGGCGCAAACAGAGAAGAGGAAAAGGGTTATAAAGGAAGTAAACCTTAAGAGTATCGTAGCCGAGACAGACTCACCGGTCGTTGGGAAAACGCCTGCTGATGTGATAGGCGTCTGCGAAACGATCGCGCAGGTGAAGGGAGTTTCGCTGGAGGAAGTCGCGGCGCAGACAACAGAAAACATAAGAAGACTGTTTTACATATGACTATCCGAGCGGGCTCGTAGCTCAGCTTGGATAGAGCAACAGCCTTCTAAGCTGAAGGTCGCGGGTTCAAATCCCGCCGGGCCCGTTGGTGATTTCATGAAGGACGATGCGAAACACGAGGAAACGATCACGCAGATAAAGCAGCAGATAGACATACTGCTGAACGACAACAGCGTACCAAGGAATGTGAAGGCCGCACTCGAAGACGCGAAGAAGGCTCTGCAGCAGGAGGGCAATGATTACTCGGTGAAGTCATCGACAGCGACCTACAAGATCGATGAGATAAGCAACGACATCAACCTTCCGCCCTACGCAAGGACCGTGATCTGGAACATACTCAGCCTGCTGGAATCGGTGAAGGACTAAATTTCCTCTTTTCTTTTATCTGATTGCACGTGGGTGCGCATACAGCTTTAAATAAGACCTAAGAGAAAGTAACCTACTACTTGTATGGGGGCGAATTCTCATGGCGAAAGACACTCTGATGGAGCTTGTGAACAGACTGAGCGGCAAGGTAATCATAAGCTCTGAGATCACCGATTCTGACGTTGAGAATATAGACACAGAGTCGCTCGTCGCCAACATAATAGAGAAGTTTGAGAAGTCTCCGGGAACTATACTCGGGAAGAAGGAGCTTGCAGAAGTTATCGCAGGGCTCAGGGAGAAGAAGGAACCGGTGCAGATAGAGATAATCAGATCTGCTGATTTTAAGCCTGAAGCGAAGGAGATGGAGTCGAGCTACAGGATAAGGAATGCAAGAGTTGACAGGACATCTTCGAACGTGACAGACTTCGTGGATTACTTCCAGGACCGCTTCAGGAAGCTAAAGGCGATGGTCAGCACGTACGGCAACGGCTTCGGAGGCATGGTCAACACAATCGAGAGCGTAAACCAGTACATGACCGGCAGGGAGATATCAATAGTAGGAATGGTCTACGACAAACTTGTTACAAGGAAGGGCGATCTTCTTGTGCTGCTTGAGGATGAGACCGGTATTGCAAAAGTATTCTTCTCAAGGCCGGGGAGGGTGGCAGGGGATCATGCAGGCGAGCTCTTTGACTCGGCAATGAAACTGGTAAAGGACGATGTTGTAGCAGTAAGGGGCAAGGTCTCGAATTCCAAATTCATAATCGCAAACAGGTTGCTCTGGCCCGACGTTCCGATGCATATGCAGAAGAAATGCGAGGAAGATGTTGCGATCGCGCTGGTCTCCGATACCCACGTGGGCCACAAACTTTTCATGGAGAAGCAATTCGGCAAGTTCCTGGAGTGGCTGAATGGGGGTGTGGAAAAGAGGAAGGACCTTGCAAAGAAGATAAAATATGTTGTGATCGCAGGTGACCTAGTAGACGGGATCGGAGTTTATCCTGAGCAGGAGAGAGAACTGGCGATAGACGACGTTTACAAGCAGTATGCAGTATTCTTCGATTTCATAAAGAACATACCAGATTACATAGAGGTTTTCCTTGCGCCGGGCAACCATGACGCGGTGCAGAGGGCCGAGCCGCAGCCGCAGGTCGGCAACGGCTTCCTCAAGGATTTCAAGCAGAAGAACGTGCACCTGATAACTAATCCTTCATTCCTAACGCTCCAGGGAGTGAAGCTGCTGGAGTATCATGGAACTTCACTTGACTCGGTCATTAGGAATGTACAGGGCTGCAGCTATGCCGCCCCAGCAAAGGCCATGAAAGAGATACTAAAACGCAGGCATCTCTCGCCGATATACGGTGGAAACGTGGTCGTGCCCAGCAAGAACGACTCGCTTGTCATAGACGAAGTTCCTGACATACTTCACATGGGCCACATACACAAGAATGGTTATGACGTTTACCATGGAGTGGAGATAATAAACAGCGGCTGCTGGCAGCTCCAGACCGGCTTCCAGTTAAAGCAGGGCCACATACCTTCCCCATGCATGCTGCCCGTTTACGAGGCGAAGACGATGAAGATGAGCCTCGTTGATTTCAACAACCTGTAGGAATTCTATGGACACAAATACCTATTTCGAAACTCTGGAGAAAGGCTTCAAGGAAGCATATGCAATAGCCAGTGAAGCCAAGACACGCGGATTCGACCCCAGGGCGTATGTGGAGATAAACGCAGCTCCTGACATAGCCGGAAGAGTCGAGGCACTGATGGGAGTTAAGGGCCTGGCCGACCTGATAAGGAAGACGCAGGAAGGCATGTCGCGCAACGAACTCGCTTTTGAGATGGTTAAGGAGATTTGTACTGACCAGATGTTCGCGAACTACGAGACCATAAAGAGGATTGAACTTGCGGTCAAGGTAGGACTGGCGATAATGACAGAAGGCATACTCGTGGCTCCAACCGAAGGCTTGCAGAGCGTAAGCCACTACAGGAACAGGGATAACACAGATTACATATCAGTTTCGTATGCAGGTCCGATAAGGAGCGCGGGAGGCACTGCTGTCGCGCTCTCTGTTGCACTCGCAGATTACGCCAGGAAGTTCTTCAATGTCGGTGAATACAAGGCAACGCAAGATGAAGTTGAGAGATTCGTGGAGGAAGTTGAGATTTATCATGCAAGGGTCGTGAGGCTGCAGTACAAGCCGAACAACGACGATCTGAGGAAGATAGTGGAGAATTGTCCAGTATGCGTTGAGGGTGTGCCGACAGAGGACATAGAAGTGAGCGTGCACGCGAACCTCTCGAGGAAAGGTTTTGATATGAAAGACCGCCCCATACCCAACAGGATACGGGGAGGCGTGCCTCTGGTTCTGAGCAGCATTGCCCAGAAGGCCAAGAGCGTCTCCAAGGAGGTGAAGAAAGTCAACCTGAACTGGAGCTGGCTGGACAGCATAATAACAGTGGACAAGGTGAGGAAGCAGAACGAGAGCGACGATTCATCTGTTTTCTTGGAGGAGCTTGTTGCTGGAAGGCCAGTGCTCGCGTATCCGAAGCACTTCGGAGGGTTCAGGCTCAGGTATGGAAGAAGCAGGACCACTGGCATAGCCGCGAAGGGATTCAGCCCAGCAACAATGATCATACTAAACGATTTTATCGGCATTGGCACGCAGATAAAAGTGGAACTGCCTGGAAAAGGATGCGTTGCGGGACCCGTCGACTCGATAGAGGGACCTTTTGTCAGGCTCAAGTCCGGAGAAGCGTTGAGAATAAACGATGCTGAGACTGCGCAGAGACTAAGGAAGGAAGTTTCGGAGATAGTATGCCTGGGAGACATACTCATAACATACGGCGACTTCAGAAAAACGAACACGCCACTCCAACAGAGCAGCTATGTTGAAGAATTCTGGCAGGCGCAGTTGAAGAACGCTGCAGGCGAGAAGAAAACAGACTACAACGTTGACACTTTTGAGAACGCCTACAACATTTCACTCAGGCATAAAGTACCGCTGCATCCGAACTATCTCTTTGAGTTCCAGGGAGTGAAAATAGAGGAATTGGAACTCTTGGCAAAAGCCATCATAAACGGCAACAAGGAACTGGATTCAAGGGGGCTTTTTGAAGTGGAAAGGGTAAATCTGCACGAAGGACCGGCCAATGCAGAGCTTAAGAGAACCTTGGAGCTGCTCACCGTTCCTCACAAGGTCGAAGGAGACAACATAGTGGTATTGAAAGACTTTGCGCAGAGCATGCTTGCCTCTCTCGGTTTTGTTGATGCCAGTGGGAAGATTGTAAGCATAAATGACGGCACTCTTGCAAGATACAGGGAGAGCTATGAGAGCATACTGGCACTCGTCAACGTGCTCTCTCCGGTAAAGCTGATGAAGAGGTCAACTTTCATCGGAGCAAGGGTCGGAAGGCCGGAAAAGGCGAGGGAGAGACTCATGAAACCTTCGCCAAACGTGCTCTTCCCTGTCGGCCTATATGGCGGCAGCGCGAGGAACATAACAACCGCATACGCATCTGACACAAAGAAACTTGGGAAGCAGGGAAAGAAGGTCGAGATGGCAAGATACAAGTGCAGCTCCTGCGGATTGGACCTCGATTCGCCGCACTGCTACAACTGCGATAAGCACGCTTTCATAGAAAGGGT
>JASHTX010000060.1 GCA_030040335.1 Microcaldota archaeon
TGAAGATCATCGTGCAGGTAGAACCTCACCTTGCTCTTCTCGTACTTCAGCGTCTTGAGGCTCGACATTCCCAGCTCGATGTCTTTTATCTGCTCCTTGTAGGTAGGCATGACCACAGCGATGGTAGGGTAGACCTTAACTGGTTTCAGGCTCTTCGTAAGCTTCTCAAAATATTCGGTGTAGAAATAGGACTTGTAGTACGAGTATGCGGTCACAGTGTTGAAGATCGCCGATATGAGCGCGAGGAGCGTGAACGAGACCGCGATGAAGTCAAAGAGAGGCCCGTACGCGTGTGATAGCAGGTAGACGGCGAAGATCAGGCTCAGGATGGAAAGAATCATGAAGAGTGCGACTATCGCCAGCCTCTTCCCAATGCCTATTTTGACCTCTTTCAGGGTATCACTCCAGTAGAGTATGAATCAGATACAAATAACTACTTAACTTTTTTAATAGGTAGTGTGCCGGGATGGCGGAACCAGGTAACGCGCCAGAATTTAGGCGAAACTCGAGATCTGGTGGCTCTTCGGAGCCTTTAGGGTTCAAATCCCTATCCCGGCGATCCTCAGAGTATTTGGTTTCATCAGTTCTCTCGGTTCTACCCGTGCAGTCCTGATTCAATAGTTAGCGCGAAGGTTGCCTCTGCCACAACAGGATCTTTGTTGTTGCTCTTTACCAGATCCAGGATAGCCGTCATGGCACTCTTGTCGCTCGCAACCAACTCCGGAGCCCCCTCTCCCTGTAGCTCCGCGATCTGCCCCTGGTAAGCCTCCCAGAGCTGGTGGCCAAGCACGTTGACCTTGCTCAGCTGATTGGCAGAATCTACGCCGGCTGCGGCACCCTCCTTGCTCGCCATTTCGAAGAATATCACTATCGCCCTATTGATCACTTTGAGATAGTCCTTACCGGCAATAAAGTCTTCAAGTTTGGAAACGTCATCGTCTTTGCGCTGCTCTGAAGCGGTAGTGACGCGCAGGTCGTTCCGCAAAGGTTGCAGGAGTGAGTCCACCAGCACCGCAGCTTTGGCGTCGGCCTCGCTGACTTCGGGATGTGGCAACTCAAGGACTTTGGACCTTAGGTTCAGCGCCATTACGAGCTGGTCCCCAACCGCGAGGAACTTCGCCTTGCTCGCCTCGCTTAATCTGGACTGGCTCAGGTGCCCTACAAGCTGTACTGCCACGCTGTCTATCGCCGCGCCAGGCTGATTGATGGCAAGATATTCCTTCGGGCTCATGAGCTTGGTTGCCGCCTGATCAGACCGGTATGCTGGAGATTTTACTGACATGAAATACACTAGTTTGTTCCTTTTCAGCCTTAATTAAGCTTGACATGATAAACGTTTTGGCACGTAAGTACCTCACTGGTGCGCCTCTGAAAGTCGGCATGCCTGTCGCTTTCTAGTCCATTTTCATAAACTCGTTGAGCAGCACTGTCGCATACGAGCCTTTCGGAAGCGAGAACCTCATGTGCAGGTCGTTTTCCCCTCGAGTATCATAAGTCAAGTCTTTGACCGGAGCCAGGAGCGGCCTGTACGAACCTTTCATATTCAGCTCCTTCATGTGTTTCATCTGGAAATCATCCTTGCTCACGTGCAGCTCATCCATTGCCCTTCTCGCGTGCTCGCTTATTTCGTCATCATTGGTTTCGTAGCCGATGAGCGGTGCAGCAGGGAAGATACCTTCGGTGCCTATTTTTTCCGCATCCGGGAAACCGTAGAAGTCCTTGCCGAAGAACGTTTTTGTTTGGAAGTCGCCGATCTTCAGTCTCTCTTCAAGTTCTTTGTTGAATATGTATGACTGCACAGCGTGTATGAACATGAGCGCTATGCCCCTAGGCAAGAGCCTCACAGCATTGGCGTAGTTTCCGGGCCTTTCGGTCAGATGCGTCAGTACCGTGCGCTCGCCCTTAAGATACCTGGGAAACTCGCTGAGTGCAGCCTTGAAGTCAAGCGTCTCGGCCAGCCTGTTCCTTGCTTCGCTGGCCTTCTCGTCCCTCTCATTGTCTGTTCTCGTAAGGAACTCCATCACCGCGCTTTCGAAATCGCCCTGCAGAAGAGCCGCTCCGACCTTGTGGTTGTTCTGCCTGTCCCCGAAGCGCTGCTCCCCGAAATAGTTCGGCATGCTTCCGTTGAGCTCAATCGCAACCTCTTCAACTGCGTGCATGCTCTGCACATCCCTTATCACCACTTCGAACGCGTTGCCGAGATCGCTCCCCATCTCGACTCCGTCGCTTCTCCAGAATCCGTTTATGCTTATGTCCTTGAGTCTGACACTGCCCATATCAAACTCCTGAGGATGGAAGATGCTCGCAAGCTGTACCGTCACAGCCTGCTTGTCCTTCACGCCAGCATATCCTATAGATTTCCTGCCGTGCCCAAGTTTCTTTGCGATCTCTATCAGCGCGCCGATCGTGTTCCAATCCCTTTTCTGCAGCACGAATGAGATATACTTTCCCTCGAGAGGCTTTGGAATCTCAAGGATGCTCGCGTCGTATTGCGTATTCGGCTCCAGGACGATGCCTCTGCCCGTTATCTCCTTGACCACGAAGTCCTCCGGAGACTGCTTTATCGCGCCCCCTATTCCCTTGCTCCTCGCCAAAGTCAGCATACAACCATTCTAAAACCTTCTTGTGCAATATATTATATCCGTAAGATAAGTAAAGCAAGGGGGTTGTCTGAAGAAGGAGCACGCGATCGTAGAGCGGCTTCTCTACCGCATAATAAAGAAACACATAGCAGGAACAACCATGAGTTCGGCGATAGAGAAGGCGAGGGAACTGAACGACAAGAAGATACCTGTCTCTATTGCATTCCTGAGCGACAGCGCCAACGACAGCGCAAAGGCCAGATATGCGACCACAACCTATTTGCAGTTGATCAGGAGGATAGCGAGCATGGGCCTGAAAGCGAGCATACAGGTGCCGCTCAGCCAGATTGGCTATGAGTTCTCTGACGAGATAGCCGCAAAGAACATGCAGGAGATACTGAGCACGGCAAACAAGTACGGGGTATTTGTCTGGCTGGAAGTGCGCAGCAGGGCCGGAAAGATACCGTCATTTCTTTACGATGCAAAGGGAGTAGGCTATGCGGTAAGCATAAAGGACGCAAGGGAGTACATACGCAGGAACAGGCAGCAGATAAAGGCTCTGAAAGTGCTCTGCGCTGAGCAGCGCAGCGAACTAAAAGACGGTCATTCAGAGGTATCGGCAAGACTACAGGAGGCGGCAGAGAACATGAAGAACACGGTGCTGCAGTCTGTCCCGGAGAGCGCAGTAGGCAGGCTCCTGAATGGCGGAAAGCTGAAGAAAGCAGTCATATTCGAGTTTCAACTGGGCTACAGTGGCAAGAAGGTGAGCAGCATGATGAAGAAGGGCGTGAGAACAAGCATGTACGTGCCCTTCGGAAAGGACTGGTCGCAGTATGCGGTCAACAAGGCACCCGAGAGATATGCCAGGTTCATAGCCACGACGATACTCGGGCAGGAGAGGGGCGCATGAAATGAAGAGTAATTCGATGACAGTATTGGTCACGGGCGCGACAGGCAGGATAGGGCAGAATATGATAAGGGCCCTGCTCGCAGAAGGCAACACGGTAAGGGCGTTGGTCGTTAGAAGAGAGGAGACGAGCAAGCTTCCTGCAGGAGTTGTGCCGTTTGTCGGACACCTCAACGATCTACACGTGCTCGACGAGGCGTGTAGCGGTGTAGACATAGTATTCCACCTTGCTGCTATAGTAGGAGAATCGAAGAGCACCATGGACGAGCTCATAAGGGTGAATGTGGAAGGAACGGCAAACCTGCTCAAGGTCTGCAAAAAGAACAACATAAAGCATTTCATATTCGCCAGCACTCAGGACGTATACGGCAGAAAGAGGAGCGAACCCCTCCAGGAAAGCTCCAAGGCAATGCCGACCGACAAGTACGGCCACAGCAAGATGCTTGCGGAGCACGAGATAGAGAACTGCGGGGTGCCATACACCATACTGCGGATGCCAACCATCTATGGGCCTGGGTTCGACCACTCTTTCTTCAAGGTCCTCAAGGCACTCCAGGAGGACAAGATAGTGATAATAGGAAACGGCAAGAACCACCTCTCGCTCATACACATAGTGGACGTGGTAAACGCAATGATGCTGATAAAGGACAATCCGGAGATAAGCACCAACAAGGTCTACAACGTCTCTGACGGTGGAATATACACGCAGGAAGGTCTCGTGGACCTTGCAGCAGAACTGATGAAGCTGCCAAAACCGAGGAGGCACGTCCAGGAGTTCCTGGTAAGGATGCTTGCAAGAAGCAGGGGGCTTGACAGCGATGAGCTGAGGTTCATGACATCTGACAGGGTGCTGGACATATCCAGGATAAAAGTAGAGCTTAAATACAAGCCGAGCGTAGAGATAAGAAAGGGAGTGATGGATACTATAAACAGGTTTTCAAGGAGCGGAGGCAAGATATTGGGTGTTTGAATGGCGATAAAGATTGGAAAGACTGAGAAGTACATAAATGAGACTCTGGAAAGCAGGGGAGCGATGCTCTTCATGCTGATAGATCCAGTAGACTATCCAAAGCCGGAGGATGCCATAAAGGCAGGAGTTGAAAGCGTCAGGGGAGGCACGGATATACTACTGATAGGAGGCAGCATAGGCGCGCAGGGCGAGCTCCTTGAGGAGGTGACAAAGGGGATAAAGGATAAGGAGCACAGCGTGCCGGTGGTTCTCTTCCCTGGAAACATAGCAACTATAACAAGGTATGCGGACGCTTTCTACTTCATGTCTGTCCTGAATGCCAGAAACCCATACTGGATAACGCAGGTCCAGATGCTCGGCGCACCGCTGATAAAGCAGCTCAACATAGAACCGCTGCCCGTGGGTTATATCGTAGTCGAACCCGGCGGCACGGTAGGCTGGGTGGCTGACGTAAATCTCGTTCCGAGGACGAAGCCGAGAATCGCGGCAGCGCTGGCCAACGCAGGAGAATTCCTGGGCAACAGATTCATACTTACTGATGTGGGCTCCAACCCGCAGCAGATGGACTCAGGCCCGGTGCCTCCGGATATGGTAAAGGCGGTGAAGAGCGCGATAAATGTGCCATACATTGTTGCAGGAGGAGTCAAGACTCCTGACCTGCTGCGCACTACATACAAGGCAGGTGCAGACATAGTACAGATAGGCACCGCCCTCGAACAGTCGAGCAATATGAAAGAGACTGTGAGTAGGTTCGCGAAGATCACAAAGGAAGAGGGCAGCAAGAAGAGGTAATTCTATTGTGCCCGGCAAAATACGCGGCCTCGCCTCGATTGAGATAGGCCTGATAGCAAAGGAACTGGGTCTGCTGGTAGGCGCATATTTCAAGAACTTCTACGAG
>JASHTX010000061.1 GCA_030040335.1 Microcaldota archaeon
TTGAAGAGCGTGTCAACGATCGCTGCGCGCGTGGCCTTTGTACCCAGGTCCTTGTTTTCAAGCAGCGCGATAAGGCTTGCCTTCCCGTACCTGTCGGGCGGCTGCGTGACCAGCTTTTTGAGATATGATTTGTCTATTGACAACAAGGTGTCTGCGATAAACTTCGGCATCGCGGCCTCTTGAGGTTTGTAGTAGGTATAGTAGGAGAGCCATCCGCTCTTTACCAGCCTGCTGCCCTTGGCCTCATATTTTTCCTCCCCTACCGAAAGCAGCACATCGGTATGCTCTATCTCGGCAGCTTCAGCGAAGACAGAGAGGAAACGCCTTGCAATCAGATCATAGAGCTTCCCCTCCTCCTCTGTAAGCCTCACAGGCATCTCGCCAGTAGGATATATTGCCGGATGAGCCTCGTCCTCCTTCCTTCCCTCGATCGGTCTGTACCTTGACGCGCGGATTAGTGCCTCGGCGATCTCTCTATACTTTTCGTTCTTCGCCAAGAGGCCTATTATCCTGGGCAAGTTGAGCGAGTAGGGCAGCTTCTGCGATGCGGTCCTAGGGTATGAAATATATGAGCGCTCGTAAAGCGACTGCGCCAATGCAAGCGTCTTTGAGGGATCTATTCCAAGGGTCCTGTTGGCCTCAAGCTGCAATGAAGTGAGGTCAAAGGGGGGAAACGGGAAGAGCTTTGCCGCCCTGACATCCACAACGTCTACATGCGCCTTCGCTCCAGTCGCCTTATCCACAATCTTCTCCGCGACCTCCTTCTCGAAAATCGCGCCCTTCCTGTTCTCGAAGTCAATGCCGTTGACGGTTATGAACGCCTTCCAGAAATCCTTCGGCTTAAACGCTTTGATTTCCTTCTCTCGCACGGCGAGTATAGCGAGCGTCGGGCCCTGCACCCTGCCTATGCTCATGGTCTTCCTGTTTCCGGTCGCGTATATGGCACGCATCAGAGCCCTGCTCAGGTTTATGCCCCAGAGCCAGTCTATAACATGGCGCGTCTCTCCTGCATCGAAGTTCCTGTGGTCAAAGGGTTCGGTGTTGGCGTAGGATGCAAGAAGATCTTGGTTGGTTGTTGTTGAAAAATGCATTCTTCTTACGTTGTCCAAGGCGACATTTGCGTTCACATCGTCGGTCTTCACGTACCTTATTATGTTGGTCCCTATGACCGTTCCCTCTATATCGTAGTCGCATGCGTTTATGAAAGAATCGCAGTTCTTCCCGACTTCCTTGATTGTGTCAAGGTATTTTTTCGTAAAATACGACTCCTTGTTCGATTTGTAAGAGGCTACCCACTCCACATCGAAGATCGGCAGTGCCTTGTTAGGCCCTTTCTGGGCGAGCGTGAAGAGATGGCCTGCAGCCGCGGTGACGAAAAGGGTGTTGCCGTCCTTGTAGATCTCGAAGTAGCCGACGCCGTTTATGCTCTTCCTTATTGGCCTGTTGTCGCTCAGCGCGAGTGCGATTCGCAATGCTACGCTTGGTTTCTCGGCTACTATAAGAGAACGCATCCAATCAGCTAACGCTTCTTCGGGGCAGGCTTCTTCGGTCTCGGCACGGTCTCCTTCTGCTGCGTTTCATTCCGATAGATGTGAAAGACCAGGTTTAAGATGAGCAGCATTGTTATTACCGCGAATATCCAGAAAAGTATGCTGGCGCCTCCTCCTGCCGCGAACGCGATCACAGATATTATGCTGAATATGACTACGCCTAGGGCGGAAGCGAAAGCAAAGAGCTCCTTTGGATCTTCAAGAAAGTCCCATTGCAGCACAAGACCACGAAGCAATCACTCTTATGCATGCGTAAAATTAAAAGGCTTAGCTGCAAAAGATGTTTAGTGTTCTGATGCTAAGCGTGGCGGAAATAGTGCTAGTAACGCTCGCCGCTGCGGCAATAGCGGCGGTGGCGCAGTACGTCTTCAAGAAGAACGTGAAGAAGTTCGGATTCAACAGGAAGGAACTGATAGATATCTTCACAAACAGGGCGATGCTGGCAGGCCTCGCGCTGTATTTCCTGAGCCTGCTCCTCTACCTGTATGCGCTCCACGCAGCGCCGATAATCTCGTTCGTGTATCCGGTTTTCGCTAGCACGTTCATCTTCGTCCTCCTCATCTCCAAATTCGTGCTCGGTGAGCGCATAATCATACCAAGGGTAATCGGGATGGCGATGATAATAATAGGGATAATCGTGATCTCTTTCACGCTTTGAGTGGGATGATGAAGGAAGGAAAGATGATGTACGCGGTGATGCTCCTCGTCAGCACCTCTCTCGGAGCCCTGGGCCAGATCTTCTTCAAGCTGGGGGTGATGGTCACAGGAGACACGACTGGCCTTCTGGCATACATCATTGCTGGAATGATCGCATACCTGCTCTCAACTGTGATATATTTCTACGTTTTGAGCAGAACGCATTTGAGCTGGGCATACAGCTTCGCGGGCCTCAGCTTCGTCTTTGCGAGCCTGATAGCGTTCTTTTTCCTTGGAGAGTCGGTGCCGCTGCTGAGGTGGGACGGCATACTGCTGATAGCAATAGGAACATCGCTAATAGGGGTTAGTTGAGGACTTGCGTTTTGCTTTAGGAGCAGCATCTTCCTCCTCTTCGTCTCCCTCACCGCCCATCTTTTCGGTCTTCTCTGCCTCGAAGCCGAGGGTGACCAGCTTCCCGCCTATTATCGCAAGAAGGAAGAGCAGGACTATCTTTACGATTATGTATGACTCCTGGTAGATTATCTGGCTGGCGTTGTTGACAAGCGCAGCGACGGCATCGGTCTGGGAACTGCCCGAGGGCGTCTGCAGCGGCGCGCTTGGCCCCTCGTTTGAAAGGCTAACCCAGAGAGTGTAGAGCATGAAGATCGCTACGAAGATGATTATCACGCCGGCAATCTTCAGGAAGTCGGCAAAGTATCGCATTCAGATCATCATACATCTTATGAAGCAAGCATATTTAGTATTTCCGCTCTCTGGCCTGAGAATTTGCTCACCATTGGCTCCATTATCCTGACCATCGAGCTAGCGGTTGCAGCCTTGAGGTCAACCGGATGCAGCTTCTTTGCCTGGTAATCCCTGGCCAGCTCCTCATAGCTAGTGTATGAGACATCGCCTCCGTGTTCCCTCTTTCGCTCCACCTGCAGATTGCCTTGAATCGGCAGGACAACATACTTGTTCAGGAGCAGCACAGGGTTGTTATCAACAACAGCCTCGGGACACCACGCCTTGTTGAGTGCGTCGTGCACCTCTTTCTCCGTTGAGAGTATGGAGATGAACGAGCCAGGTTTTGACTTGCTCATCTTGAGCGCGGCGACCTGCTCCTCCTTGGGCGTGTTGGCATCGATCTGCGGGGGCTCGACAAGAGAGGGCATGAGGTGATGGTGCAGGGGTACAACTTTCTTCAGCTTCATCTCCCTAAGCATCTCCTTGGCGAATACGTGCACGCGCCGCTGGTCCATGCCTGCGTGCGGCAGGTCAGCGTCAAGCGCCCATATGTCAGCCGTCTGCATTATCGGATATATGTACTGCGACACATGCAGCGTCTCCTTCTCGCTTCTGCCCTCTATGACCAGCATGCGCGTGGCCCTCGCTATCGTAGTCCTCCTTGCGATCTGGATTAGCGTCTCCCAGTAGTCCTTTGTCTCAGGGTAAAGGTCAGACCCGAGCACGACCTTTGTCTTTGGGCAAAAGAAGTTGAAGAGTTCCCTGTAGAACCTCGAGACCTTCTTTATCTTTTCCCAGTCTCCGCCGAGCTTGTTGTTAGCCATCGTGTGCCAATCGGCGAGCAGCACCTGCGTCTCGATGCCAGCCTTGGCGAAGTCGTTCATTTTCTTCCCGCCGAAGAGTATGTGGCCGATATGCGGCATCCCGCTTATCTCCAGGCCGATGTAGTGCTTCGGCTTGCTGTTCGTCTCCAGCAGCTCCTTGAGCTCGGGCTCAGTTATGATTTCCTCAAGAGGCTCAGATTTTATCAGCTCAAGCTTCGTCTCAACGTCCATCGAAACGTCTTTGCACGTGAAGTAACTTAAGCCTTTTTATCTTGCTGAAGCCAGTTTGTGAGGACGTGTAGCCTTCGAGTCTGCATCTCTGCGTCGCCCTTTCAGAACGTCCTTGGCCAGCTCAACCCTAGCTCCAGGTTCTGGATCTCCGAATTTTGCACTTGCGTCATGTCGCCGATCAGCAAATCGCACGCTGAGTTCAAGGAACGGATTCGTCCTGGGGCCTGACGAGCCTTTTGCCAGTGCCAGAACTCCTTCTGGAACGCCGAACATCCCGTCACTGTACACCGCAAACCTGCTTATTCCTTTTATGCTTACTT
>JASHTX010000062.1 GCA_030040335.1 Microcaldota archaeon
CTTATATCATACTTTTTGATCAGCTCGGGGTGCATTATAGGTATCTCCACAGCCTCGTGAAGCGCTTTCTTTGCCTCTTCGAGCCCAATAACATCATTTAGCACTATCTTCTTCTCGACCACCACCTCTAGCTCCGGGTGTGTTCTCCTTTCGTAATCCACCCTGAACGTATTGTATTCCTCCAGCTGGGCGAGAGAAGTAGAAGGTTTCGTTAACTTTACGGTTCTTACGACATCTGCCATTTTTATAGAAAGGACCTCGTGCTTGGAGACCGCTTTTTCTCCTATCTCCCTGCCAACCTCTTCCGTAATATTCTTTATATCGGCCGGAGAGAATCTGGAAGTTACGCTGGCAAGTTTGTCATAATCGATGTCGTTGCTAGTGGGCAGTTTGCTCAGGTAATACTTGAATATTGCGGCCCGCCCTGGTTGATCTGGCAAAGGCATGTATATAATCTTGTCGAACCTGCCCGGTCGCATAATACCCGGGTCAAGCAGCTGGGGCGTGTTTGTGGCGCCGACTATTATAACATCCGATATCTTCTGGAAACCATCCATCTCGCTCAGTAAAGTGGTTACGAGCTCCCTGCCAGTGGAACTTAGCTGCTCTTCGCGCCTGCTTGCGATGCTGTCAATCTCATCGAAGAACAGTATGCATGGTGCATGTTTTTTTGCGGTGGCAAATATCTTTGAGAGTGATTGCGCGCTCTCTCCGGGGAAAGGAGATAGAATTGAGGATGTCTTTACATAGAAGAAACCAGCGTGCATCTCATTTGCAAGAGCGCGCATCATCAGCGTCTTTCCGGTTCCGGGAGGACCGAAAAGGAGGATTCCCTTCGCTGGTCTTACGTTGTATGCACCTGATATTTCCCTGTGCTCGAGGGGCGCAAGAAGCGTCTCCTTTATCTCCTTCTTTGTTTCCGAATAATTTGCCACGTCATCGAGAGTCTCTGAGGAACCCTTTGTTAGGTCTTCGAAAGCGACGCCGAACTTACCCAGTATGTCCTGCTTCATGACGTCCAGTGCAAGTACTACGTCTATGTTTGCAGCCTCAAGCAAGAAAATGAAAGCAGGCGTCATCAAGAAGCTTATTACAATAAGGAAGCTGAACTTTCCCACACCGAGTAATGAGAGAATGAATGCAGACACGGGCAGCGCGGCCCCGAAGAGGCTTGCGTATGCCCCCTTGTAGACGGATCTGCTGTTTATCGCGTAGCTGCTGGCTGTGAACGCCACAAAAAGCCAGACCAGTATTTGGGCAAGGTTAAAAGGAAGCTCGTATACAAGGGCGAGGCCCGCGTAGTAGAAGGAATCCAGAACGTGATCAGCCACGTTATAACTGAAGAAAGTTGCCCAGGCCGAGGCCCACGAGGAGCCGAGGTTTGAAAATGTTGCTGCTGGTTTTGAAGGAACGAAATACTGAACGAATGAGACATTTGCTATCAAGGCGTGGCCTGCTACGGCGTTGTAAACTATAGGACCGGAGATAGGTATGCTTGCGAGGTTTGAGATTATAATCGCTAGCGCAATTGCGGCACTGCCCATTATCGCGCTGCGCTTAAAACCGAGTACAAGTATCGATAGTATAAGGCCGGGCAATTCAAGCAGATAACCCAAATAGGAAAGAGGTAGCACTGTTAGCGCGAATGCGTATTCGATTGTTCTGTAATGCTGGTACCCAAGGAACAGGGATATGCTTACGAAGACCATCCACATCCACGCGAGAAGGGGCGCTTGGTATATAAGCAGCGGTAAAGAGAGCAGAAGCATGGTCATAAGACCCAGCAAAGTGTTAATGAGACTGAAGATGAAGATTGCCACGAGTACTACGAAGAAAAGTGGTGCAGGAAGAAATGGAAATGCTATGCCGATGCTTGCGAAGGCAAACGTTGCCGCCAGTGAGTCATGAAAGTTTTTATTGGTTACCAACTGCCTTATGTAATCCTTTATCAGGTAGATGGACAGGGGAACAGCCTTACGCCTGAATTTCTCTTTAAAACTTTCTTGCTGCTTCAAGGAAGATCACCTGTCGGTCTGGTCGCTCGCCGATATTAAAGTGACCGTCGGCATAATGATAAATCTCATATATCTATATTAATATGCCATAACCTCTATAATAATGCCCCGCAGTAGCTCAACGGCAGAGCGACCGGCTGTAGTTTTGACTGCTTCTAGGAAAAGAAGATACCGGTAGGTTGCTGGTTCAAATCCGGCCTGCGGGAAAACAAAAGCAAGGTTAATTAATAATCGAAGTCTTAATCATACTGCGCCTTGGTAGTGTAGTGGTCTAGCATACGAGCCTGTCAACACGATTGGTTCGTGGCTGAACGCTTGTGAGTTTATTAGGCTTAAACCTGATAAGCCAAGAAACCCGGGTTCGAATCCCGGCCAAGGCGTAAAGATGATAATTCAGCGACAGCTAAATTTTACACCTACATTTAAATACCACGAAAAGAGACATTAATTGATTAACATGGCCGGTATGAGTCACATGACACTTACACCTCTCGAAGTTAAAGCCACTTCGCTACTGTACGTGTTCGGGGGCAGTGCCACGCTAGAACAATTATCAAGATCCGGAGGCGTCAAGGTTGGTAGTATGGGGAATGCTTTGGGCAAGATGGTAAAACGGGGTATTGCGACTTCTACGACTGCAGGTAGCCTAGCATTTTTTAACACTGGACCAGAACTGCCGACTGAACGAAAGGGTAAGTTTAAAATCTACTCTTTAAGTAAGCCATTAAGAGACATAGTTAAGAGCAGCAGTGAAAATGAGAGTAAGTTTGTTTTATGGGGTAAGTTGGCGTTTGCTGAAGGTATTAGAAGCGAAGAGGAGTTCCAAATAAAGATGGACCTCGTCAAAGACGGACTTTCTGGATTCGCGAAGAGCAAGGGGTTTGGGAATTATGGTAAATACTTAGATAGTATTATCGCATCGCGCCCGAATGACAGGCTAACGGTTGCTGAGCTGGTTCCACCAGAGATTGCCACACTTATCAGAAATTAAGTTTTATAGATTCGTAACCGGCGTCTAGAATCCCGGCCAAGGCGTTTACTACGGTGTTCAAGCCCAAACAGTATTTAATAAGAGTGTTTCATTAGCTACATGAATTACGATATGGAGGGTGATAGTTAATGCCAGCAATGGGTGGTGGCAGGCATACGGGACCAGCCTCTCCACTGGTAAAGACTGCTGGAGTCATACTTGGCGCGATCTACTTTCTTTTTGTTCTGAATTCGCAACTTCTTACAAAGGTGAATAATGGCACCTATTTTCTAATCGGGTTGGCTGTAATCTCTGCTTTGCTAATATTTTATGCATACAAGAAGTATAGCGAATGGTATAAGGAGTGGCTTAATGACGCTTCCACTAGGCCTCAAAATAGCCTAAAAGAAACATTGGTCGCTCTTGGCACTATCTTCAAGTGGATCTTTTTCATTTTGTTCTTAGTGACATTTTCTCAGGGTTTCTTCATTTATTCTGCCTTTTTCCTTCTAGGTTCAGTCGTAGTGCTCCTCATTTCCATGTTTTATCCAACATATTTCGCGCGGGCTAGCCCAACCGATTATCCTGATCGTTTTCGTACATAGCCGCACCTGCATTTTTATATTGCTGGAAAGAACTGAACGCCAATAAACGAACAAATTGATTTGATTTAAAAGCTTTTGACTTGAATGAGGTATGTAGGTGGGATTGTGCAAGGCAAATATGGAGAGCCGATGAGTAACAGCGAGTTTGGCACAGTTGTCGTAAGCGACATAATGAGTACCCCGGTAGTGATGGCCAAAGAGGAGGCGAGCATAAAAGAAGTAGCGAAAATGATGAAGAAGTACGAGATTGACTCTGTAATAATCGTGAATAAGCATAATGAGCCGACTGGGATAATAACAGAAGGGGACATAGTAAGGCGGCTAGTATCTGCAAAAAGGAACCTATGGTTTGTAAGGGCGTCGCATGTGATGAGCAAACCGGTGATTACGGTCCCGCATCACCAGAACATCGAGGATGCCGCTCAGCTTATGGCCGAAAAGAAAGTGAAGAAGCTGTGCGTGGTTGACAGGGACAATAAAGTAAAGGGGATGATAACTACCTCGGACATAACAAAGAACGCGGCCTACCTGATAGGCGTGCTGAAGGAAGTCATACAGACAGGATACTACAATGGCGAGCAGGCAAGGGATCTTACACGCTAAAGCGCAAAAGGCGACAGCAGAAGCGATGGGAGGATACCCAGGAAGATGGTTACTGCGATAAGAAAACCTGCAGAGTAGTAGACATCAGTGCTAGGGTTTGAGAAGGGCTCAATCGCCTTCGAAGCGCTGAAGAATGATTTCTCCACTACGAAGAAGATGAACGCGCCTATTATCAGGATTGCCGCTATCGGTATTATCCCTATTGTCCCGTATGCATGATATGCGCCAATGAAGACTAGCAGGTCCCCTATGAAACCGCTTGTCAGGGGTATGCCCAAGAGCGCAAATGCTCCGAAGAGAAAGGCGTAGGTAAGCCCCGGCAGGTTCTTCACTATGCCTTTCAGCTTGTCTATCAGCATAGTCCTGAATGATTCGTCTATAGATCCGACGAGCAGGAAGAGCAGCGATATTACTATGCCATGGCTGAGCATCGCATAGAGGCCGCCTGCGATGCCGAACTCATTGACAGACGCGATTCCAAGAGATGCTATCCCCATGTCTATTATGCTTGTGTATGCGATCAGCCTCTTCAGGTGGGTCTGCCTAATAGCAACCATTGCGCTGTAGATGGCAGATATGGCGAAGAGAATCGCAATATACTGTGCGTATCCTGTCGCTATGGGAAGAATCAGGAACATGAGCAGGAGCCCGTACCCTCCGAACTTCAGCAGTATGCCAGCCAGTATCATGCTTCCTGTAGTTGGGGCTTCCGTATGCGCATCTGGCAGCCAGCCATGGAAAGGAAAAGAGGGTATCTTTATCAGGAAAGCGAAAAGAAGCAGGAAGAGCGCCAGGAGCTGTGTGCTGAGGGGCAGCGAGCCAGACTGGGAGATTATGGAGTCTATGGAAAAAGTTTGTGATGGTAGGCCAGAGTATATGACCATTATGCCCACGAGTAGGAGCAGGCTGGCCACGAGAGAGTAGATTATGAATTTTATAGCTGCGTACCTCCTGTCATAACCACCGTAGATGTAGATTATGAAGAACATTGATACTTCTGCTATCTCCCAGAAGACGTAGAAAAAGAAGAGGTTGCCGGAGAGGAAGACGCCGAGCGCAGAGCCGGATATCAGTAGGAAGAGAAGGTTGTAGATACGCTGCGATTCTTTTATGAAATTAGGGGCCACGAGTGCTGATGCAAAGAGCACGATCGTAGACATTATCATGAAGATGTTGCTGTATTTGGTAAGTTCCAGGGTGAAACTGATTCCTAATGCCGGCAAATAATTCTGCTGGAAGGTGAGAGCGCCGAATCCTTGGATCAGGCCAACGTATGCTGCGATTACCGAAGCGATCAAGACTATGAGACTAGATGCCTGAGATATTCTGAATGATGCTTTTTCAGGTACCGCGAAGAGTAATGCTGCAAACAGGAAAGGTAAGAAGACTATGAGGAGTAGTGCGAATATCATTGGACCACAGATGGCTCTCTCTTATGCCAATGAAATTCAAGTTTATATAAGGTAGTTATTAGCTTTGTGGCGAGCAACGATGGGTTTAGGTTTTAGGTACGCGCCTAGGCCAGCCATCAGGGATGAATGGAAACATTACCTGATTATGACGTACCATGTACATGATTTCGTGCTCTGTTGGTTCTGGATGTATGCCCTCTCTTTCTGTGATCTCTCCAGGATACATTGCAGTGAATGCAACTGCTGTTTCTTTTAATTTCTCAAAAAACCCTTTGAATTCGGGATTGTTCTTGCTCAATTGCTTCGCTTCTTTTTCTACAGCCTTCTGCTCCATGCCTTTGTGAGATAGTCTGAACATAAAAATTCCTAGAGCATATGCATCGCCCTGAAAGCCCTCAAACAGATTCTTAGTAAATTCAGTAACCTGAGCTCGTACACTTGTAGTTTTTAGAGCTGCCGCTGCTTCAGTAGAATTTTTTATAACCTTGATGGTTTCGGAACTGAGTCGCAGTGGGGTTTTAACTCCCAGCAACTCATCCAATATCTCTGTTGCTCGTGAGAGTGTCAGAGGTCCTGCAGATGCTTTAGCGGCTACTTTTTGCGCGAAATCCAAAGCAGGGACTTTCTTATGGGCCTCTGCAAATTCATCATAGCCCGGATCAACGTAAGATCTTACTGCACTCTGCAGCGGACCCTCTGAACTGACTTTTCTTGCAAAGAATACAGTCCTAAGGTCTCCAAGTTTTGCCCTTACATTTCTACCAAATTCACTCTCTTGCTGTTCATGTGGTAGAGTAGCGACTTTACCGTGTGCAAACCGGATCGCCCTCTCTTCGGGACCCGTAAGCCTGCGTTGGCTAGTCAACCTTTGCTGCGATCTTTCTCCCAACTTATCTAATTCAGCCCCCATAGCAGTGAGATTGCCGCTCCCCATTTATAAAGATTATGTCTTGTTTTAGCTTGCGGCGTCGATGCTGCCCTCGGGGAAGCCAAGACTGACCAGTTCCTTCTTCGCTGCGCCGATATGATCGCCCTGCAGCTCTATCAGACCGTTCTTGTGCGTGCCACCGCACGCGAGCCTGCTCTTGAGCTCCTTTGTCGTTTTGTCAAGCTCTTCACCGGCAAGGCCCTCTATAATGGTCACGAACTTGCTGAACTTTGCCTTCGCCTTGTAGACCTTTATCCTCTTTGTCGCCTCTCTATCTAGTATCTCGCATACGCAGATTTCCTTTGGCAGCCCGCATCTGGGGCACATTTCAGGCATTAGTAGTTAACCCCCTTTTCCTTTAGTAGTGTAAGTATCTGAGCCCTCGTCCTTCTCATCTCCCTTACCTTGACCTTCTTGCTCTGCACACCGGTAGCTGCGATTTTCCTTTTTTCTATAGAAAGAGAGAGGGTCAGCTGCTGCAGCATGTTCTTTAACGCATCTACGCTCATCGCCCTTAGTTCTTTTATACGCATTATAACACTATTTTGCCTATTCAGATATTTATTACTTTGCTGTTTCCAGGCTCTTCGGCATCTCTATTTTCTTTATCTCCCTGTCCGGGAACTGCGTTCCTGGCTGGACTATCCTGACCACTATGCCTATTGCACCGTACTTGGGGTATGAGGTGACGTGCGCCTCGTCGACGAGTTTTACTGTGTCGCCGGCCTTGGGTATGTAGCCGAACCTCACCTTTATCTGCCTTGCCTTGGCGCCTTTTGCGGCCAGCTTCCCTGTAGCGACTATCTCGGCCCCGAGTGCCCCATTCTCTATTATTGTCCTAAGAGTCGAGTGTAGAAGGCTTCTGGCGTTTGCCCCGCGTTCCAGCGCGTTGGCCACGTGCCTGCCGACAAGTCTCGGTTCGAGCATTTCGTTCTTTACCTCAGCAACACTTATCTGCGGGTTCTCTATGTGGAATTTTGTCTTTATATCCTGCGTTATCGAGTCTATCGTGGATCCGCCCCTGCCTATCACCCTGCCCGGGTTTGTGACAAACGCAGTTATTCTTGTTATGACCGGCGTCTTCTGGATCTCGACCCTTGAGAATCCCGCCTTTGTGAGCGTCTTCTCAAGGTATTTGGTTATCTCGTGCTTTACAAGCGCGTCATCTATGAACTTCCTTTCTACTACCATCTCCTCACTTCTTGGCTTTCGCCTCCTGCTTCGCCGCCTCTTTCGCTTTCTCCTTCTGCTTTTGGGGCGCCTTTGACTTGATCTCCTTGACAGGGTTTCTTGTCTTGATGAAGTATTTCATGTTGCGTGTAAGCGTCGGTTCGCTGCCCTCTGCAAGTCCTATCTCTATCTTTGCGTATTCCATATCGCTGTGAGTGCCAGCGGACATGCCGTATTTACCCCTGCCCCACGATAGACTGCCCTTTGAAGGCCTCCTGCGCTCTATGTGCGTCTTGTTGGCGGAGGCGTGGACTATGTAAAGCGCGTCCTCGCTCAGCCCCTTGTTCTTTGAGTTCGCAATTGCATTCATGAGCACTGTTTTCGTTTCCTTTGCCGCCTTTATCGGGTAGGCGCCCTTCCTGCCCCCCAGCTCGTGCCTCGCACCCATGTACTTGTTGTACTTGTGGAAGAGTATCGGCATCTTCAGCTCTATTATATCGTCAAGTACCTGAAGCGCGCGGTCGGTCTTGAGATATCGAACAGCGTCGCAGACTGCTGTCAGATCCTTGTAGCTTGCGTTGATGTCGTAGCCCTGCGCCAAGGAGATCTGTGACGTGTTTGAGTTGATAGAGTATCTCATCATTTCACCGCAAGGAACTTGCTTCCTCTCGTAGCCCTTATTCCAGGCGCCGAGTGAACCACTCTCTTCGTAGTAAATGCGAACTCCCCGAGCCTGTGGCCGAGCATCTCCGGCGCTATGAGGAGGTCCTTGAACTCTTTGCCATCGTGCACGCCAATATGCATGCCAACCCAGCTTGGAAGTATCACAGCTTCCCTCACTCGGGTCTTGATCGCCTTGTTGGATCCTGACTTCTTTGCAGCATCGACCTTCTCAATCAGGGCCTTGTACTCCTGCCCCATTCTCTTTATCGCACGCCTCTGTCTAGCTGTGATGAGCTTGCTGTAATCGGCTACGCTCATCTTCTGCAGTTCTTCGAGACTCTTTCCCCTAAAGCTGAATATCCTAGGCATGATCAACTCCTCTTCTTCCTACCAACTCTCCTTGCCGCGATATGCCCTACCTTCGCTCCTGGCGGCGCATTCCTGGATGTCATGCTGGATGCACCCTTGTGGTGCTGCTTGCCTCCGAATGGGTGATCAACAGGGTTGGACTTGACGCCTCGGTTTCCAGGCCATGGCGCATTTACTGCATGATGCATGTAATGGCTCTTGCCGGCCCTGAGTATCGGCTGCGCATCCGCGCCACCTCCGGCCACTGCTCCTATCTGCGCCCTGCAGGCAGGGTTTATCTCCGCCACCTTCTTTGAAGGCAGAAGTACACTTACGCTGTCCTGTGCGTGGGATACGACCGTAGCATAGTTGCCGGCTGCCCTCGCCAGTTTTCCGCCGTCTCCGGGCAGCGCTTCGACATTGTATACAGGCGTCCCGTCAGGTATATTTGCAAGAGGGAGTATGCTGCCAAGAGTCAGGCTTGCCTCCGCACCTTCCTGAATCCTTTCTCCTATCCGTATACCCTCAGGCGCCAAGAAGAATACCCTTGAATTGTCCTCGTACATCACCTCCATCAGAGGTGCGCTGTGGCCGGGGTCGTCTATGAGCTCCATGACTTCTCCGGTCACCTTGCCTGCGACCTTCCTGCTGGGGTAGACCACGTCAGCCTTGAAGTAGTTTGGAGGCTTCCTGAATGCGTTTGTGCCCCTTCCTCTCCTCTGCTGCTTTAGGTTCTTTCCCATTTTTCTACCTCATACGAGTTTGAGCTTGAGCGCTATGTCGCTTGCCTTGAATTCCTTCTTGAGCTTTATGTAAGCTCTCTTCCTGTTCTTCGGCTCTATCATTATGTTGACCTTCTCTACCCTTACCTTGAATGTCTCCTCGAACTCCTTCTTAACGTCCTCTTTCTTGGACCTGAAGTCCACGACATAGGTGATAACGTTATTCCTTTCGACCATGTTTATTGCCTTTTCCGTTGCGATTGGATACATGAGCACTTGCATTAGATCACTGCTTGTAACTCACCACTGACTTCTCTATACCCTCTTTCAGGGCAGTTATAGCGGCCTCGGACCAAACAGTAAGCCTTGGTTTTGCCCCTGGCGCAAGCACCTCGATCCTGAGTGACTCGACGCTAAGCACATCCACGCCTGGTATGTTCCTTCCTGCCTTCCCTATGCTGCTCACGTCCTTCACGACAAAGAGCACGCTGTTTCTGAAACGCCTCCTGCTGCCGGTCCTTTCGTTGCCGTCTAGTCTTGGTTTGTGTGACTTCTCAACGTCTCCGCTGAGGCCGATCGTTTTCAGAACCTTCATCAGCTCTTTAGCCTTTGACACCTTTTCTATATCGTTGCTCATGACTATCGGCAGGCTTTCTTTTGAGTATACATGATATTGTTTTATCAGCGCTGCGTTGCCAGTTCCAGCTACCGCGATTTCTATTGCCTTCTCGTATTCCTTTCTGTTAATCCTTTCCAGTATCCTTTTACCTACCATGTGCGGATGCGCTCGCCTTCCTTTCACAGCGTACGGTATTCTCCTTACCTGGCCCATTGCGCCTTTTGCGAGGACCTGCCTTGGCCTCGCCGG